>CAYZIS010000001.1:0-228940 GCA_964478545.1 uncultured Thermodesulfobacteriota bacterium
TTGGTGGGTAAAGATGCAATTGTACTACAAGTAGCTTGCTCTTTCACCAACCAATCAAAGTTGCACTTACGAGTTGAATCTAAGAGATGTAATATCTTTTAAATGTAAACATACAGAAGCGCTCTCAAAAGGCCAACGTATCAAGCAATTCAGCAATATTGCAAATGTTGCACGGCATAAACTTCGACAACTTTAAATCGCTTATCAACTTGAAAATTTAAAAGTGCCCCCTGGAAATCACCTTGAAATACTCAAAGGTGATCGTTCCAGTCAACACAGCATCCGTATTAATAATCAATGGCATCTTTGCTTTTATTGGACGGATGCAGGCGCGGAAGATGTAGAAATAGTTGATTATCACTGAGGAGAATTCATTATGAACAAACTGAAACCTATTACACCAGGTGAAATTCTTTTGGAAGAATTTCTCAAACCTATGGAGCTTAGCCAGTATCGTTTGGCCAAAGAAATTGACGTTCCAGCTCAGCGTATCAGCCAAATTGTCGCCGGAAAACGTTCGATCACTGCTGATACAGATTTAAGGTTTTGTCGTTTTTTTGGTTTGTCCAACGGTTACTGGTTACGTGCTCAAGCAGCATACGATACGGAAACAGCAGAACGTTCTTTAAAGAACGTAATAATGAAAATCAAACCGTGGTCTGAGCATGTTACCCAACAATGCTAAAACGGGCAAGACCCGCAATCCAAAACAAAATATTTTTTTTTACCACTGAAATCACCGAGGGCACAGAAAAACAACCTGACGATTTTCCTTCGTGTTCTCTGTGTTCTCAAGTGAGCATCGCGAACGGGTGGTTTATATCTGAGTATCCTTTTTCTTGTTTTTTATACCCCTCAAGGGGGTACTGAAAAGATTGACAGACTTTCAGGAGTAAGGCACTGATTCTCTTCCCTGTCGGATAATTATGTATACTGTCCCCAAAACTCCGTAGACTTTCATTACTTCGGTGCTGGCAACCATTAAAAAGCCATAAAGATAAGATTAGATTTCTCTAAAAAAGTAGTTGACAAAATAAATTCAAGCTATTACAAGGCGAAATACTGTTATATTACCTGTCATCACAATACAGCATAATAGTTAGTGAATTATCTCTTAAAGCTTTGTCAGCCAATAACCGAAAAGCTGTTTAAACAATTATATCTTAATACAGGAAGGGAATGAAAAGAGAGGAACAGTATCTTGCCAGCCTTTTAAGAAGGGGGTGGTGAGTAAATTATTTCACCATGAAATGATTTGTTAGTAAGTTCACTACATTAATTCAATAAACAAAAGGAGTACAACTTATGAAAAAAAGCATGATGGCACTACTGATTTGCGTGGTATTTATTTTTGCCACCGCCGCGGCATCCTTTGCCGCCATGGGTGAGATGGGATTGAAAAGCAAGGATATTGACGTCAATTTTTTTGGCAGCTTAAAAACCTATCCGTCCTTTACGCATCATCTTAGCTTCAACGACGATGATCAAGGACATGATTTCCTGATTGATGAGAATGGCGTAGGTGAAGATCATTTTATCCGCAATGAAATCCGCATGGGCTGGGCCGGCAAAGGCGAAAACTGGAGTTTTCTGATTATCCTCGAATCTGACTTCAACCTAAACAAGGCTAATTGTGACCGGGGCGATAATGAGATTGGTGACGGTAAAACCGGCATGTCAGGAAATTCCTTTGGGGTGGAAAAACTGAACGTTACCTATAACTTCGGTAAATTCGCCGTGGAAACCGGTTGGAACACCAAGTTTCTTGACCTCATGACTGGCGGCCTGGTTTATGGCGATGATCATCCCTACATTGGCCTGTTCGGCAAAGTAGGTGACAACTTCTCCTGGGAAGCCCTCTACCTGATCATTCAGGATAATATTGACCAGGAAAATCCATCCATTGGTCTTTTGGGTGGCGATGGCGACTCCCTTGACTGGAGAGCTTATACCTTGAAGGGAATTTACACCCTTGACAACGGTTTCAAAATAAGCCCTTTCTATGCCTTCAGCGATTGTGAAGCCCGTGACCACGCCCAAACCCACTATTTTGGGGTGGAAGGCTACGGTAAAATAGGCATGTTTACCCCTCGTTTTGAGGGCGTTTATGTCACCGGCGACACCAATGATATGGATGTTGATGCCTGGGCTGCCTACGCGTCTTGTGACTTCAATATCAAAAAAGAGTTCGTCCCCTATATCGGCGTCACCTTCCGGACCGGTGATGACGATGGCAACGATGATGACATTGAGGCTTACAACAGCATCACCAACATCGCCCGTTATACCCCGACCTTCGGGATTGAGAATGCCTTTGTTTACCGCTACAATTCCATTCTTGGTAGCCACCTGTATGCCAATGATTTTGATATGCTGGGCGGCTCAAAATCTGGTTATGGCGGCATCAGCGGCTCCGCTAGCGCCAATTCTCCGGGGATGATCTCCTTCGGTGCCGGTGTCAAGGGCAGCATTGACAAATGGTCTTACAAAACGCAGGTAATGTATTTCCAGTTTGAGGATGAGGGTGCCCTGGAAGATTTCTATGGCCATAGTATTGATGATGAAGTTGGTACAGAGTTTGATTTCCGCTTCACCTACAAGTTCAGCAATCACTTTTCACTGGGCAACACCATTGCTGTTTTTGTGCCCGGCGATGCCATTGAAGATCTCTATGGCAACGATTATGACGATACCGGTTATATGGATACCATCGAAATGGTATGGAAATGGTAGTCTGATAGAATCGTAAAAAGTGCGATACTTTTTTGAAAGGTCCGCCCGATATGGGGCGGACCTTTTTTTGGCTTGCATTTTCCCATAAGAATCAATACATTGACCTCCTCTTTAGCATGTATCTTCAACCTTTTTGAGGGTAGTCTATATAGATGAGCTCTAAAAATCAGCGGAAATATATTCACTTTTCCCTCGCAATCCTGTTTTTTCTTCTTTTCAGTCATCCGGCTTTCGCCGGCCCCTGGCAGCCGCTGGTCACCACGGCGAAAAGATTTCTTGCTGCCGGCAGCTACCCAATAGGTGCGATTACAGTGCGGCAAAATGATGATGTCATCATCAATCTTACCACTCAAGGTTTACACCCCGGAATGATGGTTGCCGTCAAAGGAACTTCCATGCGTGGCATTCCACAGGCTCTGCAAAATGATATTGCCGTTATTCGCCTCAACCAAATTGTCGGAAACCAGGCCCGGGGAGTCATTATCGAAGGATATGGAAATTTTCAAACAGGAACACCGGTTTTCCCCCACACCTACAATGCCCTTTATCTCTACACCAATATCGCCAATCCTAAAAGCTTCCCTCCCTATCTTGATCTCTCCCGGGAGCTTCAACAGGCTGGCATTTTCTATCATGAGCTGAAATCACCAACCATTCCTCCTGGAGTACGTCCGTTGATTATCCGCTTTGAAGGTCAATATAACCGACTGTTTGCCACCTTAACCGATATTAACAACGCGGTTTTGACCCAAAAAAGCTTCACCTTATCCTATTCTCCGCCGCTGGTCCGTCAAATAGGTGTCCCTTTGGGGTTGGCAACTCAACAACAAAATCAATCGAATTCATTCACTAAGCCAGCAAGAACAAACGGGCATGGAATCTTTAATCGCCTTGAATTGAAAAGTGCCTATAATCGGTTTGTTTTTGCTGATCTTGATGGCAATGGCAGCCAGGAAATTATTTTTGTCAACCAGAGACGACTTGAGGCTTACCGGCTGGACAATGGCAGATTGATTCCCGTTGCCCGCTATAAAATTACCGATTCCGATGTAATTCTTGGCCTGCACCAGGGCGATTTCAATCACAATGGCAAAGATGAACTCTATCTAAGTTCAGGCAAGATTGTCACCGTTATGGACAAAAATGATACCCAGCTTAACTCATTTATTCTTGAACTACAGGGTAAAAGTTTCAGTGTTCTGGAGAAAAGTCTGCCGTACTATTTTCGGGTTATGGAAACCAGGGGGGGAAAGCGGATTTTATTGGTGCAGGAAATTGACAGATATAAACAATATAAATTGCCGATCAAATGGGGAGGATTTAAGAGCGGAAAGTTTAGCGCCAAAAATGAGTACCAGGAAGCCCATAATGTTTTTTCTCTCTATAATTTCGTTCCTAATCCGTTTAATAAAAAACAACTATTGGTTTTAGATATGAAGGGCACTTTAGGTGGTTTTGACGCTCCAACGGAAGAACTGATTGCCACAGCAACTGAATCGTTTGGTCTTTATGATGAAATAATCTACCCACAAAAACTAGAAAAAGATATTTATAAAGGTGGCTTCTCTATTAAAGAAACCACTGCAGACCGCCGTGCAGCCAGACGTTTCACCCTGAAAAACTCCTTTGGACAGCAAGCTTTTTTGATTAAAAAAGGGCGAAAAATTCAACTGGATGTGGTGGAAAAAGGGATTAGCATGATCAAGGGGGAAGAAAACGAACAGGACCAGGTAGTCGGCGTCCAATGGAAAAACAGCAACATCGTCGAAACCTGGAAATCACCACCCATTCCCCGGGATGTCATCGATTTCGGCTTCACCCGCCTGAAAGGCAAAGACGTGATGGTGATCATGACCCGGAACAATGCCGGCAAGTACGCCCTGGAGATGGTGAAATGATTGAGTGAAAAAGGTTGATTTAATGTATATTTGCATGTAGAGTTCAAATATGCATGGATTGATCAAAAGAAATATTGTTAGCACGGTTCTGCGAAGACTTAAAACCAATCCGGTCGTCGCCCTGCTCGGGGCAAGACAGGTTGGAAAATCAACTATCGCCGAAATGGTCCTGGCGGATTTTCCCCAGGCCATCTATCTGGATCTGGAACGTCCCGCCGACCTGAATAAACTCACCGATCCTGAAGCTTTTTTCGCCCAGTTTAAAAACCGCTTGATCTGTCTTGATGAAATCCAGAGAACTCCCGACATTTTTCCCATTCTCAGGGGCATTGTTGACCGCAGCAAAAAAAATGCTCAATTTTTAATTTTGGGATCGGCATCCAGGGATCTGATTAAACAAAGCTTGGAATCGCTGGCCGGCAGGGTTTCATATATGGAAATCACTCCTTTTATCCGGCTTGAAGTCCCGGCAATAGATATCGGCACTCACTGGCTTAGAGGAGGGTATCCCAGAAGTCTGCTGGCGGCAAACAATGAAAGCAGTATCCAGTGGCGGGAGGACTATATAAGGACTTTTCTGGAACGTGATATTCCCCAACTGGGCTTTAGTATTCCAGCCGGCAGCCTGGGGAGATTCTGGAGAATGCTGGCACATTCCCATGGGCAGGTACTCAATTCTTCGAAACTGGCCGGGTCCATGGACGTCAGTTCACATACCATAAGGAAATATGTTGACCTGCTGGAGCAGACATTTATTGTCAGGATATTGCCACCGTATACCTTAAACATTAAGAAGCGACTGATTAAATCTCCCAAGGTCTATATTAGAGATTCCGGCTTGCTGCACGCATTGCTGGGTATAGAAACCATGGAAGAGCTGTTTTCCCATCCGATGTACGGTTCCTCATATGAAGGTTTTGTCATTGAAAATCTATTGACCCAACTCCCACGCTGGCAATCTTACTATTACAGAACGTCAAATGGGGCTGAGATTGATTTGATTCTGACCAAAGGCAATAGAACTATCGCCATAGAAATAAAGACATCAACTGCTCCTAAAGTAACAAAAAGCTTTTGGAGCTCAATAGATACCATAAGCCCCGACCAGGCACTGATCATCGCTCCGGTAGAGCATGAATATCCCTTAACTAGCGAGGTCATGGTCACCCCTCTTCATCATTTCCTCACCGACATATCGTTGAAAAATCCTTCGTGATTTTCGTGGTCACATAAAATTTTATTCCACCGGATAAAACTTCCGTGATAAGAACCTAATCCGGGCTAACGCCCGCAACCAAAATCAATGTACCGGGATGTTCCGGGATAGCTCCCGCTCATTCTCGCTGGCCGGCCTGTGGGACGCGCTAAAGCAATGTCCCCGGGCGTCCGCCGCGAATCACCGTCCTGGTGATTCGTTCGGCGGCCAAACCCACTATAAGCCCGAACATCCTGAATGTATTCCTGAAAATTTCTTGTTTTTCATACCCCTCAAGGAGGTACTGAAAAGAGTGACAGGAATTCAGGAGTAAGTTACTAACCCAGCGTAGCCGGAACCAAAAGAGATACATGACAATACGTCAATGATATTAATACCATGAAAAACCTGAAGGACAGGACGTTTGGCTAAATAATCTTCAAGACCTCATGCCCTCATGGTTGCATATTTTTTAGAAGGGTGGCATCCAGAGTCATCCTTTTTTACGCTTACGCCTAAAGAGTTTGCTGAAACTGCCGATAGTGGGAAAATGCGGCAACTATTCATAAGGCTGTCTTTAAAAATGGCCTTTTTGCTCGATTACTGCATTAGACCCAAAGTATAATCCTCAAAATATGAAATATATTCCTGCGGTTATAATTTTCACCTGTCTAGTACTCAAACAAAAATTCTAATTTTTCAAGGCAGCCATAATTATTAAAAACTCCATAAAAGTAAATATTCTGCTAACAATGAAAATAAAATAACTCTCACAAAGGCGCAAAGACACAGAGAAAAGCGAACTTTTTTCACATGATCCCCGTGTCTCTGTACCTCCGTGAGAAAAAACAATCGGGTAAACCAAAATCCAAAGAAGTGTTTGTTTTTTTCAAATATTGCATCACCGTTGGTTGCTTTTATAGTCAGTCAGATATTTACCCATAAAAAAACTTAACACATGAAAATAAATCCCCTTATCTTTCGTAAAAACGATATTCGTGGCCATGCCGATGAAGACCTTCATGATACAGCGGTGGAGGTCATCGGTGAATCCCTGGCGGTGATGATCCGCGAATCCTATGGCGACGATATCACTCTGACCGTGGGCCGGGACATGCGCCTCCATTCACCGCGCATCGCCGCCGCCCTGATCCGGGGCTTAAGGAACCAGGGCATCAACATCAAGGACCTGGGCCTCTGCCTGACCCCGGCCTGCTACTTTTCCCAGGCAACCATAGATGAGGTCATCGGCAACATCATGGTCACCGGCAGTCACAACCCACCGGAATTCAACGGCCTGAAGATTACCCTCAACGGCCGGGCAGTCATCGAGGATCTGATCGAAGATCTGCGGGAAAAATCCTATGAAGCGCTCTCCTTTCCTTTTGATACAGATACCGGCACCTATGAACAAATCGAGATCATTCCGGCCTATCTGGACTATCTGGAGAACCAGTTCCAGGCCCTGAAACAGTTCAACCAAGACCAAAAAGCTCCCATCCACCTGATTGCCGATGCCGGCAACGGTACTGCTGGCCTGGTGCTGCCGGCAATTCTTGATCGGCTGGGTTTCCGCTATCGCTGTCTTTACTGCGAGCCGGACGGTTCATTTCCCCATCATCATCCGGACCCCACGGTCGAGGAAAATCTGGTTGATTTAAAAAAAGCGGTCAAGGCTGACAAGGCCCACCTGGGAGTTGCTTATGATGGCGATGCCGACCGCCTCGGAGTGGTGGACGACCGGGGAAAAACTATCTGGGGCGATCAGCTGCTGATTATGTATGCCGCTGAAATTCTTAAAAAACATCCCGATGCCGCCATCGTCGCCGATGTCAAATGTTCCCAGACCCTGTTTGATGCCATCAAGGGCATGGGCGGCCGGGCAATCATGTGGAAAACCGGACATTCGCTGATAAAACAGAAGATGAAGGATGAAGGGGCTTTGCTGGCCGGAGAAATGAGCGGCCACTTGTTTTTTGCCCACCGGTATTTCGGCTATGATGATGCCATTTACGCCACCTTGCGACTGCTGGAAATCATGGCGATCAAAGGGCAGATCATCAAGGATTATCATTTTTCCGAAGTGGCGGACTTCCTGCCGTCCGTCTGCAACACCCCGGAACTGCGCTATGACTGCCCGGATAAGCTGAAATTTTCCCTGGTGGATCGCCTGCGTGAGCGATTATTCAGCTGCCGGGAGGGAAATGGCGAGTGTCCCACCATTCACGATATCATCACCATCGACGGCATCCGGGTTATTTTCAACAACGGCTGGGCCCTGGTACGGGCCAGCAACACCCAGCCGGTGCTGGTCCTGCGTTTCGAAGCCGAAAACAAAAAAACCCTGATCCTGCTGCAAAAATTTATCATGCACCTGGTCAAACAAGTCCGCCGGGAATTGGAATAGTAGACCTTCTACCTTCAGCCTTTCACCTTGTACCTTGCACCTTATACCTTTCTCCTATATAATGGTGCTCATAGAAAATCTGGAACCTGTGATCCTGAGTTAGTCAACTAACTCAACTTTCTGAGTTGCATTGTCGGGAATACATGACAGGATGTTCGGGCTTGGCTCATAGCCGTGTCCGCCGACAGGCAGGGCTGTTTTTAGAGCAACTCAAAAAGTTGGGTCAACTAATCGACAACGTCTCTACCGCCTATGCTTGACCGAATTTCCATTTCCCAGAAGATCCTCCTGGCCTTTGCCTTTGTCCTCATCTGTCTGATGGCTGTCAACATTTATTCACTGCTGGAAATCAGGAAAATTTCCACCATTGTCAACCAGTTGACTGCAGTGCAGTTTAACTTATGGGATGACTGCCAGAAAATGGAGCAGGCCAGCGATAATGCCTATAAAGGGATGCGTAAATATCTGCTTTTAAAAAAGCCCACCTATGCGGAACTGGTCAAGAATAATATTGAGGATGCCCGCACTACAATTAATACTATTTTACAATATCCTCTGGCCGCTGAGCAAAATCTCCTGAGGGTCCGGCTGACAAAAGAATTATCCAGCTTTCATACATTGCTCAATGAAATGTTTGAGCTGCACGAAGGTTCTGATACCGGAACCTTCATAGAAAAGATGAAACTAAGTTATGAACAATGCAAAGGTACGCTGGCAGAGTTTCAGCTGCTGGGCTACCGGGAAATCAACCGCAGCTTTATGAAAACCCGGGACATTACCAACCAATATGAACATGACTTGATTGTTTTTTCCGCCCTGACCTGTCTGGCACTGTTGATCATGTTCCTATGGATAAACTATTCCATCAAACATTCTCTCAGCACCATCATTACCGGGATGAAAAAAATTACCCAAGGAGATTTCACCACTCGCATCCAGGGCTTTCGTGACAAGGAAATTGGCAAACTGGCGATCTATTACAATATCATGGCTAACCGACTGACAGAGTTTGATGAGGTTAAAGCCTCATTCATTGCCAATCTCTCCCATGAAATTAAAACCCCGTTAACTTCCATGAGGGAATCCCTTTCCCTGCTGCAGGAAAAAATCGCTGGCCCCTTAAATGAAAAACAGACCCGCCTGGTCAAAATTAATCTGGGTGAAACAGACCGCATTATTAAAATTGTCTCTGACCTGCTTGATATTTCCCGCATCCGGGCCGGGGTCATCTCTTACAACTTCGCCCCCGGCAACCTGGTTGATTTGCTGCGCTCCCGGATGATGGCAGCTGATTCCCTGGCCGGGAAAAAAAATATCAGCCTGGACCTAGTACAGGAAAGTCTCTTACCGGCGCAGGAATTCGATGCTTTGCGCTTAGGCCAGGTAATCGACAACCTGCTTTCCAATGCGATCAAGTTTACCCCGGAAGGCGGCACCATTGAAATCAAGGTAGGCTGTAAAGATGATTTTATCGCCGACAACATACCTTCCTTGCCAGCTGAGCTGGCCAGAAACTTTATCTTTTTTTCCATCGCTGACTCCGGCACTGGCATCCCTGATACCCTGCTTGACCAGATTTTTGTTCGTTTTCAACAGGGAAACCAGTGGCTGCCTGACCACAGCAAGGGATCAGGCGTCGGCCTTTCCATTGCAAAATTTTTCATAGAAGGACATCATGGCCTTATCTGGGCTCATAATCGGTCAAACGGCGGCTGTGTCTTTCATGTAATCATGCCGGAAAAACCTGGCAAGAACAACCTGGCGGAGGCCAAAGATGTTTAAAAACCATCACCCAGACCATTTTGCAAAGGCATCAGCCACCATGGCTTTATTTCTTCCGCTGGGCCTGCTGCTGTTCATGCTCCTCCAGCTGAATTCCTGTGCTCCGTTGAATTCCGGGGTCGGTGGCCTTCTGCACCCCAGTGACCTTACGGATCAACAGCAGGCAACCAAAATCAGTTTGGAACAAACCAGTAAATTGCTTCGCCAGGGAAAATTAAAGGAAGCCAACCAGATTTTAAGCTCCCTGCATAATGTTGAAATGGGCATAGCCGAAAAAAATGAATACCACTTTCTAAGCGGTTTGATTTTTGCATTAAAAGATTATGAATACCAAAGTTACCAGCGGGCTCTGCGGCATTTAAAACAGGTAAAAGATGTTCCTGGCGACCAGAGTTTATATCCGGTTTACTGTAACCTGTTAAACTATCTGCTTCATGATGTGATCAGGCAATATTACCAGATCAAGGAATTGGAAAAAACCGTTGATCAACTGGAACAGGAAATCATGGACAACCAGGATGTCTGCAGCAAGCTGCAGAAAAAAAATCAACAACTGAGAGAAAAGCTAAAAGCTATAATGAAGATCGATACGGAATAACCATGATGGCTTGTTTCTAAATAAAGCAATTAGCTTTTAGCCATTAGCTATTAGTTTATGATTACAGATACCTACCCATTAAATATTGTTACTAATCAACGTAAAGCCTTGATTTTTAAAAGCTAAATGCTAATGGCTAACTGCTAATCACCTAACTTGTTTTACTATGCCATCAGTTTTCTGACTTCTGGATAAATAATTGTAATATATTGAAATCATTAATTTTTTGTTTATCAATATCTCACGTTTATAAAGCAATTACCTAAGGATGTCCGGGCTTGGCTCATAGCCGTGTCTGCCGACAGGCAGGCCATGGGAGACCGGCGAGAATGAGCGAGAGCCATGCCGGGACATCATCAAGAACAATTACTTACTTTACAGATGTGTGGCCGCAGCAAGCGGACTGAAAACGCTTTTCACCAAAGAAAGCATCAACAATGAATACCAATGCCTCCGAATCCGGTAGAATTCTGCTGGTTGATGATGATCAGAATATCCTTGAAGTCCTGAAAATAAGGCTAGAATCCATTGGCTATGCCGTTGTTGACCACCGCTCACCCCGTGTGGCCTTCCAGGCATTTGCCAATGAACCGTTTGACCTGGTCATCACTGATCTGAAGATGGCGGAGATGGACGGCCTGACCCTGATGAAGGAAATTCTGGCCCTGAACATAGATATGCCGGTATTGATCCTCACCGCCCATGGAACCATCGCCAATGCGGTTACCGCAATGAAAGAAGGGGCTTATGGTTATATCACCAAGCCTTTTCAACCCGAAGAGCTGGCCATCCAGGTAAAAAACGCCATCGAAAAATCCCATTTACGGGCAGAAATCACACGTTTACAAGATATGCTGGAAGATGAACGCAAGAAGCAGTCACCAATTATTTCCACCAGTCCGGCCATGCGCAATGTTATCAAAACCATCAGCGCCATCAGTAATTCCAATTCGACGGTCATGATTTTGGGTGAAAGCGGTACGGGGAAAGAACTGGTGGCCCGGGAAATCCATCACCGCAGCCCCAGGAACCATAAAAACTTTATCGCGGTTAACTGTGGCGCTATCCCGGAAACTTTACTGGAAAGCGAGTTGTTCGGGTATACAAAAGGGGCCTTCACCGGGGCCGCAAAAAATCATGCCGGCATTTTCCAGCGTGCCGAGGGCGGAACCATTTTCCTGGATGAAATTACGGAAACTTCTCCATCCTTTCAGGTTAAGTTGCTCCGGGTTCTCCAAGAAAGATGTGTGTTCCCCTTAGGATCCAATCAGGAAGTGGATATTGACGTCCGGATCATTGCCGCCAGCAACCAGGACCTGGAACAGCAGGTTCAGACAGGAAAGTTTCGCGAGGATCTTTTCTACCGCATTTATGTCATCCCCATCAACCTGCCACCATTGAGAGAACGCCACGAAGACATCCCTCTACTTGCCCAGTATTTTCTCGAATACTACCGACAGGAATTACATAAAAATACTATCATTGGCTTTCAGCAGTCAACTCTGCAAAAAATGCTGGTCTATCAATGGCCGGGAAATATCAGGGAACTTGAAAATAAAATCCAGTACGCCCTGGCTGTTTCGAACGGTGAGTTTATCAACCCCGAAGAAATGTTTCCCGTTTTGCCCGGCAAAGCCCAGAGTCCAGCAACCACCATGCATGATGCAAAAAAACAGTTTGAACGAGATTATATTATCAATGTTCTCAACATAACCAAAGGAAATGTCAGCCAGGCAGCCCAACTCTCCGGACGCCACCGGGTTGATTTTTACAACCTGATCAAAAAACATCAGATTGATGTGAATGCTTTCCGCCATAAAACTGCATAGCCTGTAGGCTACCTTGAAAAATGGCCTTTTTGCTCGATTACTGCGTTAGGCTCAAATTATAATCCTCAAAATATGAAATATATTCCTGCGGTTATAATTTTCGCCTGCCTTGTACTCAAACAAAAATTCTAATTTTTCAAGACAGCCTGTAGGTTATCCACTACAAAAAGTGGCCTTCCCCTACGCCCACACCAAGAATAAAACTAAGCTCCCTCCCATCCCTCTTGAGATTATCACTTAATCGATGATTTGTTTACGAAACCGTAATTCAAGCCGGAATTTTGTACGTTAACATACCCGTTAGATTTTTTTTAATTTCTTATTGCATAACCATATCATATTGAACTTATTAGTGTTTTTAAATTATCTTCAGGTTGGTACCATTGTTGCTCTCATTAGATTAAAGCTTTGGCATAAACAGCCAATTAATAAGCTAGGGAGGAAAAGATGTACAACCAAGCCAACACCATCAAAAGTTATGAGAAAATTCATAGGATTGTTCGTGGTGGCCCCATTCTGACCCTCACCCAGAAAAACATTCTAACCTTTTTCCTGCTTGTTGGAATTTTAGGCGGATCAATGCTGGCAGATTGCTGGGGAAATATCCCGACCGCTCAAGAACAATCGCAGATGCAGGCCCAAAAGTCCAACGGGAACATGCACCGATTTCTACAGCAGCAGCTCAATCCCCTGCACACAGCCAAAACAAGGGGACAATTTAAACAGAAGGTGATGACAAAAACCGGCAGGACAACGGCACAATCAAGGCATCAGCGCCAAAATGAAAAGTTGAGAAAAAGGATACAGGCTAGAAAAGATTTCTTGAAGGAAAAACGGAAATGCACCCTAGCCAAGGTTCTCTTTCTGGTTTCTCTCTCCAAGCCGTTAAATAAACCTTAATGAATAGCTGAATCGACCACCCTCCCTCCTTTCTCCCATAGCGGGGCAAACTTAAGCCGGCAACGGCAAAGGGTTCGCCCCGCGACCTTTTCCCGTCAAAAACTTTTTATTACGCCGACGGACCTCGTCCTGCAAAAAACTAATCTGTTCATCGGTGAGGTTCTTGTAACGACCCTGGACCTGAAAATAACTGGCAAGGGGTTCATAGGTTTCCGGGACATAGGTCAGTTGTAGTTCATTATCTTTATTCTGCTCCAAGAGCGGGAAGATTCCCGTTTCCACCGCCAGCCGGGTTACCTCCAGGGATGCCGATGAATCCAGTTTCCACCCTACAGGGCAGGCCGCCAGCAGGTGCAGAAAGCGAAAACCGCTCCGTTTTTTGGCTTTTTCAAATTTTGCCATAAAGTCTTCAGGATAAGCGATGGTGGCGGTAGCCAGGTAACTTGGCCTGTGGGCTTTAATAATGGAAATAATATCTTTCTTCTCATATTCCAGTTCTTTGCCAGCCGGAGTAGTGGTTGTCCAGGCCCCCGGGGGAGTGGCCGAAGAGCGCTGGATACCGGTATTCATATAGGCTTCATTATCATAGCAGACATAAAGAAAATCTTCATGCCGCTCCGCCGCCCCGGAAATCGCCTGCAATCCGATATCAAAAGTTCCGCCGTCACCAGCCCAGACCACAACCGTCACCTCCTGGCGCCCCTGGGCCAATAACGCCCGCCGGACACCGGAAGCACAGGCGGCCGCAGTAGCGAAAGGAACATGGAGAAGAGGCACCGATACTGCCGTCGTCGGCAGGCCGCCGACAATAATTGAAGTACAACAAGCGGGCAACACCACAATGGTTTGTTCGCCCAGCATTTTCAGGGCATGACGCAGACTCAGCGATGCCCCACAACCAGGACAGGCCATATGACCGGTATGAAGATATTCAGCGGTGGTAACGTTCCACAACATGGATAAATCCTTTCGATTTTAGCTGCTAGCTATCAGCTGTTAGCTTTTAGTAAAACCTCAACTTTCTGACTTTCATGGCCAAAAATACATTACAGGATGTTCGGGCCTGGCTCATAGCCGTGTCCGCCGTGCCTGCCGGCAGGCACGGCGACAGGCAGGGCTGTTTTTAGAGCAACTCAGAAAGTTAAGCTTGTGCTTTCAGCTTTATACCTTTAGCCTCAAATCCAGATAGTTTCGCTAGTCGACAGCTCCTCAGCCTGCATGGCAATCTGCTCGATGACTTCCGGAAAGACCTCTTTCCCCCCCAGACTGATAATGACATCATGAACTGCCGGGCGCTCATCTTCTTCGTACAGTGCAGCCCGCACTTCCTGGGAAACGGTACCGCCAACCCCGAATGAAACCGCCCGGTTCAAAACAATCAGCCGTTTTATCCCAGAGACCAGCCGCGCCAGTTCCCGGCTGGGGAAAGGCCTGAACAGACGCAATTTAAGCAAACCCACAGGATGGCTGTCCTGGCGTAAACGATCAACCGCCACCCGAACCGTACCGGTCAGGGCCCCGGAACAACAGAAAATAATTTCCGCATCATCACAACGGTAAGCCTCAAGATGTTCATAACTTCGACCAAAACGCTCGGCAAACTGCCGGCAGCCATCAGCCAGGATATCCCCGGCATCTTCCATCGTCCTGGCAATATTTTTTTTCAGCTGATAAAAACCATCCGGAAAGGCGGCAGCGGAAAAAGAACGGGGATCATCGGTATCAAGGAAATACTGAGGCCGGTAGGGAGGCAGAAAGGCATCCACCTCCTCAGCCGCTGGCACCATCAACGGCTCCATCGTATGGGAAAGGATGAAACCATCAATCATCACCATCACCGGCAGCAAAATCCGTTCACTTAACCAGTAAGCCTGAATAATGGTGTCCAGAGCTTCCTGGGCAGTCTCACAATAGATCTGCAGCCAGCCCACATCACGTTGTGACAGGCTGTCACTCTGGTCACACCAGATATTCCAGGGGGCGCCCAGGGCCCGGTTGGCATTAACCATCACCAGCGGCATCCTCGCACCGGAAAACCAGTGGAGCAGTTCATGCATCATCGCCAGCCCTTGTGAACTGGTGGCCGTAAACGACCGACTGCCAGCGGAAACAGACCCTAAGCAGGCGGCTATGGCTGACATTTCAGATTCCACCTTGATAAACTGGCAGGGAAATTCCCCCCGGTCGACCATTTCCGACAGGATTTCGATAATATGGGTTTGCGGTGTAATGGGGTAGGCCGAAATTACCTGTGGGCGGCAAAGCCTGACCCCATGAGCAACGGCATCACTGCCCATCATCATTTCCCTGGACGATTTTTCACCAGGCTTTAATTCACCCTGCATCTAAACATCCTCCTTCATCTCAATTACCGCCCGGGGACAAGAGGCGGCACATAAACCACATCCCTTACAGTGATCTTCATCAATGATAACGCTGGTCCCAAAATCTCCCTCAACCAAAGAGATGGCCAGATCAGGACAGAAAAACCAGCAAATTCCACATCCGGTACAAATACCACAATTAAAACATCTCCCGGCCTCGGCAAAAGCCTCTTCATCATTAAGGGAATGCACCACCTCCGCAAATGAGTGCTGGCGGCTTGTCGGGTTTTCTTCCACCAGAGAAATGGCTTTCTGCGATTGACAATAATCCAGGTGAAGATCGGCAAAGCTGACAATCCGGACTTCTGCTTCCCCAGCAGGGAGCTCACCTTCCCAGTCATCTTCCAATGCCAGCCCACAACGGGATAAAATAGTTTTTGCCGCCGCTTTGCCGGAGGCCATTGCCTCCACCACCGTTGCCGGACCACTGACCAGATCTCCTCCCAGCAGCAAACGCTCATGGTTTAACGCCAAATCGTCCCCTGCCTGCTGGCCAATAGCCACCACCAGACCGTCGACTTTCAGCTGATCAATAACTTCTCCGGCTTTAATTCCGGAACCATCATCGGGAATCACCTGGCTCAAGATCAGCTGCAACTGTCCATCTTCAGCAACTACTCCAGTCACCAGTTGCTGCTGACACAACAAAACTCCTTCCTCCAGCGCCTGTTTTTTCTCATCGCTGTAAGCGGGCATTTCCGCAAAAGTCCGGCGATAAATGATCTGCACCTCTTTTCCCAGGCGGCGCAGGGAGCGGGCCACATCCACCGCCACATTACCGCCACCGATGACCCCAAAGGATGATCCCGCCGGAACCCCGCCGGTGGCAATATCATGCAACAGCTCCAATCCGGGATAGATCCCTGGTTGTGGCAAAAAATCACCGGGCATCAACGACTGCCCCAACCCCGGAGCCCGGAAAACATAATCGTATTCCTCCAGTATTTTTTCCAGTTGTTCCAGTTGTATCTCCCGATTACAGCAGAGCTCAATAGGTAATGAATTAACCAGATTATCAATTTCCCGGTTCAATATCTCCCGGGGCAAACGGTAAGCGGGAATCCCATAGCGCAGCAATCCCCCGGGGGCAGTCTCTTTTTCATAGATCGTCACCCTGATTCCCTGACGAGCCAGAAAGGCGGCGCAGGCCAGCCCGGCAGGCCCGCTGCCGATCACCGCCACCCTTTCCGGGCGCAATGCCGGAGGTGCCGGAAAAGGAATATCGAGACCATAATCACCCAGGAAGCGTTCAACAAAACCGATCTGCACTGCTTGATCGAAATCCTGGCGATTGCAATTTTGCTGGCAGAAATTCGGACAGACCCGACCGCACACCGCCGGCAACGGATTGAATCTTCGCAGGCGGGCCAATGCCGCCGCCACATCCCGCCGGGACAACTCCCACATATAGCTGGCAATATCAATATAAAGCGGGCAGGCTACCTGGCAGGGAGCAGTTTTCTCCACCAGTTGGGGACGAAAAAACTTCCAGCTGCCGGTAAGATTTATTTCTGTCGTGGTGGTGGAAACGGGGAAATCCCACAGGCCGTCCGGCAACTTTTTCCCTTTTATATCAAGAATTTGCATGGGCATAACCTCCATCAACCACAGCAAGCCGGTATGCTTCTTCCATGGCCTGTCGGTTTTCATCATGTTTAACCGGCACAAAGCGAGGAAGTGCTTCTCTTAAAGTATCCAGGGATACCAAGCCACTAACCTTGGCAAAAGCTCCCAGAATCGGGGCATTAACCAGAGGCATGGTCGGGCTCCCCAGGTGGTATCGCAGGGCAACTTCATTCGCATTCACCGTCGCTATCCGACAATTTTTGGCCAGCTCCTGGTAAAATGAAGCGGGATGCTCAGTGTTAATCAGAATCAGGCCCCCATCTTTAATGCCGGCATCTACCGCTACCGTTTCTGCAAGCCGGGCCGCCATCACAATCACATAATCAGGATTCACCACCTGGCTGCGCAGATTGATGAAATGATCGTCCATGCGGACAAAGGCCGCCACCAGTGCACCCCGACGCTCAGCCCCAAAAGTTGGAAACGACTGGGCAAACTTCCCTTCAAGAAAAAAAGCGTAAGAAAGAACCCTGGAAGCGATGACCGCCCCTTGTCCTCCGCGCCCGTGAAAGCGTATTTCAAGCATATTCTCCCTCATTTTATCACCAATTATTTACAATTTTAGCGGCATGAGTCCTTGAAAAACAGGCAATCGAGCATCAAAAATGCTGTAATCAGTTCTAGTTCAAAAAATGCAGGATACCTAACCAGATATCAATGATTATTTTTCACAAAAGCATCATGCTTACAGTGAAAAATAATGCAGAAAAAACAAAATATCAAGGAAAAAGTCCAAAAATCACTAAGAAAAAAACCTTGAAAAAAACGCCATTTTATGAGATAGCCAGCTTTGTACGAAAAGGCAGGAGAAATATTTTCCCTCATCGATATCTAATTTTTTCAAGGAGATTCGTAATGAAAAAAGGCCTTCTGGTTATTATGTTCTTTGCTCTGTTGGCCGCTTCCGGCTGCAACTCGCACATACCCTTCTTTGGCGATAAAAAAGTGGAGCAGGACGAACCGGTGGTTCAGGAAACCACCCAGAATGCCGTCGAACAACCACAATACAGTGGTGCGGCACCGGCAAACCAGCAGCAGTCATGGCAGGGACAGACTGGACAGCAGCCTTATTATGGCAACACCCAGGGCAGCCAGCAGGCACCCTATAACGCCTATAATTACGGCGTTCCGGCTGCTTCACCCAGCCCGGGATACCAGAACCCCTATGGTGGAGCGACAGCACCGGCCCAACCATACCAGCAACAACCGGGAATATACGGGAAGCAGGCGCCGGCTTACGGCAACCAGGCGCCGATAGCCGGCAACTATGGCCAAGCACCAGCAAGCAGCTATGGCAGTTATGGTGCCGCTCCTGCCTATACTCCAGCTCCCATGCCCGGCCAGTACCATGCTCCAACCGCCACCTCGGGGATCTATGGCAACCAGCAGAACGCAGCCCTTTCCCCGACCCCAGGATTCATCAGCACCACCAGGATGGGAGATTCCTTCGCTTTTCAGGGCATCAAACGAAAAATTGTCTTTATTATTCATTACCCCCAGCGAGGCCTGACCACTACTCCTCTCGATCAGTTCAGCCAAAAGATCTATGGCCAACTGGCGGCGGCCCCTGGAATTCTCTTACTGCCGAAAGAGGCAGTCAGCACCTATGTCAGCAACCACCAACTGTTCATTGACTCCCTGGAAACCAGGACCAAGCTGGCAAAACTGGGGCGGGAAATGGGTGCCCATGTGGTTATTCTGGAAAAAGTCAAGTTCCTGTCCCCACCACAACCGGGGGGTGAAGGCAACTATCAGCTGAACCTGGAAGCAATTGATGTATCCTCGGGTTATCCTCTCAAAACCTATGCTATCCAAGGCAATAGTTACCAGGCAACCCCATCAGTAGATCAGGTTATCTCGGACCTGTCTGGAAATTTGAAAATGATCGACTGGTATTCACGGTTGATCAAAGTTGACAAGGGACGGATTTTTGTCAATGCCGGACGCCTCAGCGGCTTGCAGATAGGCCAGAAATTACGGGTTTATGCCAAGGGCTCGGACGTTGTTGACCCGGCCACCAAGATGTCTTTGGGCAAAGCCCAGGGAGTAATGAAAGGAATTGTTAAGGTTGCCGACTTTTTTGGCATGGACGGAGCAATTTGCGAAATCGTTTCCGGTAAAGGTTTTGCCGTTGCTGACATGATAAAAGCAGTGGAATAGCCACCCATACACGGTAACAATTCTGTAAATTGATTGATTGGATTCCAAGACAGAGCATCATCATCACGATGCTCTGTCTTCGTTATTAAGTTAAGATTCAAAGGAAATATCTCAGCCCGAAGGACACAGAAATCACGAAGTTTTCATTAAAAAGGCTTCTTCTCGTAACAATGACACTTTCAATGTATTTTGCAAAAGACAAAAATATGAACGATCAGCATACATTTTTTACCGTTGGCCACATCATCAGAATCCTGCTGCTTTTCTGCCTGCTTTTAGCCCTGAATGCCTGCTACCAGCTGCCGTTTCTCCCTCATCGGGAAATTGATACCTTTCAGCCGGTGGCGCCGAAAGTGACAGACACCATGGAAGTCCGTGGAGTAACCTACGTCCGAGTCATTAAACCCGGAAGTGAAAAAAATCTGGATCAACCTGCAACCATCTGGATTCCTCTGGATGTTTTCCGCAAAGGTGATTACCAACCTTACCAAAGTCCGATGGTAAAAAAGTCCCTACCGGCAATAAAGACGGCTGCCAGTTCTATACCGCCGGCAGCGACCAAAAACCTGGTGGCAGCCGGAACGCCGCTGCCAGGAACAAAAGAACTGGCAGAAGAGCAACTGGTTGAGGCGACAAAAACAACAACGACCCTGCCCCTGCGGCGACGGGGAATCTGTTTCCCCAGCCGGGCAACTATCCGTTATCCGCAGATTACCAGCCAATTGATCATCGAGCTAGAGCAGCAATTACCCCTGACCATGCTTCCGGTTGACTATATTCCACTCCGGGATGACAGCTGGCAAACCAGTGACACCAATGAATTAATCGCCCAAAGCAAAGGCTGGCTCAAAAGCGTATCGAAGCTGCCACCGGCCCAACTGATTTTTCTGCTGACCCAGGAAATATCATCCTTCTATCCCTGTTTCCTGGTAACAATTCTGGATGCCCAGTCGGCCAAACCGGTTGCCTCTTTTACCTTTGTCATCACACCTGGTACCGGCAGACCCACAAACCTGGTACCACCACAACCTCAGCCATTGATTCAGCTGGTGCTGACCTCCCCCTGGTGGTGCAGCGCCACCCCGGGAAATAACAAAAAAACCGTCTTTCTGGCTGCCGGGCAGAAAAGTCGGGTCACGGAGGGCTTACATCTGCAACTCTGCCAACCGGCGGAAAAGATTTCTGATCCTAAAGACGGATCATTACTGGGCTTTGCCATTGGACAACCTTTTGCGGAAGCCGTTGTCACTGACTTTTTCGGCCAGGACGGCGCCATTGCTTCCTTGCGATCACGCACAGATATCCCGGTCACTGGCTGTCTGGCAGTCCCATACCCGGAACAGTAAAACCTAAGCTAAGCAATTAGCTGTTAGCTATCAGCGTTTAGCTTTAAAAAATCAAGGCATTACGTTTATTAGCAACTCAACGTTCTGACTTATTTTAAAAACAGCTAAAAAAAATTCCAGGAATGTTCCGGCATGGCTCTCACTCATTCTCGCCGGCTATCCATGGCCGGCTTCCGAGGCGTCCGCCGTCAATCACCATCCAGGTGATTCGTTCGGCGGCCAAAACCGGCAGGCTGGGTAGACACGGCTATGAGCCAAGCCCAAACATCCTGTAAGGTCCCTGGCAATACAAGCCAGAAAGTTAAGATTAAACTAATAGCTAACGACTAACTGCTTGATTCAGGAGGAAAACATGCGTTCCGACATAATGAAAAAAGGGGTTGAGCGGGCTCCCCATCGCTCCTTGTTCAAAGCCATGGGCTACACTGATAAAGAGTTACAACGGCCGATTATCGGCATAGCCAATGCCGCCAATGAACTGATTCCCGGCCATATTCACCTGGACCGCATTGCTGAAGCAGTCAAAGCAGGCATCAGGATGGCAGGCGGCACACCAATGGAGTTTCCCACCATCGGCGTCTGTGACGGCATTGCCATGGGGCATGTGGGAATGAAATATTCACTCGGATCACGGGAATTAATCGCCGATTCTGTGGAAGTTATGGCCACGGCCTACCCCTTTGACGGCCTGGTTTTAATTCCCAACTGCGATAAAATTGTTCCCGGAATGATTATGGCCGCTGCCAGGCTGAATATTCCCGCTATCGTGGTCAGCGGCGGCGCCATGATGGCCGGCCAATGTGGCGGAAAAACTGTCGATCTGATCACGGTTTTTGAAGGAATGGGAAAATTGAAGGTCGGTAAAATTACCGCTGAGGAATTGCATGAGCTGGAAGATACCGCCTGCCCTGGGGCAGGTTCCTGCAGTGGCATGTTCACCGCCAATTCCATGAATTGCCTTACCGAAGCATTGGGTATCGCCCTGCCTGGCAATGGAACCATCCTGGCCATCGACGCCGCCCGCATCCGGCTGGCCAAAGAATCGGGACAGCAGATCATGTCCCTGATTGAACAGGGAATAACTTTCCGCCAGATACTGACCCCTGAAGCATTTCATAATGCGGTTACCGTTGATATGGCCTTTGGTGGCTCCACCAACACTTCACTCCATTTGCCGGCCATCGCCCATGAAGCCGGGGTGTCGCTGCCGCTCTCAACTTTCAATGAAATCAGTGAAAAGACACCACATATCTGTAATATGTCCCCCGGTGGCCCCCACCATATTCAGGATCTGCACCGGGCCGGCGGCATTCAGGCAATCATGAAACTGCTTGCCAACGCCAGCCTGCTGCATACCGAGTGCTTAACAGTGAGCGGAAAAATCATCGCAGACAACCTGCAAACAGCCGGGGTTCATGATCCTGAAGTTATTCGCCCCCTGAACCATCCCTATCATCCAACCGGAGGACTGGCGATATTGCAGGGAAATCTGGCGGCAGACGGCGCGGTGGTCAAGCAATCGGCTGTCGCCCCGGAAATGCTTGTTCATGAAGGCCCTGCCCGGGTGTTCAATGCCGAAGAAGATGCTTTTGACGCCATTATGAACCACCAAGTAGAACCGGGTGACGTCCTGGTTATCCGTTACGAGGGACCCAAGGGCGGTCCGGGAATGCGGGAAATGCTTTCTCCCACTTCGGCTATCGCCGGTATAGGGCTGGATAAAGAAGTGGCCCTGCTCACGGATGGCCGCTTTTCCGGCGGCACCCGCGGGGCAGCCATCGGTCATATTTCTCCGGAGGCGGCGGCTGGTGGGCTGATCGGCCTGGTTGAAGAGGGCGATATCATCGCCATTGATATTCCCGGAAAAACCCTGACTCTGAAAGTGGCCGATGATGTATTGGCCCAGCGCCGGGAAAACTGGCAGCCACTGCCGGCCAAGATCACCACCGGCTACATGGCCCGTTATGCCAGGCTGGTAACTTCCGCCAATACCGGAGCTGTCTTTAAATAACGGTGCAGGGGGCATTACCAGGGAATAAGTTTTTTAAGTTTTATAATCTCACAAAAAGTTGCGAAACTGATGGCACAGTAAAAGCTTCATATTCGAGGCAGGCAAAACCTGAGTCGTGATGCGTACTTATAGTACGTTGTAATGGCGAAGGTTGCAGCCTAACGAAGAAGATGGAGCTTTTTACAAAGCCAGAAACCGTAAAATCATGCGAACCTATCTCGACTGCTATCCTTGTTTCCTGCGCCAGGCACTGGCCGCTTTACGCCTGATAACCGATCAGGAAGCAGAGCAAAAGCGGGTGCTTGACTTGGTCATGCAAACCCTGCCCACCCTGCCGCTGGAATATTCTCCCCCACGGATTGCCAGGACCGTCTATAGTATCATCGCCCGGGAAACCGGGGTTGAAAATCCCTATCGGGAAATCAAAATCGCCTCTAACCGGCAGGCATTGGCTGTCCTGCCGGAACTAACAAGAATTATTGAACGAAAACCAAACCGCCTACGGGCTGCAGCATCCCTGGCAATTTCCGGCAACCTCATAGATTTTGGTGTCCAGCACGAAGGATTTAAAGTCAGCGAAGGCTTGAATGGCCAATTTCCAGATCATTTTGATTTTGATGATTTTTCCACTTTTGAACAGCAGCTACCGGAAACCAAAAAACTGCTGTACATCGGAGATAACGCCGGAGAAATTGTCGCCGATAAAATTTTTATTTCGCAAATGAAGGTCGCCTATCCCCAGCTGGAAGTGGGATTTGCCGTCCGCGGCGCACCCATCATCAATGATGTGACCATAGTTGATGCCAAACAGGTAGGCATGACCGAAGTGGCCAGAGTTATCAACAGCGGCAGCCGGGCACCGGCACTGCTGGAAGATGAGATGAGTCCGGAGATGGCTGACTGGTTTCTTCATGCCACGATGATTATCGCCAAAGGCCAGGGCAATTATGAATCACTGAGTCAGAGCGAGCTGCCCATATTTTTTCTGCTCCAATGTAAATGCCCGGTAGTTGCCGATGACTTGAAAACCCCGGTTGGCAGCACGATCTTCAAATACCATCATGGCTGCCAGGCAGAGTGATCATTTTCCTTCTATTTCACCATGAAGATCATGAAGGACATGAAGAAGCGATTCAGCAAACATTCGAATCACATCATTGGATGTGCCATAGAAGTTCACCGTAATTTAGGTCCTGGGTTGTTGGAATCAATCTATGAACAATGCCTGGCCCAGGAATTCTGGTTAACTGGGATTAATTTTAAGAGACAGGAAGCTTTACCCATTGAATATAAAGGAATTTACCTGGATTGTGGTTATAGAATTGATTTATTAGTAGAAGATGAAATCATTATAGAAATTAAAAGCGTTAACGAAATTATCGGCATCCATGAAGCACAAATACTTACTTATATGAAATTAGCCAAAATCAAATATGGACTTCTGATAAATTTCAATGTTACATTGCTAAAAGACGGTTTGAAAAGTTTCATTCTTTGATTCTTCATGCTCTTCAAGTCCTTCATGGTAGAAAAAAAAGGAGGATAAATTATGTCTGACTGCCTGTTCTGCAAAATTATTGCACGGGAAATCCCGACCGACATCATTTATGAAAATGACCAGGTCCTGGCCTTCAGGGACATCAACCCCAAGGCTCCGGTACATCTTCTGATCGTACCAAAAAAACATTATGACACCTTGAATGATATTCCCGATAATGAAATGGAAATCATTGCTGAAGTCCACCGGACGGTTAAACATCTGGCCCTTGAATATGGAGTAGCTGAGAGCGGCTACCGGACCCTGGTCAATACCAACAAGGAAGGCGGCCAGGTGGTTTTCCATGTTCATTATCACCTGATTGGTGGCCGGCAGTTGCCAGTATAGACATGACCATTTTAAACCGCACCGAATCATTTTACTGTGCTGACCATCCCAGCCTGCTGTGGGAAATGACCATCTGCCAGAGCTTGGCCAATGGGGAATCGGCGTATGCCAAGGCATTAGCGGAACCGGCAAGCTATGGCAACCTGGTGGGGAAATACCTGCAGGAAAGTTCAGCGCTGCCGGCACAACCTGAAAGCATCATTGAAGTTGGCGGGGGCTACGGCTCACTGATGGCCGGGCTGTTGACTGTGCTCCAGCCGAAAAAGCTGACCATGGTGGATATCTCTAATTTTCTGCTTAAACAGCAACAGCAGACCCTGAAAGACAGTCAGGCCGAATTCATCTGCCAGGATATTTTTTCTTTTTTGCCCACCTTGCGGCAACCCGTGGACTTGCTGATTGCCAATGAGATCATCGCCGACTTCCCCACTGCCACCGGGATTGAACAAAAACTTTTACGGCCGCGTCTGGAAAAGGCGGAATCCTTCAACCCTGTACCACCGGAAAATCTGAATAAGCTGGATGCCGATGAATTACTCAACGAAGTGGCTCGCCTGATAGCCACCTACCGGCTGGACATCACCGATCTCCCGGATTTCTTCAATCTCAACCTGGGAGCCCTGCATTTCATCGAACAACTGGCCAAAACTGATATTCAACGAATATTTATTACTGAACACGGCGCTGACACCGAATTGCCCTACCCCTTTTCCATCCAGCTGCGGACTTATGAACGGCTGGATAAAAATCCCCGGCAGGTAAAACTTAAAGACCATGATGAATACACCATCCGTTTTGACCACCTGGAAGCCGCCGCCAGGAAACTGGGATTTATAGTCCGGCGTTTTCACCTGATGGACCTGCTCCAGGTACGTTTTGATGATGAAATCAATTACCTGCTGACCACCGGCAGGCCCACCACCGAAGAACAGGAAATCTTGCTTGAATTTTATGAACACGTGGCGGAATACCAGGGAATGTTGCTGATAGCTAGGGAAGGTGATTAGCTTTTAGCCTTTAGCTTTAGAAAACCAAGGCTCTGTGTTAATGAGAAGCAACGCTCAACAGATGACGGCATACAAAAAAACGCCGGGGTTTTACAACCCCGGCGTTTTCAGTGACAATATTATTCTTGACGATGTCTCAGCATATCTCTAACTCATTCTTGCCGGCCATCAATTGCAAAACCACTGGCACAGTAATAGCTTCATAATCGAGGCAGGTAAAACCTGAGCCATGAGGCGCACTTTACCGGACGCTGCAAGGGTGAAGGTTGCAGCATAACGAAGAAGATGGAGCTAGTACGAAGCCAGCAAAACTATTTTTTCCCCTTGCCATACCCCAACGGCACCACTGCTTCAGCAATTTCATCAAGCACCGTCGGATCGTCAATAGTTGAAGGCATGCGGAAATCCTCGTTATCGGCAATTTTACGCATGGTACCCCGCAGGATCTTACCGGAACGGGTTTTGGGCAAGCGATTTACCACCGTCGCCTGGCGGAAAGAGGCAACCGCCCCGATCTGATCCCGGACCATTTGGACCAGCTCTTTAGCAATTTCACCAGGATCTTTCGTCACCCCGGTTTTCAAAACAAAGAATCCCAGGGGCACTTGGCCTTTCAGATCATCGGCAACTCCCAAGACCGCGCATTCAGCCACATCCGGATGGGTGGCGACAATCTCTTCCATGCCGCCAGTGGAAAGACGGTGACCGGCCACATTGATAACATCATCCACCCGCCCCATGATATAGACATAGCCCTCATCATCAATATAACCACCATCACCGGTGAAATAGTAGCCGGGATACATACTGACATATGATTCCTTATAACGCTGATCCTGCTCCCACAACGTCGGCAAACAACCAGGAGGCAGCGGCAACTTAATGGTAACGATACCTTCAGTATTGGGACCCAACTCCTTGCCTTCATTGTCAAGAATCTGGACATTGAAACCTGGCACCCGCTTGGTGGGTGATCCGGGTTTAATCGGAAGTTTTTCAATCCCCAGGCAGTTGCCGGCAATAGCCCAGGCGGTTTCCGTCTGCCACCAGTGATCAATGACCGGTTTATGCAGCAGGTCGGAAGCCCAGTGATAGGTATCGGGATCGAGACGCTCACCGGCCAGAAAGAGATATTTAAAACAGGAGAGGTCATACTTTTTCAGCAGCTTACCCTGAGGATCCTCCTTTTTGATCGCCCGAAAAGCCGTCGGCGCCGTAAACAGCACCTTGACCTTATGCTCGGAAATCACCCGCCAGAAAGCGCCGGCATCCGGGGTACCCACAGGTTTCCCCTCATAGACGATAGTGGTACAGCCCAGCATCAAAGGCGCGTAGACAATGTAGGAATGGCCGACAACCCAGCCGACATCGGATGCCGCCCAGTATACATCCCCGGGCTGCACATCGTAGACATTACGCATACTCCATTTCATGGCCACCGCGTGCCCACCGTTATCGCGCACCACCCCTTTGGGAATCCCGGTAGTTCCGGAAGTATAGAGAATATACAGCGGATCGGTGGCGGCCACGGTAACACACTCAGTCGGTTCGGCCTGGGCCATGGCATCATCCCAATCCAGATCCCGACCAGCAATCAGTTCGGACTGCACCTGCGGCCGTTGAAGAATGATACATTTATCCGGTTTTACCTCGGCCAGCTCAATAGCTTTGTCCAGCAGCGGTTTATAGGCAATAACCTTGGTCGCCCCTTCCAATCCGCAGGAAGCGGAGATAATCAGTTTCGGCTTGGCGTCATTGATCCGGATTGCCAGTTCATTGGGGGCAAAACCACCGAAAACCACCGAATGGACGACACCAATGCGGGCGCAAGCCAACATGGCCACCAGAGTTTCGGAGATCATTGGCATATAAATAATCGCCGTATCTCCTTTTTTCAGCCCCTGCGCTCGAATAACCCCGGCAAAACGGGAAACCTGATCCTGCAATTCGCGATAGGTAATTTTTTTAACTGTATTGGTCTGGGGACTGTCGTAAATAATAGCGACCTGATCAGCCCGGCCGTTTTCCACATGATAATCAATGGCATTGTAACAGCTATTCAATTCCCCGCCGGTAAACCAACGGTAAAAATAGGGTTTGCCATAGTCATCCAGCACCTTATCCCATTTTTTCACCCACTGGACATCCTCGGCAGCCTCAGCCCAAAAACCATCCGGATCTTCAATGGAACGACGATACGCCTCATCATATTTACCCATACTGACCTCCCCAAGCTAGTGGTTGTCTATGATCATCAGCTCATCCGGAAACAGAAATTTCCGGGTAAGCACCAATTAAAACATGAATTTAATCACCTATTCCTGTACGGTAAAATCACTGTCCTCCAGCCTTATCAACCACCTCTATAAAGATGCATACAATATTGACATTCATAAACCACAAACACCGTTCATGTCAAGAACATATACTCAGTCAATGCTCGTCAGTCAGAATCCGCCAGAATCATATTCATTGCAGAGATAATGAACAATTGCACAAAGTCAAACCGGGTTTCACTATCAGTATCATCATCATTTTTCCCTTGACATTTTCACCTTCCCCTTATAAGAAACAATTGCACAAAGTCAAACCGGGTTTCACTATCAGTGTCATCGTCATTTTTCCCTTGACATTTTCACCTTCCCCTTATAAGGAGAGATTGCACAAAGTCAAACCGGGTTTCACTATCAGTGTCATCATCATTTTTCCCTTGACATTTTCACCTTCCCCTTATAAGGAGAGAATATCGGCGTAATAAATGCAATTTCACGTTTTATTATGTCACCCTCAACTTTTCAAAAGCACATTGATGACGGACCTGATTGTTAATTTACATATCGGTTCAGTCGGGAAATAGCCTGGACCAACGAAGATGGCAATCAACCTGAATTCGTGCCTATTAAAATGGCAGGAAATCAGGTATTGGTGGTAAGCATCACTTAACTTTTTACAGAGAAGGAGGATTTTCATGGCTGATGCAACAGAGCTGAAAAGTGTATATCCAGTACCGGAAGAATTCCGCAAAAAAGCGTACTTCAAAAGCCGGGAAAAATACCAAAAACTATATGATGAATCCATCAACGATAGCGATGGTTTCTGGGGACGGATCGCCGAAGAATATGTCACGTGGTTTAAAAAATGGGACAAGGTACAAGACTGGAAATTCAGCAAGGATGAAGTCTACCTGAAATGGTTCTTGGGTGGCAAGCTGAACGTTTCCTACAACTGCCTTGACCGTCACCTGGAAAAACGCGGCGATCAGGTAGCCCTGATCTTTGAAGGCAACGAACCAACTGTCGACAAAAAATTCACCTATAAAAAACTGCATGAGCTGGTCTGCAAATTCGCTAACGTGATGAAAGCACACGGCGTCAAAAGAGGTGACCGGGTAACCATCTACCTGCCAATGATTCCGGAACTGGCCATTACCATGCTTGCCTGCACCCGAATCGGAGCCATGCACTCCATCGTCTTTGGTGGTTTTTCCTCTGAGGCCCTTAAAGACCGGATCCAGGACTGCGATTCTAATTTTCTCATCTCCTGCAACGCCTACTATCGCGGCGCCAAGGTCATCAACCAGAAAACCAATGTTGATGCCGCAGTAGCCCAGTGCCCGACCATCAAAAATACGATTATCGTCAAGCACGAAGCCGAAGTCGATGTAGCCATGAAAGCAGGCTATGACCTCTCTTATGAAGATGAGATGGCCAAGGTTGATGCCAACTGCGAACCGGAATGGATGGATTCCGAAGATCCGCTCTTTCTGCTCTACACCTCCGGCTCTACCGGTAAACCCAAAGGGGTTATCCATACCACCGGCGGCTACCTGCTCTATACTGCATTCACTCACAAGAATATTTTTGACTACCATGATGGCGATATCTTTTTCTGCGCTGCCGACATCGGCTGGGTCACCGGGCATTCTTACATCGTTTATGGTCCCCTGTGCAACGGCGCCACCTCAGTCATGTTTGAAGGGGTACCCAACTATCCGGATGCCGGCCGCTACTGGGACATTATCGGCAAGCACAAAATCAACACCCTCTATACCGCTCCGACCGCCATCCGCGCCATCGCCGGCCAGGGCGACAGTTTTGTCACCAGCCGTCTTGACAAGCTTGACAGCCTGACCCTGCTGGGCACAGTCGGTGAGCCCATCAACCCGGAAGCCTGGAAATGGTATTATGAGCTGCCCGGCCGCAGCAAATGCCCCATCGTTGATACCTGGTGGCAGACGGAAAACGGCGGCATCCTGATCACCGGCCTGCCAGGCGCCATTGACATGAAACCCGGCTATGCCACCACCCCGTTCTTCGGAGTTGATCCGATTATTGTTGAACCGACCAGCGGTGAAGAGATTAAAGGTCAGGCTGAAGGCGCCCTGTGCATCAAACGCCCATGGCCTGGATTGATGCGCGGCGTCTACGGTGATCCCGATCGTTTCAGGACGACCTATTTTGTTCAGTATGACGGTTATTATTTCAGCGGTGACGGTGCCATGCGCGATAAAAATGGCGATTACCGGCTTATGGGCCGCATCGATGATGTTATCAATATCTCCGGTCACCGGATGGGTACCGCTGAAGTAGAAAGTGCCCTGGTGCTGAATAAGAACGTTGCTGAAGCCGCGGTTGTCGGCATGCCCCATGAGATCAAAGGACAGGGCATTTATGCCTATGTAACCTTGAATGCCGGTGTTGAAGGCACTGACGCCCTCAAGAAAGAACTGGTCGCTTTGGTCCGTAAGGAGATTGGGCCCATCGCCAGTCCGGATAAGATCCAGTGGGCCCCGGCACTACCGAAGACCCGTTCCGGGAAAATCATGCGCCGCATCCTGCGTAAGATTGCCGCCAATGAAGTTGATATGAAAGGTTTAGGCGACACCTCAACCCTGGCTGATCCTTCAGTGGTCCAAGGCTTGATTGATACCCGGGAAAATCGCGGTTAGTTTTTTCTTTGAATTCTCAGCAAAAAAGGCGGGCTTCGGCCCGCCTTTTTACTTATCTGCCCAAACATCCTGATAATATATCCTGGCAACACAAGTCAAAAAGTTAAGTTCTCTTCTTTCAGTTCAAAAAAATCTTGTATGTGATTGCAAGACCTGACCCCCAGGCAAAAAATGATCAACCGCATTGGTTTTACCTCCAGCATTCCGGTGGAAATTATTTATGCTGCCGGCCTCATACCCTGTGACTTAAACAACCTTTTTATTGGCAATCCGCATCCAGGATTGCTCATTGAGCAATCAGAGGAATCCGGTTTTCCCGCCACCAGTTGTGCCTGGATCAAAGGAATATATTCCACCGTTAAGAAACACGGAATCAGGAAGGTGGTGGCGGTAGTCAGTGGTGACTGTAGCAGCACCCATGCCCTGGCTGAAGTGCTGGAATACGAAGGAGTGGAAATTATTCCTTTCGCCTTCCCGCTAAACCGCAGTCCGGGAAGCATGGAGCTTGCGCTGGAAGAATTTCGCCGCTATTTCAAAATTTCCCAGGACAGCGTTGCGGCCTGCAAACAAAATCTTGATGCCATCCGCCAACAGCTCGAGGAGTTGGACCGCCTGACCTGGGAAGAAGGACAGGTAAGCGGGGAGGAAAACCATCGATTTCTGGTTACAGCCAGTGATTTTGGCGGCAACCCCCAGACTTTCAGCCACGAACTCAATACATTTTTGGCGCTGGCCCGGAGACGGCAATCAAAACCACCATCTCTCCGCCTGGGGGTCATCGGCGTCCCGCCGATTATCAGTAACTTTTATCCCATCATTGAAGAACTCGGGGCTGAAGTAGTGTTCAACGAGGTACAAAGACAATTCAGTATGCCCGGTGCCAGGAATCGCGACCTGGCCAGCCAGTATCTTGCCTATACTTACCCCTATGATGCCAAAGGCCGGATTGCCGACATTAAAGCGGAGATCAGCCGACGGCAACTGGATGGTATCATCCACTATGTCCAGTCTTTCTGTTTCCGCCAGATTGAAGATATTATCATTAAAAAAGAGCTTTCGGTTCCGGTACTAACCATCGAAGGCGACCGGCCGGCCCCGGTGGACGGCCGCACCATCACCCGGCTGGAAACCTTCATTGAAATGCTCCTGGGCCGTCAGAAAACGCCACATCCCCGTCCACTTTTCTGACAATCACTCCCGCCGCGAAATCATCACGAATATTGTCAAAGTCTCCAGAACTCACAGAATATCATTATTTACCCTGTAATATCGTATAGTTACATACTAAACGCCATTCCATTACGCTTTAGTGCAAAAACATCGCCAACCCAATTTATTATGGTATAGTCCTTGCTTTCTTAGTCCACGATGGTTACAATTATACGATAATGAGGATTATTCCATGATCAAAAATCTGTGGCATTACTGGCAGCGGGGTAAAAATAGTTTCATGGACATGTTCGCTTCCGGCAGTGAGAATCACCACTCACTGCTTCCTATACGGCAACTGGCTTTTTCCGGCATCAGTTTGACCGAAAGCGAAATAACCTTTCCCATCCCTAACGACAACCACAAAAGCCCTCAGCGCTCCCAGCCATTACGGTTCTTACAAACATTTTTCGATGCCATCACCAAAGTTCAGGATGTCAGCCTGTTATCCACTGCCGGCCGGCTGCTGTACCAACTGGCAGATAGAGAAAGCATCATTTTCGTCGAATACCGGCAGGGAAAACTGATAATCCACACTGCCAGTCGCCAACTAAGCCGGAAGAATGATTTCGGGCGGCGGCTTATTCAATCAAGCCTGGCAACTTTCCGGAAACTCCCACAGCCCGCCAGTGAAAACGACATACGATTTGAGATTTTAAGCGAACTTGGCAATCTTTCCTGGCAGGCGAAAACCATCATCAGTCCGCTTCCAGGCCCCCATAAAATTGGCCCGGACCACTTCCTGGCCGCCTTTATCATTGGGAAAAAGCGGGAATCCAGGCCGCAATGGTCCCGGGAAACCGATCAACTGCTCCATTTTTGCCTCCAGCATGTGGCCATCCGCATGGGGGAAATCAATGCCCTGGAAACCCTACGGCTCAATGCCAACACCGACCTCTTAACCGGCGTTCATAATCGCCGTTTTTTCCATGAGGTTTTAAGCCGGGAAAGCGAACGGTCGAATCGCCATAATCAACCCTTGTCCCTGATCATCCTGGATATTGATCATTTCAAAGTCATTAATGATACTTTCGGCCATCTGGCAGGTGATCAGGTTTTAAGGGAGATCGGCCGGATCACCCGGGAAAGTATCCGCACCATCGATATGGTCTGCCGTTATGGCGGGGAGGAATTTGCCATCATTCTGCCACAAACCGAGCTGGAAGCCGCCAGTCTGATAGCCGAGCGGCTGCGCACCAGCATTGCTGAATTTCCTTTTTCCACCGGAGTGGAAAGCCCCCTGATGGTCACCGCCAGCCTGGGAGTGGCCTGCTGGCACGACAGCGGCTATCTCAGCAAGCAGGGAACAGAACTAATACAGGCGGCTGATCGAGCGCTCTACGCGGCCAAAGATACCGGCCGCAATCGAACCTGCACGGCCCCGGAACCCCAGGGGAAATCACCTGGAAAGGGCAGAAAATCGGTTGTCTTTGTTGCTCCTGCATGCTAAAATTCAGCCTATGATGGCTATGAAAAACTCTATCTTCGGCCTTAGGCTGCAACCTTCGTCATTACAACGTACTTGTCAGTACACCTCATGACTCAGATTTTGCCTGCCTCGAATATGAAGCGTTTACTGTGCCATCGGCTTTACGACTTTTTACGAAAGTATCAACCTATGGATGAGAATGATCGTCGAAATTATAATCGCTTGAATGTTTCCCTTTTATTCAGCTGGCAATCCCTGACCGCCGAGCTGGAAGAAGGGGTACTGCCGGCTCTCGCCACCGCCGACAACCCTTTTGCTTCCTGGTTTATGGAGCTGCGTCCCCCACTACCTCCCAACTCCGGGGAGAGTGATGAATTAGGCAGCTATTACCGTAAGTTTAGCAAATATCTGGAAATTATGGAGCGGAAAATCTCCCTGCTCAGCCAGATTATCTTTCAACCGCCGATGCAGGAATTCTTCCGGCAGCAGCCACTTCCCTTAACCCTGAGTGCCACCGGGCTTTCCTTCCCGGCAGCCGAACCGCTGGATTCCGGCACCAGAGTGCTGCTGACCTTCTTCCTGCCCTATGCGGCCCAACTGGTCAGGGTCAGGGCTCTCATTCTACGGTCCACGATCCGGGAAAGTCGGAACCGGAAACAGGCCTACCTGATCGCCGCCCAGTTTATCAATCCGGGAATGGAAATAGAAGATGAAATCGCCCGCTTTATTATTTTAAGCGAAAGAAAACAACTGCGCCAAGCCCACCGGCACCATGAAGAAAACGCTTAAAACCAGCAGTCGACGGCGAGAACCGGCGGCCAAAAAGCGATCCTGGGTAACCTCCCTGCTTTTCTTTACTTTTGGGGTTGTCCTGACCTTTCTCGTGCTTTCCTCTCTTCCCCATCTGATTCCAAAAAAGCTACAGTCAACCATCCTGGTAAAACAATGGCAGCAAAAGTATTGGCCGACCACCAGAACCACGACCGCCAAACGACAATCACCGTCTGCTCCTAAGAAAACTGCCGCCCGGCCAGCGGTAAAAAAACCGGCACCCACCACCCTTTACGTGACTCTCTACAAGGCCAGTCCCGACTATGACGCTTTGACCCACAGCAGCAAATTGCTGAAAGCACCAAAAAAAGGAAAACTGCAACTAGCCCGGATAATTTTTGCCGAACTGACCCGCGATGGATCAAAAACTAAATCGCCCCTGCCACCGAGAGTCCGACTGCGCTCGGTTTCTTTTTCCGGCCGGCGCATCACCCTGGACCTGTCCAAAGAAATCATCAGCGGCCTGGCCAATACCGGCAGCAGTGATGAAGTGCTGGCTGTCTACGGCCTGGTGAACACCTACCTCAAGAATTTCTCCAACTACAGCGAAGTCCTGATTACGGTGGACGGCCACCTGGTCAAAACCCTTGCCGGACATATCGAAATCAACAAACCTCTGACCTTTTTTGAGGGATAAGTCGAATGGATGAAAACTATCAACAACTGATCAAAGATTGCTTCTGGGAGTATGATGTTACCCCCGCTGACCTAAACAAAATGATCACCTCAGGCGATGCGCGGGAAAAGTAATTTCTTTTCGAAAAAATCCTGGCCAACAGTATGCACTTGTTTCGTGATTTAAAAATTTTCCCCAAGGATACTCTCGAAATTTTAATCAACAATTATAAAGTTCCGAACTTCAATCAGGAATACCTGTCCAAACGAAAAAATATGGTTGAATACCATTTTCTTAAACAGGAATTGAAGTGGACCATCGTCTTTCAAATTGTTCCATATGCTAGCTAAGGTCGCATTGGAATCTGGAAGATGTTCCATGAAGTTGAGCATAAAAAAAGCGGTAAATGGACCATTATGTAATTTATATTCACTTCATTGGTTTTTCCCGCACCATTTTGCAAACATCTCCCGATACGCGATCTCGACCTTGCGGGCAAAACCCGGTTCATCCATAAGTTGAGGAAGCATGGATATTGCGATTGACATCTGCAGTGATTGCTGTCATCCTTGACGAATCTGAACGTAACTGGATTACCAGTTGTACGGCTGGGAAAACACTTATTGGGTCTGGTTCCATTCCCTGGGAACTGGGAAATTGGCAATGCTTTCTCTACTCTGTTTAGGCAAAACAGGTTGACATTTGAGGAAGCCCGGTGTTGTACATCCAGGTTTAATCCCTTCCACCGCGGCAATGTGGCATTGCAAGACCTGACCCCTACCATGCTATTTGGGCATCTGAAGCGGATGGATCTCTCCAGGTTGCAAAACATCTTTTTGAAAAAAAAGATTATTCTTATGCGCTTTTCTTTGGCCATCTTGCTATTGAAAAAATCATAAAAGCGGTACTTGTCAAAAATACCAATCAACAGGTGCCTCGTTCTCATAATTTATTGAGATTAGCCCAAGAAGCTCAGATAGAAATAACTGGAGAACAGAAGCGTACTCTAATAAGGATTACAGCTTTTAATCTTGAATCAAGATACCCTGACTACAAAAAAGAATTCAGGGAAAAATGCACCTTGCAGTTCACTGCAATAGAACTGGAAAAAATCAAAGAGGTTTTTATATGACTGAAATCGAATCTATAGTTTTGAAAAATGTCCAATTGTTTCTAGATAAACTCCGCCGCACAGGATTCCATATTTCCAAGGCCTATATTTTTGGCTCCTATGCCAAAGGACAAGTAAAGGGTGTTGCAACGAATCGGCTAACCTATTGAAATCATAGGTTTTTTAGCGAAAAACTCCATTCGGGATTTTCCCGGAAACACTAATAAAATCAATGACTTACGGCGATCATTGCAACACCCTTAAGTAGATAAGTGGAGTGATATAGATGTGGCAATTGTTTCTCCCCAGATAAGCAACGACCGTTTTGAAGAGCGCATAAGACTGACTGAACTGGCAATATCTGTCGATGATCGGATTGAACCGTTGCCATTCAACCCTGACAGTTTTAGCGATGATGATCCGTTTGTACAACAAATTAAAAACGAAGGATTAGCAATCATTTGATTTGGGTGCGGCTCTTTTAGAGCACAGACAAAACCCTTATGAATAAACGCTCTCTCCTTCTTATCGAATTCACCATCAATATTGGCTACTGTTGAATAACTCTTTATTTCACCGCCTATTTTTCAAAATAAAATACCTCCTTAAAACGGTAAATATGCGAATTGATCCACCAGCTTTATGCTTTCCCAACAAGCTGGTAACTCAGTGGGTTTTTTAGGCATGGGGGTGCCGGACGTGATCGGAATTAGCGCTGTTCCCTACGCCCAAAATTACGGCATTTAAGGTGTAATGGTCAAGGAGATTGACCTTGCGAGGCAGGCGAGGGGATACCATGGTTAATGGCATCCAGAAAAAAATCGGCGGTGGCAAAGGCTCAATGATTTTCTATCCCAGGCTAGACAGAATGAAGAAAAGAAACAGTTTTTTGATGAACAGGAACTGAGTTTTATCGGCATTAACTCATTTGCCGATCTGGTTCGTCTGATTATCCACGATTACCACAGCAACTTCAAACTTGATCTGGTAACCTTGACCTTGGTCGATCCGGGATACGAATTACGGCGTATGGTTGAAGGGACGGAACCATAGCTGGGGTAATACCAGGAACTTATTTTTTTTACCGGAACCAACCTCTCTGAATGATCTTTATGGTTTACAGACAGATCCTATCTTGGACATTTACAGCCATGAAAAGCATGCTTTTTTATTTCCAGGTGGGTCTCGGAGGCTGTCATCTGTAGTGCTACTGCCTTTGATACGGCGTGGAACACTGATCGGCAGTCAACAACCTTGGCAGTTATCAGGAAGAACGCTATACTGCCGATGGTTAGCCACTTGGCAACCGTGGGTCTCAAAAATTTGGACAATATGTTAAACTCTAAATTCTTTACAACAGAATAAAAGGATTATGATCAAAAAGAGAAAATAATTCAGTTCCGTATTCAAAGTGAAAATTGCTTTAGTGTGTAAAAGTCAAGTACCTTCCGGACAATTTGATGTTGGCAGTGGCAATGTCTCATTTTTGTCAATATTCCCAAACTTAACCTTCTCTGCAATTATCTTTATGCCGTGCTGTGATTAAGTGACCATATACTACAATTCTTTTTGGAAAGCACAAGAGACCAACAAGCTGAAAAATCACCATAGTTACAAAAGAAAAAGGCCGTTTCTCTCACAAGAAACGGCCTTGAAGCAGTTTTGGCTCCCCGGGTAGGATTCGAACCTACGACCTAGTGGTTAACAGCCACCCGCTCTGCCAGTTGAGCTACCGAGGAATAGGTAAAACAGGATATTCTTATAGATAAAAGAAACAGGAAAGTCAAGATTTTTTACTGATTTGCTTATCCTTTGAGTTCCACCACTGTCACCGCCTGCCCACCCTGATCGGCAGGTGGATGATAATAGTCTGAGATATAAGGCAGTTGCCGCAGAAACTCATGGATTCCCTTGCGAAGTCGACCGGTCCCAAAACCATGAATAATTTCGACTTTTTCCATCCCGGCCATCATTGCCTGATCCAGATAACCTTCCAGCTCTTCCCGGGCTTCATCCACCCGTTTACCAATCAGATTAAGCGTGGGCAGTGGCGAGCCACCACTGGAAGGTACACTTACCTTAACACTCCCCGGCTTTTTAATATCCCCTTTGCTGAGGATGGAAGTAATTCTACCCATCGGCATACTGAGCCGCAGGTTCCCGGACATACAGAGAGAAACCAGCTGTTTATGCAGGTCAACGGCTTCTACTTCACCAACTTGCCGGCTGCCGACCAGCGTTACCCGATCACCAACTGAGAGACCCCCTAAATCAATAGATTTTTGTGGACGTTCCGGCACGGTGGGTAACAGTTTGCCCACCTCCTGCTTTATTTCAGCAAATTCATGACGTATTTTCCCGGTTTTTATTCTTACAAAGGGAACATCATCCATCTCCTGTTGCTTTTTCTCCAACACGGCCAGCATAGGCTTAAATTCAGCTTCCGCTTTACTGACAATCTCGGCCAGCTGCTGACTGGCAGTCTGGCGCAGGTTTTCTTGCTGTTCCAGGAGCATTTCCCGCTCTTTTCGGCATTGCTCACGTACATGAAAAGCCTCCTGCTTCAATTTGAACAGCTCCAACTCTTTATTCTGCACCTGTACCAGGCGTTTTTCCAGTTTTTCAGCCATCACCACTACCTGATCATGGTCCCGATCAAGATAACTGCGGGCCCGGACAATGACAGAACTATTAAATTTCAGCAGCCGGGCAACCTGGAAGGCATTACTCAGGCCGGGAACCCCATACTGCAAACGGTACAATGGCTGCAATGATTTTGCGTCAAATGAAACCGCCACGCTTTCAACCCATGGCCGTTCGTAGGCATAGGCTTTGACATTATTATAATGGGTGGTAACCAGAAAAGCGGATTTCCGTTCATGCAACTCATCCATCACCGCCATGGCCAGGGCCGCGCCTTCCTGAGGATCAGTACCGGCACCAAGCTCATCAAATAAAACCAGGGACCGAGTATCACAACAACGAAGGATGGTATCAATATGATGTAAATGGCCGGAAAAGGTGCTGACATCCTCACTGATACTTTGTTCATCACCAATATCGGCCAGAACCTCACTGAACAATGGAATGCTACTTTCAGCCGCTACCGGCAGTGGCAAAGCACAACGGGCCATCAGACTGACCAGCCCCAAAGTCTTGAGCGCCACAGTTTTCCCACCGGCATTGGCACCTGAGACCACTAACCCCTGAATGCCGGGTTCAAAATCAATATCCACCGGAACCACCATTTCAGGACCCTTATCAGTTAAAAGTAATGGATGCCTGGCCTGTTTCAGAAAAAAGCCCCCAGTCCATTCGGTCAATAGCTTAGGCGCTGAGCCCCCAATCTCGAGACCATAAAGAGCTTTTGCCTGAATCTGGTCAAGAAAAAACACCTGATCCAACACCCTGATGATCTCCCGGGTTTCGGCCCGCAGGTGGCCGGCAATCATTTTGAGAATCCTGATTTCCTCTTCCTGCTCCTCCTGCTGCAAAATCCTTAGGTTGTTGTTGAGGCCGATAGTTTCCATCGGTTCAACAAAAAAACTCATCTGGGTCCTGGACTGATCATGAATGATACCTGAAAAATAAGTGCGGAAATTCAGTTTAACCGGTATCACGTAGCGGTTGTTGCGCTGGGTAATCAGGTGATCCTGAATAATAGGCTGGTAGGCGGGATTCTGAAGATGAGCTTCAAGGATAGTGTTAAGCTTCCGGCGGGTATTTTTGATCTGCTGGCGGATATCAGCCAGAGCGTGGCTGGCCGAATCCTTCAATTCCTCCCGCTCATCAAAACAACTCTCGATCAAATCCATCAACGGCCTAAATGGGCGAATCCCCTCAAATAAGTTCCCCAAGAGGGAAAAGCGCTCATCCATGGCGGCGGCATAGTGGGTAATCTTTTCCAGCCGGCGGAAGGTTTCGGCTATTGAGATCAACATCTGGGGAGGAAGGTAGGTTTCTTCAACCCGAATAAGTTCAAGCTCAGCAGCAAGATTTCGCACTCCCGACAAGGGAACGGGACCATATTCGGCTACCAGTTCCATGAACCGGGAAATCCGGCCTAATCTGGCCGGCAATTCAGGAAATAAAGAGGAGGAAAGGGGGGAAAGCTGACGGAGGGCATCCTGGGCATCCCTGGTACAGGCATGCCGGGCAACTCGTTCGGCCAGCCAAGGAAATTCCAGCACCCGGGCCGCGTGAGATTCCATAACTCAGGAAAGCAATGAGGAAACCATACGGTTGACTTCCTTGCCATCCGCACGACCGGCAACCCGGGCCATTACCGCCTGCATTACCTTGCCCATATCTTTTTTGCCGGCGGCCCCGGTCTCAGCAATAACCGTTTTAACAATACTTTCAATTTCAGCAACATTCATGGGTTCCGGCAGATAAGCACTCAGTACTTCCAGCTCTCGCTCTTCTTGGATAACCAGATCTTCCCGTCCCCCTTTTTTAAACTGGCTGATTGATTCTTTCCGCTGTTTGACCATCGTTCCCAACAGCTTGAGAATCTCATCATCGCTCAACTCATGCCGGAGAGCAATTTCCCGATTTTTCATCTCAGACCGAACCATACGAATGGTGGAAAGCCTAAGTTTCTCCTTTGCCCGGGCAGCAGTTTTCATTTCCTCAGTCAATCGTTCTTTCAGATTCATTTTTCACCTCTTCTCCTTTAACCCAAACTTTCTGACTTGTGTTACCAGAATACATTATCAGGATGTTCGGGCCTGGCTCATAGCCGTGTCTGCCGGCAGGCAGGCACGCCGGCAGGCAGGGCTATTTTTTCATAACTCAGAAAGTTGAGTTTTAAGTATTTGGGGAATAATAGCCAACTGCCTCAACAACCGGCGGCATCTCTGACCCTGACGCCACGGCCACGTAAATATTCCTTTGCCTCGCCAATAGTATATTCGCGATAATGAAAGATCGAAGCCGCCAGAGCAGCACTGGCGTTGGCTTTGGCAAAACCATCATAGAGATGTTCAAGATTACCAACACCACCGGAAGCAATCACTGGAATGTCCACCGCGTCAACAATAGCTCGGGTCAATGGCAGATCATAACCATCCTTGGTGCCATCCCGATCCATGCTGGTCAACAAAATTTCCCCGGCACCGTACTCTTCCATTTGTTGCGCCCATGATACCGCGTCAATGCCGGTAGGTTCGCGGCCACCATAAATATACACTTCCCAGCCGCCCCCAGCCCGGGACTTGGCGTCAATAGCAACAACAATGCACTGGCTGCCAAAACGACGGGAAGCCTCCTGCACAAAGGTGGGATTTTTTACTGCCACCGTGTTGATGGAAACCTTATCCGCCCCGGCATTCAATAAATCACGTATGTCCTGCAATGACCGGATACCACCACCTACTGTCAGGGGAATAAACACCTGTTCAGCTGTCCGCCGGACCACATCAATAATAATATTCCGTTGATCGCTGGAAGCAGTAATATCCAGAAACGTCACTTCATCGGCACCCTGCTCATCGTAGGCAGCTGCCACTTCCACCGGATCACCGGCATCCCGTAGGCCAACAAAATTAACACCCTTAACCACCCGACCGTCCTTCACATCAAGACAAGGGATAATCCTTTTTGCCAACATCTGCTCAGTCCTGTAAAAATTCCATAGAATTAACAGCCCACCTGATCATACATTATCAACCAGCTTCATGGCTTCTCTTAAATCAAGCGTCCCTTCATAAAGCGCCCGGCCAGTGATGGCACCGGTTACCCCCTTGCTCTCGATGGTCAACAATTGCTTTACATCCTCCAGGGAAGCAATCCCCCCGGAGGCAATGATCGGAATCTCCAGGGCTTCTGCCAGCCTGCCGGTATCTTCCAGGTTTACCCCAGTCTGCATACCATCCCGCATAATATCAGTATAAATAATTGCCGCCACCCCCAACCCTTGCATTTTCAGCGCCAGATCAAGGGCTTCCAGTTCCGTTTCTTCCGCCCAGCCCCGGGTGGATACCTTGCCCTGGCGGGCATCAATTCCCACACAGATACGCCCGGGGAAACGGCTGGCCGCCTCAGCAACCAACTCTTCCTGTTCAACGGCTACTGTCCCAAGGATAACCCGATCAAGACCAAGGTTGAGATAGTTTTCAATAATTTCCAGAGAACGTATGCCACCACCCAGCTGGCAGGGGATATCCAGGGATTTCACTATATTGACAATTGTTTCACGGTTCACCGGACTGCCGGCAAAGGCCCCATTCAAATCGACCAGGTGCAGATACCGGGCCCCTTCCTCCTGCCAGCGGCGAGCCATCTGCAGCGGGTCGCTGGAAAACAGGGTATCATCTTCCATCCGCCCCTGGCGAAGCCGAACACAATTGCCGTCTTTTAAATCAATGGCCGGAATAATCAGCATATCAATGAATCTCCTTCCCCTCTAGACCGGGAAGCTGCTGAACCAACCGGGCTATCCCGACATCCGCCAACTCCCTGACTGTCAGCCACTTACCACCTCCACGAAGAAAGGAACCTAAATTGGTCAAATCTTCACTTAAGCCTTTCTGGGTATGGGAAAACTTACCCGCCCATACCTTTTTCCCCGAACGGGCATCAACCATGACCACTTCAAAAGCAACCGAAGCCGGCCTGGTTACACCATACGGCCCCCCCACCCGTTCAAGATAGCGGGTAACGGTGCCAAATATTAGCATATCCACTCCCAGCTTCCGACCAATATTCTTGATCGGAACCAGACCTAAGTTGGAAATAATTGCCAGCACCTCCCGGGGTTCAACTGCCCGGTGCAATCCATAGATGGCAATCTCCCGGGCCATTGAGGTTGCAACCTGAAGACCAATCTGGCTGGAAACCTGTTCGCATCTAATCTGCTCTTTGGATAGCTGGCAGCTGGTCATGGTTTGGATATTGCCATTGCCTCCAGCCAGGTGAAAAGGCAACACGGCAACACTTCCATACGGTGGCACCTTATCCTGGGATGGAGAAATGAGTGTGCCCTTGGTGGCACAAGAGGACAAGCAAAGTATCAGTCCACAAACAAACAGGCAAAAACAACCATAAAACAATTTCCGGGTTTCCACAGTCATAAGAGTCTCTTCGTCCTCCAAATAAAAATTTTCCTTACGATCATGATGTCATCACCATTTCGCCAAAAGCCTTAAGGATTTCAAGCCCCTGCAGCTGACTTTTTTCGGGATGGAACTGAGTGGCAAAAATATTGTCTCGATAAATTGATGAAACAAAATCAATCCCGTAATCAGTGGTCGTGGCAATAACTGCTGGATCTTCGGGAACCACGTAGTAGGAATGAACGAAATAAAAGTAGGATTTATCAGCAATATTTTCGAGCAGGGGCGACGAACCCTTTTTATGGATGATATTCCAGCCCATATGGGGAATTTTCAAAAAACTTTTCTCATTGTCAGGGTCGACCAGACGATGGGAAAAAGGAACAACCGACCCCTTGATGACATCCAGACCAGGGAAATGCCCAAATTCCTGGCTTTCAGTAAAAAGCACCTGCAGGCCTAAACAGATACCTAAAAACGGCTTTCCCGAGGAAATTGCCTTCAGAACCGGCTGGATAAGCTTATAATGATCCAGGTTCTCCATACAATCCTTAAAGGCACCCACCCCTGGAAGGATGACGCCCTTAGCATCAGCTATTTTATCCACGGAGCGGGTAACCTCTGCGGTGAAACCCACCTTTTCAATCACTTTCTGCACGCTGCGCAGGTTGCCCATGCCATAATCAATGATTGCAATCATCTCACAGCATTCCTTTGGTGCTTAAAGGCTGGCCGGCAAGACTGGCATCAGGAGTCCAAGCCCGTCTTAAAGCATGGGCCAGAGCCTTGAAAACAGCCTCAAAAATATGATGCTGATTCTTTCCATAATGAAGGTTGATGTGCAGGGTCATGCCCCCATGGCTGGCAAATGCGCGAAAAAACTCTTCCATTAACTCGGTATCCATCACTCCAACTTTTTCCACCATCAACGGCACATTATACGTCAGGTAAGGACGCCTGGAGATATCGACCACCACTGAGCACAGAGCTTCATCCATGGGAATGGTGGCCTGACCATAGCGGGCAATACCGCCACCATCACCCAACGCCAAAGCCAAGGCCTGTCCCAGGCAGATTCCCAGATCTTCAACTGTATGATGATAATCAACCTCTAGGTCACCCTGGGCGGATACAGCAATATCACTGCAGCTATGCCGGGCAAACAACGTCAACATATGATCCATAAATGGGATGCTGGTGGCGATTGATGCCGTTCCCTGGCCATCCAATAACAGATCCAGGCTGATATTGGTTTCAGCCGTCTGTCGCTGCACTTTTCCCTGCCGCTGTGTTTTTTTTGTCATATTATCCTCTCAATCTTTTTTAGCTATCTGCCATCCGCCGTTTGACCGCCAGCCCATGGGCTTCCAGCCCTTCCATACCGGCCAGTTCCTGTACCGGTATAGCATACTTTGCCAGCGAACTCTTAGTAAATGACAGAATACTGGAACGTTTGAGGAAATCATCCACTCCAAGCGCTGATGAAAAACGGGCGGTGCCGCCAGTAGGCAAAACATGGTTCGGCCCAGCCAGATAATCTCCCAATGCTTCCGGGGTATAATGACCTAAAAAGATTGCCCCGGCATGTCTGATTGAGCTGAGCGCCGCCAAAGGTTGTGCCACTGCCAGTTCCAGATGTTCCGCGGCAAATTCATTAGCCAATGACAATGCCTCATCCAAGCTTCCGGTCACAATAATGGCCCCATGTTGCAAAGACTGTCGGGCAATTTTCTGCCGCTGAAGACCATCCAGTTGAAGGGCCAATTCCCGTTGCACCGCCTCAGCCATTCGGCGATCGGGAGTCATCACTACCGCCATGGCCAGCTCATCGTGTTCGGCCTGGGAAAGCATATCCGCCGCCACCCATTCCGGGTTGGCGGAATGGTCGGCCAACACCAGAATTTCACTGGGACCGGCAACCATATCAATGCCTACCTGGCCGAAAACCTGGCGTTTGGCCTGGGCTACATAAATATTTCCCGGACCGACAATTTTATCTACCGCCGGTACGATTTCAGTCCCATAAGCCAAGGCGGCAACCGCCTGGGCACCACCAAGGCGAAATACCCGATCAACCCCACATAACTTTGCTGCTGCCAGAACTGCCGGATTATATCCCCGGGCTGCCGGCGACACCATAATCACCTCAGATACCCCAGCCACCCGGGCCGGCAGAACATTCATAATCACCGATGATGGATAGGAGGCTTTGCCCCCGGGAACATAAACCCCTACTCTATCAAGAGGAGTTACCTTCTGCCCCAACAGCACCCCTGGTTCATGGTCTTCAAACCAGGACTGGCGCAATTGACGCTGATGGTAACGCGTCACCCGCTCAATGGCAAGATTAAGATGGACAAGTTCATCCGCTGGCAACGATTCCAAGGCATCATTCAATTCGGAAGCCGAAACCTCCAAAGAAACTTCAGCCAAATCCAGGTCATCAAAAGTACGGCTATAGTGGAACAATGCCGCATCACCTTCTCTGCGAACCCGATCAATAATCTCTCTGACTGTCTGCTCTACTTCCCTGGTCAGCTCTGGATTCCGCTCACATAATTTCCTGAAAAAAGGCTGAAAATCACTGGCAGAACTGTCATAAATGGCAACCGGCATGTGCTCTCCTGTATTTTAATCGCTTTCCATCATGAATTTGTAGGGGCGGCACCCTGTGGCCGCCCGGACAATGGGCAACCACGGGGGGTTGCCCCTACGATTGCAGTTTCTCTTCTAATATCAGCACCAAGAACCTGCAATTTTTTTTCAAACTGGTAATATCCCCGATCCAGATGATAAACCCGGGAGACAATGGTTTCTCCTTCTGCTGCCAGACCTGCCAATACCAAGCTGGCACTGGCCCGAAGGTCGGAGGCCATAACCGGAGCACCGGAAAGCTTATTAGACCCTTTAATAATGGCGCTGCGCCCCTCAACTTCAATATCAGCACCCATACGCTGCAACTCAAAAACATGCATAAAACGATTCTCAAAGACCGTTTCCGTAATCACACTGGTTCCCCGGGCCAAACACATGAGTACCATAAACTGGGCTTGAACATCAGTCGCAAAGCCGGGATAAGGCATGGTCTTCACATCAATACCTGTAAGAGGTCGCTGGCTTACAACTCGGACATCAACACCACTATGACCCAATTCTCCCTTTTTACCCACTGGACTAATTACCAATCCGGCTTCCTGCAATTTAGCAACCTCCGCCGCCATTTTGGCAAGAGGACAGTTTTTAATCAAAAAATCACCATTAGTCACTCCACAGGCCACTACCAGGGTCGCAGCTTCGATGCGATCCGGCATGATTTCATACTCCACCGGATGGAGTTTATTCACCCCCTCAATAGTGATGGTAGACGTTCCTTCGCCCACAATTTCAGCTCCCATCTGCCGCAGGCAGATGGCCAGATCACACACTTCCGGCTCCCGGGCGGCATTGCGCAAAACCGTTGTTCCATGAGCCAGAGTTGCAGCCATCATCAAATTTTCCGTGCCGGTCACCGTCGGCAGGTCAAAAGTAATATCAGCACCATGAAGCCGCTGGGCTTGACCATAGATAAATCCATGCTCTACTTTTATGCTTGCACCCATCATTTCCAGGCCGCTAATATGCAGGTTGACCGGCCGGGCGCCAATGGCACAACCACCCGGCAGTGAGACAGCAGCCTCACCAAAACGGGCCAGCAAGGGGCCGAGAACCAGAATCGAAGCCCGCATGGTCTTTACCAAATCATAAGAAGCTTCCAGGATTGAAACACCGGAAGCATCAATTTCAACCACCTCTTCATGAGCATAAACCTTTGCGCCCATGGTTGAAAGCAATGTACAGATGGTTGAGATATCCCGTAGACGGGGAACATTACTAAATCTGCTGCTGCCTGCGGAAACCAGCAGGCTGGAAGCAAGAATAGGTAAGGCGGCATTTTTAGCCCCACTGACTGCCACTTCTCCAGCCAGCCTATGTCCACCTTTGACTATGATTTTATCCATCGCCCGATAACTACCCTTTCTATTCCCTGAAGATCCAAAGCCGTATCTAAACTATGGGGATTCTGCTCAGCCAACAGTACTCTTACTTTTTCCGCCTGGCCATCTCCCACTTCTACCAGCAGAAAACCTCCGGCCGGCAGTAGAGTTGAAATCCTTTGGCTTATCACCCGATAATAATCCAGGCCGTCAGCCCCCCCATCCAGGGCATTTCGAGGCTCTTTCCTGACTTCTGTGGCCAAACTTTCCAACTCCACCGTAGGAATATATGGTGGGTTGCTAAGAATGATATTCCAGCTCTGATCCGGCTCAGGCCGGACGGCAGCCAGATCGGCTACGGAGAATACAACCCGTTCCAATTTCAGCAGCCTGGCATTGTTGCTGGCGGTTTCCACCGCCTTGGAGCTAAGATCAAATCCCAACCAGTTAAACCCGGCATGGGCTTGAAAATGGTGAGCCAGGGACAGGAGAATATTGCCGCTACCAGTACCTAAATCCACCACGGTTCCGCCAGTTGAATAATGCTGACTTATAATGGCAATGGCGGCCTCAACCAGATGCTCAGTTTCGGGACGTGGAATAAGCACTTCCGGATTCACCATGAAGGGTAAAGACCAGAACTCTTTTTGCCCGAGAATATAGGCAATGGGCTCCCGTTCCCGCCGCCTGATAAGTAATTTTTTAAAAGCTGCCCGTTCCGCGGCCGAAGTTGGCCGGTCATAGTTCAAATATAAATCAATTCGATCACAAGACAGCACCTTGGCCAGCAACAGTTCTACATCAAGTCGTGGCGTACTGACACCATATTTCTGCAGATAAGGGACTGCCCAACTCAACAATTTTATTACCGTCCAGCTTTCACTCATCCCTGTCCGGCCTTCAATGCCTCAGCCTGATAAAAGGTCGTCAATGCTTCAATGATCTCATCAAGATCCCCGGCCATCACTTGGTCAAGCTTATGTAAAGTCAGACCTATACGATGATCTGTAACCCTCCCTTGGGGAAAATTGTAGGTGCGTATCCGTTCACTTCGATCCCCGGAACCCACCTGCTGACGCCGATCAGCGGAAATCTGATCATGTTGTTCCTGCTGCTTCAGATCAAATAACCTGGCTTTGAGAATCTGCATACCCTTCGCCTTATTTTTGTGCTGCGATTTCTCATCCTGGCAGGAAACCACCAATCCAGTGGGAATATGGGTTATCCGCACAGCTGAGTCCGTAGTATTAACACTTTGTCCTCCGGGCCCGGAAGCCCGGTAAACATCAATCCGCAAATCATTGGGATTAATGTTAAGCTCTACATCATCCGCTTCAGGTAATATTGCCACGGTCACCGCGGAGGTATGGATACGACCCTGGGATTCAGTAGAAGGAACCCGTTGAACCCGGTGAACGCCGCTTTCATATTTCAGCTGACTGTACACCCGCTTCCCCTGGACCAGAGCAATAACTTCCTTGAATCCACCAACTCCAATCATATTCTGGCTTAAAATTTCAACTTTCCAGTGGCGCTGATCGGCATAACGACTATACATGCGAAACAGGTCCGCAGCAAACAGGGCTGCCTCATCACCACCGGTTCCAGCACGGATTTCGAGCACCACATTCTTCTCATCATTGGGATCCTTAGGCAGCAGCAGGTGGCGCAGCTTATGCACCAGCAATTCTTTCTTTCCCAATAAATCCGGCAATTCTTCCTGGGCCAGGGATTTCAATTCTTCATCATCACCCTGAATAAACCCCTGATATTCCTCCAATTCCGCTTCAACCTCTTTATATTCACGGTAGGACATCACTACGGGACGTAATTCCGCCGCTTGTTTCGCCGTGGATCGAAATCGTTTGGGGTCAACCGCAATCTCCGGCTGCATCATTTCCCGTTCCAAATCAATAAATCTTTCTTCCACTTCACCTAGCTTAGAAAACATAATCACGACCTTTGGAAATTTTCACCAAAAAAACAAAAAGCAGGGCGCCTATAGACCCTGCCTGCAACCGTTGTATAACTATTTCATTTTCCACCATCACCAGCCGGTGAAAGTTTCGCCTGGAATTCTACTCCAATTTACCAAATTCCAACCGCACAACCTTCACCTCCCCGCAACTCATTGGCCCTTCCGGGCAAGGTCCGGAAAGACAGGCTGGACCGGCATCATGAAAAAGTGGAAATGCAATCTTCCTCAACTGGCGTAATATCTCCGTGGCCAGCGCTCTGATTTCCCACTGGGCCCGACGACAGCAACGAAGCCGAAAAAAATGACGCAACTCCCGGGCATTCATGGTCATCACCAACCGGGTATCAGCAGCATTGGGAAGGACAAACCTCGCATCTTCAGCCGGAATGTCCCGTTTGCGCAGGTGGCGATAAAGCTCTGCCAGCTGCCCCATCATTCTATCATATTCCCGATGTAAAGATTCATTTTGCAGGATAGACGGTGGAACTTGATAGGAAAAGCCCTCATCAAAGCTGACATATCGCTGGCTTTGCTGGGAAAAGGAAGCTAGACGATGCCGGACCAACTGGTGGCTGAGTACCCGGGAAACCCCTTCAATTCCAAGAGAAAATGAAGCGTGCTCCAACACGGACTCATGCCCCAGAGCTAAAACTTTTCCAATCAACTGCTGGTCTTCGTCAAGGGTACTACACCGCAGATTCTCAATATCCAAGGACGAATAGCACAGGCGGGCAGCCATGGCCACCACTTTTACCGGCTCTGCCGTATGAGCAAGGACAGTAACCTGCAAGAACTAATTTTCCGCTTTGCCGTATTTACGCCGGAACTTCTCTATCCGACCAGCTGTATCAAGCAATTTCTGCTTACCGGTATAAAAAGGATGACACTCAGAACAAATCTCAACCTTTATCTCCGGGATGGTTGCTCGGGTTTCGAAACTGTTTCCACAGGCACACGTTACTTTACAGGTATCATATTTAGGATGTATATCTTTCTTCATGAGCTACTCTCAACCTCCTGTTCGGCGCATTTTTCAATGCGCTGGTATTTAATGTGACAAATTAAAACAAGTAGTTAGCCGGAACTGGCTGTTTTTGTCAATTATTTTTTTCTCTTTTAGTAACATACTCCTGAATTTCTGTCACTCTTTTCAGTACCCCCTTGAGGGGTATAAAAAACAAGAAAATTCCACTTTCCGTCTAGCATTGTCGGGAATACATTTCAGGATGTTCGGGCTTGGCTAGCAGCGGGTTTGGCTGCCGAACGAATCACCAGGACGGTGATTCGCGGCGGACGCCTCGGAGCCGGCCATGGACGGCCGGCGAGAATGAGCGAAAGCCATGCCGGAACATCCTCAGAAAATTTATTTTGGGTTATGGCCGTTGACCTTCCTTGACCTTTTATACGCCATTTTTGCCGCAGCCAGATTCCTAACGGTTCATGGAATCAAGAAACTCCGCATTATTTTTGGTGCCTTCCATTTTTTCCATCAAAAATTCCATGCTTTCCACCACTCCCATGGGTTGGAGAAATTTTCTCAATATCCATACCAGCTGCAGGTCCCGTTTACTCATCAACAAATCTTCTCTTCTGGTGCCTGAACGAGCAATATCAAAGGCAGGAAAAGTCCGTTTATCTGCCAGTCTCCGATCAAGATGGATCTCCATATTCCCCGTTCCCTTAAATTCTTCAAAAATAACATCATCCATGCGACTGCCGGTTTCAATCAAGGCGGTTGAAATAATGGTCAGGGAACCACCTTCCTCGATATTTCTGGCTGCGCCGAAAAAGCGCTTTGGTTTATGCAAGGCATTGGAATCAACCCCACCGGAAAGCACCTTGCCACTGGAAGGAACGATGATATTATATGCCCGTGCCAACCGGGTAATACTATCCAGCAAAATAACCACATCATGCTTATGTTCCACCAGTCTTTTAGCTTTTTCTACGACCATTTCCGCCACCTGCACATGTCGCTGGGCAGGTTCGTCAAAGGTCGATGATATCACCTCACCGTTTACCGATCGCTGCATATCAGTCACCTCTTCCGGCCGTTCATCAATAAGCAGGACAATCAGGGTAATCTCGGGATGGTTGGCCGTCAGGCTATTGGCAATATTTTTCAGCAGTACGGTTTTACCGGTCCGGGGTGGCGCCACAATCAGGCCACGCTGGCCTTTGCCTATGGGAGTCATCATGTCCATGATCCTCATGGCATAGTTATCGTGCTCCCGTTCCAAGGTGAAGCGTTCATCAGGAAAAAGGGGGGTCAGATTGTCAAATAAAATTTTATCCCTGGCAATCTCGGGATTTTCATGGTTAACCGCCCGGACCTTCAAAAGGGCAAAATAACGCTCAGTTTCCTTTGGCGAGCGGATCTGCCCTGAGACGGTATCGCCGGTACGTAAATTAAACCGCCGGATCTGGGAAGGCGAAACATAAATATCATCTGGGCCTGAAAGGTAATTATAATCCGGAGCCCGCAAAAAACCAAACCCATCAGGGAGAATTTCCAGCACTCCTGAACCTTGAATCATACCATTTTTATTGGTATGGGCCTGCAGTAAAGCGAAAATCAGGTCCTGCTTGCGCATGCCGGCAGCCCCTTCAACCTTCAATTCCTTGGCCAATGCCGTGAGGTCGGAAATCTTCTTGGTTTTCAGTTCGTTTAAATTCATAAATATATCCTCAAATAATTAAAAGATAGTTCAAGCAGGGGCGATTCAGGTAATAGTCAGCAGCATTTTTTAAGGGAAATATTTTTTCAGCGATAGGACTTGGCCTAATATATCACATTGGTCAATAAGGAAGGTTTTCTCTCAGGAATCTGATTACCTGAACAGGAATATGGCTATAAAAACCAACACACAATATATAATAACTAAGTTTCGATTATTTCCTATAGAAACATACCAGAAAGGGATAAGATTACAGGTATTGTACTATGCTGGCAAAAAGGGGAGGGAAATTCAATCCCATCGTTAAATTACACTAAGCTTATAACCGATATAATTATTTAACCTGGTTTTGTCAATCTTTTTTTCTCACTGTTTATTCGGCTCCCCTGATTGGCTTTCAGTGTACCGTTTGCAAACAGTGAAAAATATTTTCCACCTGAGTCCTGCTTAAAGCCAATGAGCTACTGTTATCAATAACGAAATCAGCATATTTACGTTTTTCTTCCGGCGGCATCTGAGAAGACATCTTCAACCGGGCCGTTTCCGCATCAATTCCATCCCGTGCCTTAAGGCGTTCCAGCTGAATGGCAACCGGAACATAAACCAGGATAATCTGGTCAAACCAAGATAAAAGATCTTCTTCAATCAGCAACGGTACATCAACCATTACCATGCCATCGGGATACTGCCGGCCATACTTCTGCATCTCTTCCCCGGTGATTGACATAATCAGGGGATGCAAAATCTTATTGAGCCGCTGTCTTTTCCCCTGATCAGCAAATATCAGCTCACCTAGAAACTGCCGATTCAGCTTGCCATCTTCATTAAGCAGGTATTCGCCAAATTCAGCTGTCAGCTTAGCCAATCCGGGAGAACCCGGCTCCACCACCCGGCGAGCAATGACATCGGTATCAATCACATGGATCCCCAACACAGAAAACATTCTGGCAATCGTACTTTTTCCGCTGGCGATGCTGCCGGTTAAACCGATTTTCAGCATTTCATTCCAGCTCCTGCCTTTTCTGAACCAGCAACCATTCTTTCAATTGATGCAAAGCCTCTCCCCGGTGGCTGATACGCTGTTTTTCAACCAGACTGATTTCAGCCATGGTTTCGCTGAAATCAGGCCCCAGAAGAAAAAGAGGATCATAACCAAAGCCTTTATTCCCTTTCATTGATGCAGCTATTCTCCCCTCGCAACGGCCTTCAAACTGGTGAATTTCACCACTTGGCGCTGCCAGTACCATAACACAGACAAACCAAGCCTGTCGCTGAATAGCAGGAATATTTTGCAGTTTAGCCAGCAGATAGAGATTATTTTTCAGATTGCCTGCATCGGCCCCGGCATAACGGGCAGAATAAATGCCTGGTTCACCGTTCAGGCTGGGAACAACAAGGCCGGAATCATCTGCCAAAACCCAGCTGCCGGTTTTTTCGACCGCAAACATGGCTTTCTGCCTGGCATTGGCAGAAAATGTTTTCCCATTTTCGGGGGGCATTTTTATATCGGCAAAATCTGCTAACGAGTTTAGCGTAATCGGCAAATCGGCGAGAAGGTTGCGAATTTCACGCAGCTTCCCCTGGTTTCCAGTGGCGACGATAATTTCATGGGGCATCATCTCTTTACGGAGTGACCTTTCATTCATCAGTATTCATCACCAGCGATTGAAGCTGCCCAACAAAAACATCAGCATCCATCTGTTTTATTAAATCATTTATTCCCGCCTGTGCCAGAGTCAACATTTCCTGGAGGGAATCCATCCCAAAAGGTTGTCCTTCAGCAGTCCCCTGAATTTCAACAAATTCACCGCTACCGGTCATGACCACATTCATATCAACTTTGGCCGTCGAGTCTTCACGATAATCAAGGTCAAGTATCGCCATTTTTTCCGTCATGCCAACGCTGACTGCGGCCAGGGTATCGGTCAGTGGTATCCTCCCGGCCAGCTTATGTTCGGCATCCAGTTTCATCAGTGCCAGACCCAAGGCGGCATAGGCCCCGGTAATCGATGCGGTCCTGGTCCCTCCATCCGCCTGCAATACATCACAATCAATCCAGATGGTCCTCTCCCCCAGGAGATTCAGGTCAACAACCGAACGCAAACTGCGGCCGATAAGCCGCTGAATCTCCATGGTTCTTCCACCCTGTTTTCCCCGACTCGCCTCCCTCTGATTTCTCGTATGGGTCGAACAGGGCAGCAGGGAGTATTCGGCAGTCAACCAACCGCCCCCCTTCCCTCTGAGAAACCTGGGAACCGATTCCTCCACGGTTGCGGCACAAAGCACCCTGGTATTGCCAACAGAAATCAGCACCGATCCAGCCGGGTAATCCACATAACCGGGATAGAAACTTACCGGGCGCAGCTGTTCTGCTTTTCGTTTATCCTGTCGAAGAAAATCTTTTTCCATATTCAAACCTATTTCCTTTTTATCTTACCTTAATAACTAATCTATGCAGTTTTACACAATGAGATTAAAAAAAGAATCTAAACCAGGACATGAAGGTCATAAAAATTTTTAGGCAAACTCTTTATGCTTCATGCTCTTCATGGTAATAACATTTTCAACGTGTTTTACTCAGTACTGTCCGGTATGCTTTTTGCGTCGTGTTCAATATCGGCAACCGGTGCTGTTTCAAGCGCGACATCGTGAGATGCCGTTGCTTTTCCCGGCGATTGGAGCGTGAAAGTTGCCATGTTTGAGCCCTACAGGGCGAGTTTGGCAACTTTAGCGCAATGAGCCGCTGGAAAAGCAGGCAATCGAGCGCCAAAAAGCGCTGAAATCAGCTCCGGTTGACAGTATGCAACTTTCTAACCAGACACTGCTGTGTTTTACTATGGCATAAACTTTTTTGCTTGCACCTACGCCGAGTGAGGTTACAATCATGACTATCCCGATCATTATTTTCTCATTATGAAAAAAGGTGACTATTATTCCTGCAACAGGAATCACAGTCACCTTTTGAAACTAAAAACGGTTGAACAATCACCTATTTTTTCATTGCCCGGCAGTCCCGGCACAAATCAAAAAAATCCTCCGGCAAGTCATACTTCTTCTGGATAAAACGCAGTTGAAAATCCGGAGCAAATTCCATCCCACATTCGCTGCAAGTCCGCAGTTTCAACACCCGGGACCAACGGTCGATGATCTTCTCCTCACCATTCTCCTGAATCTGAATGGCGTTGGTGGGGCAGACATAGACACAAGCACCGCAGCCGATGCACGATTCTGCCTCTTCTCCAAAGGGAGGAACCACCACCCGTTCAGTTCCGCGCTGGGCAAAGGTAATGGCATTGGCACCAACAATTTCCCGGCAGACACGTTCACACAGACCACAGAGAATACAATCATCATAATGAAGCTCGAAAGGGGAGCTTTCAATACCATATTCAACCGCTAGCTGATTCAACTTCGGAGAAGTATTGCAACGGGCCAACAACAGCTTCAGCACCATCCGCCTTACCTTCCTGACTTTCTCCGTGTCCGTCTCCACCTCAATGGGATCAGTTATCGGATAATTACAGGAGGTAGTCAATGTCCGGCGGCCGTTTTTAATAACTTCAACCTGGCATAGGCGACATGCCCCGTAGGGTTCGAGAAGTTCATGATAACATAAAGTAGGGATAACAACTTGATTTGCTTTCGCTGCTTCCAGGATTGTCGTCCCTTCTTCCACCTGAACTTTTTTTCCATTTATCGCTATTTCTACCATCATCATTCCCCTTTGCTATGGATGGGATACAAAACTCATCAGATAATTTTCACCGCATCAAACTTACAGGCATCGTAACACATCCCGCATTTAATACACTTCTCCTGATCAATTTCGTGAGGCTCTTTTTTCTTTCCATGAGCTGCACCAACCGGGCATACCCGGGCACACTTATGGCAACCGGTACAAGCGTCAGGATCAATCTCAAAATGAATCAAATCTTTACAGACGCCAGCTGGACATTTTTTGTCAATGATGTGAGCAAGATATTCATCGCGGAAATAACGCAGGGTACTCAAAACTGGATTCGGCGCCGTTTTTCCCAAGCCACACATGGAACCTTCTTGGACCACAAAGGCCAGTTCCTCCAGCAATTCAAGGTCACTCAACTCCCCTTCACCCCGGGTTATCCTATCAAGAATCTCATACATCCTTAGGATGCCTTCGCGGCAGGTGGTACATTTACCACAGGATTCACCCTTGAGGAAATTGAGAAAATATTTGGCCACGTCCACCATGCAGGTGCGATCGTCCATGACGATCATACCACCAGAACCCATCATGGAGCCCACCTTGCCAAGCTCATCAAAATCAACTTGGATGTCAAGATGCTCTTCCGGAATACAACCACCGGAAGGTCCGCCGGTCTGGACTGCTTTAAAGGCTCGACCACCGGGAATGCCACCGCCAATATCAAAAATAATCTCACGCAGTGAGATACCCATTGGAACTTCAACCAGCCCGCTATTATTAACCTTTCCCACTAGAGAAAAGATTTTTGTTCCAGGACTTCCTTTGGTTCCAATGCTCCGGAACCATTTAGCCCCTTTATCAATAATCACTGGGATATTGGCCCAGGTTTCCACATTATTCAATACCGTCGGTTTCCCCCATAGGCCGCTTTCGGCCATGTGAATATGCTTTGCCCGCGGTTCACCGACCTGGCCCTCAATGGAGGCAATCAGGGCACTGGACTCACCGCAGACGAAAGCCCCACCACCACGACTAATCTTAATATCAAAATTGAAACCACTGCCAAGAATATTCTGTCCCAACAAACCCATTTTCCGGGCGGCATCTATGGCTATGGTCAAATTGGCAACTGCCAGTGGATATTCATGGCGCACATACACATAGCCATCCGTAGCATCGACAGCATAGGCACCAAGCAGCATCCCCTCAATAACTGCATGGGGGTTTCCTTCGAGAAGGCTGCGATCCATGTAGGCCCCAGGATCGCCCTCGTCAGCGTTGCAAATCACATATTTAACCTCGGATTCAACATTCCTGGTAGATTCCCATTTCCTACCAGTGGGAAACCCACCACCGCCACGGCCTCGCAGGCCCGAGCTTATCACTTCATCCAAAACCCCAGCCGCGGTCATGTCGGTTAAGGCTTTTGCCAGCGCCTGATAACCACCTATGGCCAGATAGTCATCGATGCTTGTCGGATCGATCAAGCCATTACTGCCAAAAATAATCCGTTTCTGCAATTTATAAAACGGGACATCCTTCTCCAGAGAAATCTTCTCTTCGCTACCCGGCAAAGCATAGAGCAACGACTCAATAACTTTCCCCTTCTGCACCGTCTTGGCAATAATTTCAGGAACGTCCTCAACCTTCACTTTATTATAGAACACCCCCTGGGGATTAATAACTACCAGCGGACCCCGTTCACAAAAGCCATGACAACCGGTTGCTTTGACCTCAACTTGGTCAAGACCCTGCTTATCCAATTCCTGCTGCATGGCATCCACCACATTGGAGCAGCCATGGGCTTGACAGCCGGTACCAGCACAGATGGTAATTACTGTTCGTTGGGGATCCCGGGCTGCCACACATTCCTGGCGATAGGCTTCCAGCCCCTGAGCTGATTGTATTCTTTTCATGGGAAATATCCTTTTTCAGTTAGCGCAGAACATTAACGGTAATTCTCCATCAATTTTTTCACCTGACCTGGAGTCATATCACCATGATACTCCTGATCAGTCACAACCACCGGTCCAAGGGCACAAGCTCCCAGGCAGTTAACCGTCTCCAAACTAAATTTCTGATCGGAGCTCGTTTCACCACTGGCAATCCCCAGCTGCCGCTCCAACTCATCAAGAATCCGGTCAGAACCACGAACATGGCAGGCAGTTCCCACGCAGACACTAATAATATGTTCACCTTTCGGTTCCAGGCTGAAAGCCTTGAAAAAGGTCGCTATCCGGTAGACACGGGTCAGTGGAATTTCAAGAGCAGCAGCCAATCCCCGCAAATCTTCTTCCGGCAGATAGCGCTTGGCACTCTGAATATCCTGCAGCATAGCGATGATCTGTGACGGATCAGATCCATACTTGACAATAATATCCTTGACAGTCAGTTCCATAGCCTAGCCCTCACTCATTTCTATTTTTTTCAACAGCCGCTCATAATTAGCATCAACATACTGCTGAATAAATTCAATACTTTTCTCTTTTAGATGACGAAAACGACCCTGAGGTTTAAGGTAATCTATGACCGGTCGATGATGTTTGTATGCGACTGTCATTTTATATTGACCGTCCACCACCTCATAGAGGGGAAATACTTTTGTTTCAACCGCCAAACGACCAATGGATAATGCCAAATTAGGAGCCAAACGCCAACCGGTGGGGCAAGGTGTCAGCACATGGAGATAAGCCGGTCCCTTAACATCTGCTGCTTTTCGCACTTTTTCCATCAAATCAAAGGGATAGCTGGGACTGGCCGTCGCCACATAAGGAATATCATGGGCAACAGCAATTTCGGCCATATTCTTTTTCATCGTCACCTGGCCAATACTTTCTTTACCGGCAGGGGAAGTTGTCGTAGAAGCCCCATAAGGGGTGGCACTTGAACGCTGTATTCCAGTATTCATATAAGCTTCATTATCATAGCAGATATAGGTAAAATCATGCCCACGCTCCAAAGCTCCGGAAAGTGCCTGCAGGCCGATATCGACGGTCCCGCCATCACCCGCCTGAGCAATAATTTTAATCTCCCGGTCTACCGGATACTTCCCCTTTTTCTTCAGAATTTTGATCCCGGATTCTATCCCGGAAGCAACCGCGGCAGCATTTTCAAAGGCCACGTGGATCCAGGGAACTTTCCAGGCTGTATGGGGGTATGAAGAAGTAACGATCTCCAAACAACCGGTAGCATTGGCAATAATAAAATCATGACCCAGGGTTTTAGCTACCAGGCGAGCAGCCAGGAGTTCGGCACAACCCTGACAGGCCCGATGTCCAGGGGCCAGGGATTCCCGCTGCGGTGCCAGTTTAGCGGCATATACATTGAAGGCATCCATTATTCCCTCACTCCTATCATTTTATATTCGTGAACTTCTTGCTCAGCTTCCATCTTTTCAGCCAGGTTTACCATATCCATAAAATCCTGGATGGTCACATCCCGACCACCAAGACCGGCGATGAAACTGGCGACATAGGGTCTGTCCTCAGTGGAATAAAGGGCAGAGCGAATCTCGCCACCCACCGGGCCTCCCGTGCCACCAAAAGATACAGCCCGGTCAATCACCGCCAGGGTTTTGATGCCTTTTACCATCTCCCGCAATTCCTGTACCGGGAATGGCCGCCAAAGACGCAAACGGAGAAGTCCAACCTTTTTACCCTGCTCATCTTTCATAATATCAATGGCTTCCATAGCTGTCTCACCAATGCTACCCATGGTCAGCAGCACAGTCTCTGCATCTTCCGTCCGGTAGGATTCAATCACCTTGTAATAGCGGCCAAAACGATCGCCAAAATCCTTAAATACTTCTTTGATGACCTCTTTTGATTCTATGAGAGCCACATCCTGGGCTTTTTTCGCCTCAAAATAAATTTCAGGAATTCCCACTATCCCCATACTGACCGGTTTATCGGGATTAAGTTGAATAAGGGGATCGTAGGTTGGCAAAAACTGGTCAACCTCTTCCTGGCTGAGAAACTCGTGCGGCTCAATCACATGACTGAGAGTAAAACCATCAATGTTCACACTGATGGGCAACATCACCCGATGATCTTCCGCTATTTTGAATGATTGCAGAGTCAGGTCAAAAGCTTCCTGGCCATTTTCGGCAAACATGGCAATCCAGCCGGTATCCCTGACGCTCATCAGATCGCTATGATCATTCCAGATACTGATAGGGCCGGACAATGCCCGATTGGCCAATGTCATCACGATAGGCAATCTCAATGCCGGGATGATAAAAAGTATTTCATTCATCAAGGCCAGGCCCTGGGAACTGGTTGCCGTATAGGTCCGGGCACCGGCGGCTGAAGTTCCGGCACAAACACTCATAGCTGAATGTTCCGATTCCACCGGAATAAACTCGGCATTCAAATCACCATCAGCCACCAATTCTGATAAATGCTCCACTATGTGGGTCTGTGGAGTAATCGGATAAGCGGCAATGGCATCAACATCCGCCAGTTTCACCGCCTCACTGATTGCCAGCGAGACTTCTATCCCTATTTTTTTTGCCATCACTTCTCCTCCTCTACCATGCTGATGCAACCAGTCCAGCACTCGGTGGCACAAATCCCACAACCTTTACAGTGATCATAATCAAAGTCATAAGTGCCATCCGCAGCCAAATTGATGGCACCATCCGGACAAGACAGATAGCAGATCCCGCACTTGATGCATTTGCTCTTATCGATAATTGGTTTTTGTGACCGCCAGTCACCGGTGCGATACTCCGCAGAACAACCGGGATTGGTAACCATAAAAGCAAGACCAAACTCTTTCCAGGTCATCTCACTAAAGTTCTTAGCCATTCTTATGACTCCTTTCCCGCCACTACCGTTTCTTTATATGCCCGTTTCATGGCCTTAATATTACGAGCCGCAATCCGGCCAAAGCGTTTTTCCAGTGGAGCAACCAGGGAATCTATCGAAATCACTTCTTTCCCTTTCACCAAAGCCCCCAACATGGTGGTATTGGTAATCGGCAATCCCAGTTCTTCCATGGCAATATGGGTTGCATCCACCTTGGCAATTGCGGTTTTGAAACCAAACTCCTGACGCAGCTCGTTAATGGATTTACCGCTGTTAATCACCAGAATCCCGTCTTCCTTTAACCCGTCTTCCACGTCAACAATTTTCATCACCGATGGATCAAGGACAACCACAATATCCGGAGCATAGACTTTTGTCCGGTTCCGAATTTTGGTGTCGCTGACCCGGGCAAAAGCAATGACCGGTGCCCCCCGTCTTTCCGGGCCAAAACTCGGGAAGGCCTGGGCATATTTTCCTTCGCTAATGGCAGCTATAGCAAGCATTTCTGCAGAGGTTACCCCCCCCTGACCACCTCTTCCGTGAATCCTGACTTCAATCATGAATATTCTCCTTCATCCCGGAATCCAGAACTAATAATTAATTTTCCTGGTACAAGCAACACCATCTTTATAATTTACATCGACCATTGATCGATTTTTCAATGGTTACCGGATCCATGTATTCAAAATCAGCCCCCACCGGCAAACCACATGCCGGCCGGCTTATATGGATGTTGAGTGGTTTGAGCAGTGCAGCAATATACATGGCAGTCACATTACCTTCAACCGTCAAATTAGTTGAAATGATTACCTCCTGGATCCGTTTGCGAACAACAAGATCCTTCAATCGGTTCAAGCGCAGGTCTTCAGGTCCCACCCCCTGTAACGGGGCCACTACCCCATGGAGGACAAAGTAATGACCTTTAAAAGCTCCCGATTTTTCAATCGCCGTCACATCTGCAGGAAATTCAACTACACACAACTGCTGGGCATCCCTAGAGGAATCAGAACATAAAGGACAGGGATCAACCTCAGTTAAATTCTGACAATTAGAACACAATTGCAGGCGGGAGGTAACTTCATGAATAGCCTGCGACAAACGCACCGCCTCAGGAGGCGACATGCGGACAATGTGAAAAGCCAGGCGGTCTGCGGTTTTCCGACCCACCCCGGGCAATTTCATCAACTGTTCCACCAGCTTCTTGAGCGGTTCCGGATATTTATGCATCACAACCTGATCCAGACCGGCGGACGCCCATATAATCCATCATATTGCATGCAGCTACCCCAAGTCACCGGCTTTGTCAAGTGACATTTATATATTTCTATTCACAGATGTTTAAAAAATCCCATTGATCTCAAAGCAGGTTTTGACCCATCACCTCATACTGAACGCTCTCAACTGTCAGTAAAGCATTGGAAAAACAGATGGTTAGGCTGATTGCCCATCCGGAAACTGGTGTTTCCGGATGGAAACTAATTAAGTTTACCGAACACTACAGGTTACTGTTATTTTTGTGACAACTCGGTCAAAACACCCTTGGAACTTTTGGGGTGAATAAACGCAACCTTCGCCTCATGGGCTCCCAATCGGGGAGATTCATCAATCATACGAGCCCCGTGTGCTTTCATGTTTTGGATTTCTGCTTCAATATCATCAGTAGCATAGCAGATATGATGAATACCTTCACCTTTTTTTTCTAAATATTTTGCCACCGGAGAATCCTCGCTGGTGGGCATCACCAGCTCAATATTTGTTTCTCCAATTTTAAAAAAAGCAACTTTGACCTTTTGATTCTCAACCTCGTCAACTCCCTGTAATTCCATCCCCAATACATCACGATAAAATTTTGAGGTTTCATCAAGATCATGAACTGCAATACCAATATGATCAATTTTCTTCAGCATTAGCTCCTCCAGTCGTCAGCCAATTATTTTGACGCCCATTTCCTTAAACAATTTTTCAGCCCCTTCCAACGGAGTTATCTCTTTTTGATAAATATCTTTCACCACTTGTTCAAAGTCGGGATAAGCATTTGCCAACTCAACAATCCCATCCATCAGATAAGTACATAATTCCTGTCTGACATTTGATTTAAATTTTTCCTGATCCAGACCTTTACCATGAACATACTCCCGGTGCCGGTAAATACCGGCCAGCAAATCGGCAATTCCCACATCATCCCTGGCAACCGTCGAGAAAATATCAGGCTTCCAATCCCCGGTAGACATATCAAGCATCACCCGAAGTTCGTTTACCAGTTTCGCTGCTCCTTCCCGATCAGCCTTGTTAACCGCGAAAACATCAGCTATTTCCAGCACCCCGGCCTTGGCAATCTGAACGGCATCCCCAAGTCCGGGAACCATCACCACAACCGTGGTATGGGCAATCTTGACAATATCGACCTCATCCTGACCAACGCCTACGGTTTCAACAATTATCACATCCTTGCCGGCGGCATCAAGCAAGTGAATAACATCAACAGTGGTCTTGGCCAGCCCCCCCATATGGCTGCGAGTCGCCATGCTGCGAATAAATACCCCATCATCCAAAGCATGCTGCTGCATGCGAATTCGATCCCCAAGAATTGCGCCGCCGGAAAAAGGACTGGAGGGATCGACAGCAATAATGCCAACGGTCTTTCCCTGCTGTCGCAACAAAGCAATAAGTTTATCGGTCAGGGTACTTTTTCCGGCCCCGGGAGGCCCGGTAATACCAATGAGGTAAGCGTTGCCAGTTCGGGGAAAAATCGCTTTGAGCAATGCTTTCTTTCCGGGACGATCATTTTCAACTATGGTAATCGCTTTAGCCAACGATCTGACATTGCCACTCACCAATCCTTCAATAATATCAGTCAATCACTGCCTCTCTATTGGGAAATTTTACGATTTATTGCTGGCTTCGTAAAAACTCCATCTTCTTTGTTATACTGCCGCTCTAATTCGCCAGAGCAACAGGAAATATTTTGATAGTTAGCTCAAATGCGGATTACCTGAAATTCCGATATGAAGGTTTTTTGACCATGATTGTTCATGATCAAAACTTTTCAATCCTGATATCGGAATGTCAGGGGTTTACTGATTCACCTGGTCGGTAATAAACTTTATGGTTTCATCAGTAGAAGATCCGGGCCGAAAGATCTCCTTGATACCAGCCTCTTTCAAACCGGCAATATCCCCATCAGGAATGATGCCGCCTCCAAAGACCAGGATATCCTCAGCACCTTTCTCCCTCAGCAATTTCACTACCTTGGGAAAAAGGTTATTATGGGCCCCTGAAAGACAGCTAAGCCCTACGGCATCTACGTCTTCCTGAATCGCCGTAGCCACAATCTGTTCGGGAGTCTGCCGAATCCCGGTATATATAACCTCCATCCCGGCATCTCTCAACGCCCGGGCTACCACTCTGGCTCCCCGATCATGACCGTCCAAACCCGGTTTGCCAACTAGTACCTTTATCCTTTTAGCCATACCTCTTCCCTCCATATTTTAACAAGCCGGAATACTACTGTTCCTGATATTCACCAAATACCTGACGTAAAACACCACAAACTTCACCCAGGCTAGCATACAACTTCACCGCCACCAGAATGGGAATCATCAGGTTTCCTCCCTCTTCAGCAACGACTTTCAGTTCTTGTAAGACTTTATTCACCGCTTCATTATCCCGGCTTTCTTTCACCTGCGCCAGTTTCTGCCGTTGCTTCACTTCCATCTCTGCCTTGACCGTCAGTAGATTCTCCGGAGGTGCTTCTTCAATGGTAAATTTATTCACCCCAACAATAATCTGTTCCTTTGCTTCCACTGCTTTTTGATAGGCGTAGGCACTGTCACCAATTTCATTCTGAATATACCCAGCTTCTATGGCTTTAACCACTCCACCCAGATCATCTATTTTCTTAATATAGGCCAGGGCCTGCTTTTCAATCTTACTGGTCAGGGATTCGACCAAATAAGAACCGGCCAGGGGATCAACACTGTCGGCAACTCCGCTTTCATAGGCAATAACCTGCTGGGTCCGCAAAGCAATCCGCACCGAATCCTCGGTGGGCAGGCATAACGCCTCATCACGGGAATTGGTATGCAGGGAATTCGTTCCTCCCAGAACAGCTGCCAGAGCCTGCATAGTTACCCTGATCACATTATTATCGGGTTGTTGGGCGGTCAGGGAACAACCGGCAGTCTGGGTATGGAAACGCAGCATCATCGACGCTGGTTTCTTGGCTCCGAACCGTTCTTTCATCAGCCGGGCCCAAAGACGACGGGCAGCTCTGAACTTAGCAACTTCTTCCAGGAATGGGTTGTGAACATTGAAGAAAAAGGATAACCGTTTGGCAAATACATCTACATCCAACCCTGATTTTATCGCCGCATCAACGTAAGCCAGACCATCCGCCAGGGTAAAAGCAACCTCCTGAACCGCAGTGGATCCAGCCTCACGAATATGATAGCCACTGATACTGATGGTATTCCAGTTGGGCAGATTATCTTTGCAGAAAGCAAAAATATCAGTGATAATTTTCATGGACGGTGACGGAGGAAAAATATAGGTGCCCCGGGCAAAATATTCTTTCAGGACATCATTCTGAATAGTACCCCGCAGTTGCTCTGGTGCAACCCCCTGTTTTTCAGCCACAGCGACATACATGGCCAGCAGGACAGCCGCCGGGGCATTGATGGTCATCGAGGTACTTACTTTATCCAACGAAATTCCGTCAAAGAGCATTTCCATATCAGCAAGGGTATCAATGGCAACCCCAACCTTTCCTACCTCCCCTTCAGAAAGCCCAAAATCGGAATCATAACCAATCTGGGTCGGCAGATCAAAAGCTACACTTAAACCTGTCTGACCATTTTCCAGCAAATACTTATATCTTTTATTAGTTTCCTCTGCCGAGCCAAAACCGGCATACTGACGCATGGTCCAGAAACGAGCCCGATACATGGTCGGCTGAACCCCACGGGTAAAAGGATAAACGCCCGGGAAACCGATATCTTCGGTATAATTTACCTGTTCCACATCTTCCGGGGTAAATAGGCGCTTCATTTCGATACCGGAGGTGGTCGCAAAATTTTCCCGACGTTCAGGAAAGCGGGCACAGGCCTTATCAACCAATTCCTGCCACTGCTGTTGGCGTTGCTGGAATGCTTGTTTATGCTCACTACAGGTCATGTTTCTACCCTCCTTCTGGATGATATCTGTTAACAGCCGGATCTAACTCTCCTGAAAATCCTCTGCCATAGCTTATTACAGCGGAATGTTACTATGTTTTTTATATGGTGTTTCCTGCTCTTTATCCTGGAGCATATCCAATGCCCGAATAATTTTTATCCGGGTCATTTCAGGTTTAATCACTTCATCGACAAAACCGTAGGAGGCTGCCCGGTAGGGGTTGGCAAACTTCTGTCGATAATCATCCACCAGTTCCTGACGACGAGCGATGGGATCCTCGGCATTTTTAAGCTCTTTATTGAAAACAATATTAACCGCACCATCAGGACCCATTACTGAAAATTCCGCCGTAGGATAAGCAAAATGGATATCGGAACGAAGTTGCTTGGATGACATGGCACAGTAGGCTCCGCCATATGACTTACGAGTGGTAATGGTAATTTTGGGAACTGTGGACTCGGCATAGGCAAAAATTATTTTTGCCCCATGACGAATGATGCCACCATATTCCTGGGCCGTACCCGGCAAGAAACCAGGCACATCCACAAATGTCAGGATAGGAATATTAAAACAGTCACAAAAGCGGATGAAACGTGAACATTTATCAGATGCATTAATATCCAGACAACCAGCCATAAAATTAGGCTGGTTAGCGACAATCCCCACAGATTCACCATTAAACCGGGCGAAGCCAATTACCATATTCCGCGCGTACCGTGGCTGAACTTCAAAAAACTCATTATAATCTGCCACCCCTTTAATAATCTTCTTAATATCGTAGGGTCTCCGGGAATCAGCCGGCACCACTTCATTCAATTCAGGCAACACCTGCTCCACTTCGCCGTCATAGGGAAAGAGCGGAGCTTTTTCTCGATTGCTCTGCGGCAGATAACTCAATAATTTTTTTATCGTTTCTATGGTACCCTGATCATTTTTAGCGGCCAGGTGGGCAACACCACTAATCGACATATGGGTCGAGGCACCCCCTAACTTTTCCTGAGTTACCTCTTCGTTGGTTACCGTCTTAATCACATTTGGCCCGGTAATAAACATGTAGCTGGTTTTTTCCGTCATCACCACAAAATCCATAATTGCCGGAGAATAGACGGCGCCACCGGCACAAGGCCCAAGAATCCCGGAAATCTGGGGAACAACCCCGGAATAAATGGTATTCCGGTAGAACAGTTCAGCATATCCTCCCAGGCTGGCAACCCCTTCGTGAATTCTGGCTCCACCGGAATCGTTGAACCCAACAAACGGAGCCCCGGCAGTTGCAGCCATATCCAGAACCTTGCAGATTTTCTGGGCATTGGTTTCACTTAAGGTCCCGCCAATGGCAGTAAAATCCTGGGCAAAAGCAAAAGTAAGACGACCATTTACTTTCCCGTATCCACTTACCAAGCCATCGCCAATGATAGTCTTTTTCTCCATGCCAAAATCTGTACAGCGATGGGTAATAAATTTATCGATTTCTTCAAAGGTTCCAGCATCGAAAAAATCCAGCATCCTTTCGCGAGCGGTCATTTTTCCAGCATCGTGCTGCTTTTGAATGCGGGCTTCTCCGCCACCAAGTTCTGCTGACTGATTCATTTCATCCAACCGGGCAATGGCTTTTTCGTATTGCGTCATTCAATCCCCCTTGGGTCAACTAAATTGAGCTATTAGTTTAATGATTACAGGATTACAAACTATCACCCGTTTAGTGCTATCTCTTATTAACGTAACGCCTTGATTTTTCAACGCTAAACGCCAATGGCAAACAGCTAATCGCTAAATCGGGTGCAATTTTCATACATAAAGGTGGATAAACTCTTAGACATTGTATACAATATTACAGACTAACTTTTATTGTCAAGCACAAATCAGCCATAATACCATCGGGAAAGGGGACTTCTGCCAAACATCATTAGCCTGAACACAGAGTATAACTACCTACTATTTTTGCCCGATTGTCCCCAGACCGTTTAGGGTCACTAACATCCTGAATTGCAGATCATAGGGCTGATGGTCTTCTTTAATGGAAAAGTCAATAGCCCAGCACTGGGCATGGTAATTAAATCCATAGATACTTTCCCACATCAGCTTTTCCAGCATGGAATAACGCACACTTCCATAAATATCAAGGGTGGTAGTCATTGGCAGATAGCCACTGACAATGTAATCCTCGAGGTTGTCACTCTCATAGCGATATTCTAGGCTTAGTTGGTCGTAACGATTGTCTCGAAACCTGAGAAGAGTCGAAAAAGTCTTTGTCTGGTTGTCGTTGGGATCATATTCGCTTTCGAGTTTGCCATAGAAGTATTTGCGGCCCCAATATTCCAGCTGGGCCTTAATATCTGAAAAGTCATGATTATCGATAAACTGGTCTCCATTTGGTTCGTTAATCAGATTGTAAGACTGTCCCAGTTCCGCTTTAAAATATTGATGATACTCATAGCCACCATTTTGGTTAGCATAGCGGCCAATCAACCGGCTGACCAGCCCATAGGTAAGATTGTTTTCTTCATAAATATGATCAAGGTCATCAAAATGAGGCAGGTTATCCTGGTCAACATCGGGAACATAAAGATAGCTAACAGTCGGCTCCAGGGTGTGCAGAAAACGGTCAGCCGTAGTCCCCGAGCGGGAAAAAACCCGCTCCATAACAGTCTTCACTTCTATCCCGGCATCAACAAGCTCCCGGGACTCGCTGTCTGAACCTTCATCCTCCCAATCAGTCAGGTAAAAAGTCTCCCGGACGCCGGCTGATGGTGTAACTTCCAGCGACCCAAGATGAAACGGATAATTCACCCTTGGATGAAAATCAAAACGTTGTCCACGGTCACCGGTTTCCCGCCAGAAATTCGCGTAGGAGCTATCCAGATGCCAGAATAAAGACGTCTTGCCCAATGGCTGCTCCAGGGCAGTCAAAGTTATTTGGGGTAAAACTTGTAAAACCGTATCATTATGAGGCAGAATCAGAGAATCATAATAGAAACCTTCTGCCGTCAGATTTAAATTCTGCTGGGTCCAACTTTTGGAAAAGATTATATTTGACCGCAGCTCATTATCCGTTTCATAATCAACATCATCCAGTTCATTGATAAATGTATTGCTGAAAGCATTGGGAAAATCATCCAAAAAATAATTATCACTAACGAAATTTAAATGGGCTTTAAGCTGAGAACCGTTAGCAAAATCCTGGAAATGCTGGGCTCCCAGCGACCATCGGTCCGATTCCGTTTGGGGATACTGTTCATTATCCTTCACCAGCCTATCATGGATGTAACGTCCACTAATCTCACCCTTTGCCGTTTCATTTAAAACATAGCGATACTCGCCTCCCAGCCGGGCCCCCCGATGTCCATAAGTTTCCAGGCTGAAAGTTGCATCATGGGCCTCATCGATGGCCCAGAAATAGGCATTTTTGGTCATTAACCCATCTTCCTGACCATAACCGATGGACGGCATTAGCAATCCGCTTTGCCGGGAGGTCTTAACCGGAAAATATGCTTTTGGTAGATACATAACCGGAATATCTTTGATTTTAAAAACGGCGTTATCTGTCACGCCATAACCGTCTTTTGTCACATGTATAGACTTACAACTTACCATCCAGGCGGCTTTGGCCGCATCACAAGACGTTAGAGTCGCATCCTCTGCCAGGTATTCATCCAGACCCAATTTCTCAATTTCCCTACCAGTAATAAAGAAATGTTTATCCTTAACAAAAATTCTCCCCTGGCGAATATGCCCGGTTTTAGTGTCCAGATTAAACTTCAGATAACGGCAGGCAAGATAATCCTCACGATCACGCAGCAAGACATTACCCCACGCTTCGAATTCACGGCTACGATTATCCAAAATTACTTTATCTGCTGACAATTCCATGCTTTCCTGACGAATAACCACATCCCCCTGAGCGATATAGCGGCCAAGGACTTTATCATAGATCAAGTGCTTCGCCTCTATTTCCACTGCCTTGGCTGAGGTTCCAGCATCAAATGCGGCATACAGCAGGGTATTCCAACCAGATAAAAAAACGATCAGCAGAGTTACAGCCAGCAGCCACTTATATCGCCGGTAACTTTGTACTATCCATTTAGCTTGCATTGGATCTCCCGTTAACAGTTTTCGCCATCACCTGCTGCCAGGCCACGAACAAGATCTACCCCACTTTGATAGGCTTCATCGAGATATTCAGGGTGTTTAAAAACATCATCGGGGAATTCCAATCCCCGATAAAGCAGTGACCTCCATAATGTTGTATCCAGGGTATCAAAAAAATAGCGGGCTGTCAGCAATACTCCATCAAAAAGTTTTTTGCCATGAGAAGCACCGGCGGAAATAAACAGTCCTTTTTTTCGGTTTTCAGTGTGGTTAAAAGGCTTTTTATCCAACAAGTATTTTTTGACCCATTGTGATTGGAAACGGTCCATAAATATTTTTGTGTGAGCGCTAACCGTATAAAAAAATATCGGAGAACTTAAGATGAAGGCCTGACACCCACTTAACTGCGAACATATTTGCTGAAAATCATCCTGGATAACACATTGCCCGTTTTTTTTACATCCATATATTTCCAGACAGGGGGATAGCTTTAAGTCTCGCAAGACATATTCAAGCACTTCGCCACCAGCATCAATTACCCCTTTAACTGCCTGATTGGTCAAACGAGCAGTATTCCCCTCTCGCCTTGGGCTCCCCACAATAACGCCAATTTTCTTCATTTCAACCCTTTCTTCCCATTCTGTCAAGCTGGTAAAAAACCCGGGAACTACTTATATGGCAATTATTAAAACAGACAATACTGCTGAAACCAAATAAATGATCAAGCAGTATTTATCTCCTCCAACGCCTCCCCGACACAATAAAGTGAACCGGTAAAAAAGATGAGATCGTCTCTTTTAGCCCTCTTTCTGCCCAGGGAAATCGCTTCAGCAATTGTTTCGGTACGAAAGACACGCTGACAATATTTTTCAGCCTCAAGATATAACTGTTCGGTCGAACAGGAACGGTCCAACTTAGCCCGGGTCACAATTATCTCTGCGGCCAACGGGGCAAGATAGGATACCATTACTGAAACTTGCTTGTCTTTCATCGCCCCAATCAGCAGAATGAGTTGGCGTCCGGCGGACAGTTGACGTAACACCGGAATCAGCGCTCGCACACCATGAGGATTATGAGCCCCATCGATATAAAAATCCGGTTCACTGCTGACTTTTTCCAGCCGCCCCGGCCAAGAGCTGCCAGCTAAACCCTGACGGATTTGCTGGTCATCCAGGGTTGCAATCCTCTGTTCCGCCAGCACTTCCAAGGAACAAAGGGCCAGCGAAGCATTTTCCTGCTGATAATCACCCAGCATCTGCAACCGCAGATTTTTCACCTGTCGACCTAATCCTCTGTAACTGAAAGTTCCGTCATTTTTCCTGCGGATACGAAAATCCCGCCCGCTGAAATAGCATTTTCCACCCAGGCTCTGATTTTTCCGTTCAAGATACTCTCTTATCCGACGATTTCGTACCCCTGAAACCAGTGGAGTCAATGGCTTAAGAATACCGGCTTTTTCCCGCGCCACGGAAAGCAAGGTATGTCCCAAATATTCTTCATGCTCCAAAGCGATATTAGTAATCATTGTCAGCAGCGGCTTCGAAACCACATTCGTTGCATCCAGTGTGCCACCTAGTCCGGTTTCTAAAATGACTACATCCGGTTGCCGGCGGGAAAAATAAAGCAAGGCCATGGCGGTAGTAAAGTCAAAAAATGTGACTATACGGGGAATTTTCTCTGCCACCGGCCTCAATTCCCTGGTCAGTTCCACAATTTCTGCTTCCGTAATCGGCCTATCAGCCACCACGATCCTTTCTGAAAAATGGCACAGATGCGGGGACGTATAAACACCAACTCTCAGTCCTGTGGTGGCAAGCATATCCTTTAAAAAAGAGATGGTTGAGCCTTTACCATTAGTGCCAGCCACATGGACAATTGGTAAATGTTCCTGGGGGTCATCAAAAGCGGCCATTAATGCATGAATATTTTCGAGCCCCAGACTGATGCCAAAATGCTCCAGGCCATATAAGTAATCCAAGGTTTCCTGATAGCTCATCGATTTTTTTCCATCATCAGCTCATTCCCACTTTAAAACATTAATGTCCGGTTAAGTCCTTGCATTTTATTAAAAGGTGAAAAAAACCATGAAAAACGTGGTCTGACCCCGATTTTCCCGATTTTCCATTAGTGGGCTTCCTGCCAATTTTTCCCTACCCCGATCTCCACCAGCAAGGGAACCTGCAATGCAATAATTTCCGTCATTTCCCGACGGACCATTTCCCGCATTGATTCCACTTCATCCGGCCAAACCTCAAATACCAGTTCATCATGTATCTGCATAATCATTTTTGACTGCCAGCTCTCAGTTTTCAACCGGTGATCAAGATTAATCATCACCAATTTAATCAAATCTGCAGCGGATCCCTGTATAGGACTGTTTACCGCCATGCGGCGGGCCATTTCCCGGCGATTAGGATTGCGGCTGTTGAGTTCGGGAAGATAGCGTCGGCGCCCCAACATCGTTGAAACATAGCCCTGTTTCTCCCCTTCAGCAACTAATTGCTCAAAATAGATTTTAACCTGAGCGTAGGTGGTAAAATAATTGTCTATATAAGCTTTAGCCGTCGCCCTGTCAATTTTCAACTCCCGGGCTAAACCATAAGGACTCATACCATAGAGAACTCCAAAGTTTACAACCTTCGCCTCCCGACGCATGTCCGCGGTTACCATCAACGGCAGGACTTCAAAAATACGGGCAGCGGTTAAAGTGTGAATGTCATCTCCGCGGTCAAATGCCGCCAGCAATTCCGGATCACGGGACAGATGAGCCAGAATGCGCAGTTCAATTTGTGAATAGTCGGCTGACATAATAACATTATTGCCCTCACCAATGAATGCACGTCTGATATGGCCGCCTTCCTGACTGCGAATTGGGATATTCTGCAAATTCGGGTTACTGGAAGAGAGACGACCTGTCGCGGTAACTGTCTGATTGTATGAAGTATGCACCCTACCGGTTTCCCGATTAACCAGCTTCGGGAGGGCGTCAAGATAGGTTGATTTCAGTTTGGCTAAGGATCGGTAGGCAAGAATTTTTTCCGGCAGCGGGTGTTGGGTGGCCAGCTCGTTCAGGACATCAACATTGGTGGATGCTCCAGTCTTGGTTTTTTTTATGACTGGTAAATTCAGGCGATCAAACAAGACCTCCGCCAACTGTTTAGGTGAATTAATATTGAAGTTAAGTCCGGCCATGGTAAAAATCTCTTGTTCCATGGCTTTCAGTTTTATTGCATACTCACCTGCCAATCTGTGCAGAAGAAAAGTATCTATCTTTACTCCGGCCATTTCCATTTGCATCAAAACTGAAACCAATGGCATCTCAAGTTCATAAAATAACTGCTCAAGACCAGCTTGCTTAACTTTGTCTACCAACTGTTCATGTAACAGATACGTTAGAGAAGCATCTTCACAGGCATACTCAGAGGCAATATCAAGTTTAACCTGATCAAAGGTACAAGCTTTTTTACCATGACCAACTACATCTTTGAACTCTATAGGGGCATGCTGAAGCATTTCCTGGGATATGGCCGACAAACTATGGCTATGACGTTCCGGATTTAAGACATAGGACGCCACCATGGTATCGTACAACTTACCGGCCATTATGAGACCATGTCTTAAGAGAACAATCATATCATATTTAATATTATGGCCCCATTTTTCAATGCCAGACTGTAGCAGAACCGGACCAAGATGGAGAACCAGATCTTTGAGACATACTTGTTGCCCGGCAATTTCGGGGGCATGGCCAACCGGAATATAGCAAGCATCCCCCTCATTCCAGGAAAGAGAGACTCCAACCAACTTGGCATCCATAGCATTGACAGAGGTAGTTTCTGTATCGATGGCAAAGCCTTTTGCTTTCAACAACTGAGCTGTTACTTCCTGTAATTGCTCAGCAGTTACAATCAATCGATAGCCAACAGAACTAATATTCTTACGAGGAACAATCTTCTTAGCTAAACGATAAAATTCAAGTTCCTGAAAAAGATCCTGTATAAGTTGATGATTCATTTCACGACGTGAAAGATCCTCACATTTTAAGTCCAGGGGCACTTGATCATCAAGGGTCACTAGTACCCTGGATAGCTTGGCGTCATCAATTCCCGCTACAATCCTCTGCCGCCATCCTTGTCGTTTTATCTGACCCGCATGTTCAAGCAAATTTTCCAATGAGCCATATTCCCGTAGCAGGGCCACTGCTGTCTTTGGACCAACACCTTTTATTCCCGGAACATTATCTGATTTATCCCCTGCCAAAGCCAGTAAATCCAACAAACGCTCCCCTGAGACTCCAAACTTCTTTTCAACTTCCGGAATAGTGTAGATTTTTCCCTTAAGGGTGTCATTCATGACTACACTATCTCCAACAAGGCTCATAAGATCTTTGTCTCCGGAGATAATGACTACCGCAAATCCTTTTTCTTTTGCCTCTTTGACCAGGGTTGCAATCAGGTCATCAGCCTCATATCCATCATGATGCAATGCCGGAATCCCCAAAGCACCAAGCACCTGGGGAAAATAAGGTATCTGCTGCGCCAGATCCTCAGGCATTGGAGGACGATTCGCTTTGTATTCTGGATAAATTTTATCCCTCCAGGTTGGTCGTCTGGCATCCATGGCCACTACAAGATATTCCGGCTGCTCAGTTTCAAGCAATTTGAGCATCATGGTGGTGAACCCATAAATGGCATTAGTCGGCTGTCCCTGCGCGGTTATCAACTCCGGCAGCGCATGATAAGCCCGGTAGATAAAGGAACTACCATCTACCACATAGATTTTTTTCTTTTCCATCTTCCGAACAAACACCCGTAATCATCAATAGCGATGGCGATAGGATTGACAGATAATCTTGATACTTTTCTAAAAAGTCGCAAAACCGATGGCCTACAAAAATATTCACCCATAAAAACATTGTAGGAAAATATACTTCCCCAAATAATAATCAGTCTGGAATTCCAATATAAGAAAACTTTTGTAGGATATCCAATTGAAGTTACTTTCGGCGCGACACCGTGAGATACCGTTGTTTTTTCCGGCTAATGGAGCGCAGAAATTGACCTGTCTGAGCCCTGCAAGGGCGAGTTTGGCAATTTCAGCGTAATGAGCCGTTGAAAAAACAGGCAATCGAGCACAAAAAAGAGCCTGAAGTAACTCCAGTTGACAAAATATAGGACCTTATATCGCAATTCCAGTAATCAGTGACATTCTTAGACATTGAATCGAAAATTTATGATATCACCATCCTTTACCACATATTCCTTCCCCTCAAGACGAAGCAAGCCTTTCTCTTTTGCCCGGCCCATATCTCCCGCGCAATCAACAAAATCATCATAGGCCAGCACTTCCGCCCGGATAAAGCCCCGCGCAATGTCGGAATGGATCTTTCCCGCAGCTTTCAATGCTGTGGTTCCTGCTGTGATTGTCCATGCTTTCACTTCATCTTTACCCACTGTAAAGAAGGGTATCAACCCTAACAACGAATAAGAGTGCCGCGCCACCAGCTCCAGGGCCGGTGTTGCGATCCCCAAATCATCCATAAAAGCCTGACGATCTTCATTATCTAATTGGGAAATTTCCATTTCAACTTTCGCCGACAAGGCAATAACATCGGTATTAGCCCCTGTCATCTGTCCTTTTACCGCCGCGACAAGATCCTCTTTTTCTTTGACCTCAACTTCTTCGTCCACATTTACCACGATCAATTCCGGCCTTTGTGATAGAAATTGATAGGTATTCAGTACGAGTAACTCATCCCGGGAAAATTCAATATCACGTAAGACTTTTTCATCCTCAAGGGCTGCGCGACAGCGGACGAGAATCTGCTGTTCTTTCAGCAGCAGATTCTTATCCTGCCCTTTCTTCAAGCTTGCTGCAATCCTTTCAAGTCGCTTTTCTACCAGCTCCAAGTCAGCAAACAATAATTCCATCTCCACTATTTCGGCATCCAGTGCCGGTGCCACCCGATTCTCATAGGCAGGAACCATTTCGTTTGAAAACCCCCTTACCACCTGAATCAGCGCCTGCACATCCCGTACCTGATTACACACCCGACGCCCTGGAGAGTCTTTACCCCCTCCAGGAACAATGCCCAGCATGTCAAACAATTCCATATCTGCATAGGTAGTCTTCTTTGGTTCATACACCTGTACCAGATAATCGATACGTGGATCTGGCACCCTGACCATTCCAACATGAGGCTCTGGCTTGACCGTAATAACCGGGCTGGAATCCTCACTCATACCAGTCAATGAATTAAACAAAGCCGTCTTTCCTGTATTAGGTAAACCCAAAATCCCTATTCGCATAAACACCTCACTAACCTTCACAAACTGATAGTACCAACGATGTAGCCGCAAAGCCGGGATTCAAGCGCCAAAAACACCGAAGTCAACCCCAATTAGAAGAATACCACAACTTTACCGGGCAATAATGATTTTCACTAATGTTTCACGTGAAACATACGAATATCACTCAAACAGAAGCCCTGACTTAATAACGCATCGCTTCAGTTTCGCTGTGACACAAAAAAGAGGACACCAAGGTCCTCTTTTTTAATTGAATATACCAAGACACACTACACCTGCCAGTCATTCATTCGTATTCCGGCCATACTTTGCCGGCGGCTATTTCCCGCAAAGCCATGACAATGGGCCGATTTTTATAACTCTCTACAAGTGGCTCCTGCCCTTTAAAAATCTTTTTGGATCTCCTCGATGCCAAGACAACCAATTCAAATCTATTCGGCACCTTTGCTAAACAATCTTCAACGGTTACTCGCGCCATATCACACCTCTTTCTATTGTTTTCTATACGATAGTAGCAAGATATCCTGCCTGAAACAAAAAATCCCGCTGTCGACTCATCCGACAACGTTCGCTGGTTACCAAGCAACAAAGACTATTTGCTGCCTCATCTATACGGTCATTGATTATCAGATAATCATAATCTATCCCTCTGGCTATCTCCTTCTCCGCATTTATCATCCTTAGCTTCACTACCTCCTCAGCATCAGTGCCCCTTCCAAGCAATCGTTTTTGCAGAATTTTCTTTGAAGGAGGTAAAACAAACACCAAAACAGCACGCGCTGGCATCAGCTTTTGGACATGGAGTCCCCCCTGAACGTCGATATCAAGCAATACATCCTGTCCGGCATCCAAAAGAACCTGAACCGCTTGTCGACTTGTGCCATAAAAGTTTCCATGAACCTCCTCCCATTCAAGGAAGAAACCTTCTTCCACCAAGCTTATAAAACCGGACCGGGTCACGAAATGATAATCAATCCCGTCCCGCTCAGCACCTCGCGGCTTCCTGCTTGTATACGATACTGAATATACCAGATTCTCCATGCGGTCAAGACACAAACGACCCAAAGTACTCTTTCCTCCCCCTGATGGAGAAGATAAAATCACCAACAAACCTGATAAAGCCATTATTTCATCATTCCTAAAAAATATCGACAGAAACAAATCTCAACTTGAATTCTAATATAAGGGAACTATTACAGAATATTCAATTGAAATTACTGCCAGCGCGACATCGCTAGAGTAACGACTGACATCACTTGCCGGACCGCAATGCCTCAAGGAAACTACGGACGGCTATTCCCGGTCAAGTGTATGTTTTGGTTCGGCGATTTTTGCCGATTATAAACGTAAGATTCCTTAAAAACTCAATTTATGATGCAAAATTGGCCGTTTAAGCCCTTTTTTTGTCCGTTTTTTAAAAGTGTTCTATGTTCCGACCCCGGCTTGTCCGGCCGGTTTATCGCGCGGTTCGTCGGTTCGGGTTCGGCCGATTTATTTTTTAATAATCAAACTTATTAATGAACTATTGTGGTTTTTGCTATATTAATAAGTGATAGTAGTGCATTATTTACCGCATCGTCAGTTGGAAATGACTTTGCTACTTCAGTTTCCAAAAGCACAAGATTATGTGATTCTTTGTATGCCTCGTAATATTTCCCCCGAATACCTTTGCCTAGATCTTCTCTTTTGTATTCTGCTCTCATTTCGTGTTCTTCTTTAGTCTTCTTCATAAATTTTAACCTCATACTTTGTCATTTGACGCGCACTGATAATCCTAGTTTTATCACCACGATTTGTATGTGAAACAATAAGTTTTTTCCCTAATCTCGATAATCCAAAAGTTATTAATCTGACTTCATTTAATGAATTATCTGGATCGTCAAAGGTTAGGGCAAGAGGGTCACCAAACACTGTGCCTGCCTCATGAAAGGAAATCCCATGCTTAGTTTCATTTGATTTTGCTTTTTTCTTATCCCACTCGAATTCCATATAAGAATCTTCTTTTTAATTTTAGCATGATTGGACGAATTTACCGCCGAACAATCAAGCTCACCAGCCGCACCGTAAGTTTTAATTGAGGTCCGGCGGCTATTCGCGGTCGGTCTGTATATTTTGGTTCGGCGATTTTTTGCCGATTATGCAATTAATGTTCAGGGATTAAATAAATCCCTCACCAATATTCCCAATTTTTCAGACAGGGTGTTCTGGCAATCCAATCCTTGATATGTAATATGAAAACCTTTGATTGATTTTCTCCTTGAACAAATCATCAATGGAGCAAAAACGTCTGTCAATTTGGTCATAAATGACCTTTTTGTAAACTGAAAAAAAATGCTTAAAATCAATTATCAAATCTGGAATGTCCTTGTCTGGGAAATTCAAAAAGTGATACCTTGGAATCTCATTATCAATGATTTTTTTAATTGTTGTATCTTTCCTTTTTTGTGGCCTGTTGTTTGAAAAAATCCCACCCCAATGAGTACCACTTAAAAATTGTTCAAATATGAACACAGGGGCAATTGCAATGTGGAGCAAATTATTATCACATAACACTTCATTATTATTCCAAAAATCAGTTTCCAAATCGCATTCCTGATTAAGACAAATAACGAAAGGAAATGATATTTTCCGAACAGTTACGATAGATTTTTCGGTTTCTAAATTTTCTATTATTTCGATATCTTGAAATATGTCACCTTGTGACAGCCTTTTCAGTGGTTTCTTTGTTTTCCTCGCCGATATCTTCAAAGATTGCGGTCGTTTGATACCTGACTGTAATTCTTTTTGGTGTTCTTTGGTCATTTGCACTCACTTCCACTGTTTTTTTTGATTCTGCCTCTGACGGAATAGGATTTATATAGTCTGTCATTACTTCAAATCCTGTAGGTATTTAGGGTTAATCTCTTTAACAAATTTACCATATGCCGCATGATTCAAGTTGGTAATGAGGCCCTCCCATTCAGTTGCACCACTCTCACTCTCAACAAATGAATCTATGTCCAACAACAAATCAAACACAGCAATAACAGAAGGATAAAACTTATTAGGAATTCCGTATTGGAAACGCATCTTAAATCCATCATTGTTATATTCTTCCATCCCGATTACTCGTGTTTGCATATCTTCTTCGCTAAGCATCGTCCTAACAAGCGAAGATAATCTTTTTCCATAAATCTTACCAATGTTCCTTTTTGTTTTGCATTGGAATTGATTTATATACCTTAACCCTATTCTCTTCGACTTAACTTCACTGCTAAGAGATTTAACAACATTAACCACCTTATTCATAATTCCTTTGTACGAGGAATTATCTTTGTATTGATTACTTTCCAGCCAAAATGCACATTGTGTTTCAGAAAAAGTCATCGAAATAGATTTCTCCTCTGACACCAAAACATAGTCAAAAGTATCTCCTTGAGTTACCTCAGACGACCCTTTTGTGAAATTTATCGAAAATTTATTTAGCTGTTTTTTTTCAGTTCTGTCGAAATGTTCAGACATTTTCTCAGCAATTTTTGCAATTTCCACCTGGCCGTCATTTATTAGATCTACTTTAAGTATAAAATTTTTGATCTCATTTTTTGCCAACGTATTATCACCAGTCATATCTTCAGTCATCAACCCATCCTCTATTGATTATTTGAATACATGTAATAATTCAGAGTTAACTTTTACAATTACTGTCATTATGTTTTGCTTAGCTCATCGGATATTTTTTGTCCGCCTAACGTATTTCTCACCTGCCGGTGTGGAGCGCAGCGTAACGCCGGTCAGGTGCAGAAAATGGTTAGGGCTTTGTCTTTCATTATTTAAAAATAGCCTCTGGAATTATCGTGTTCTCAGCAGGCCTCAAGTATAAATTTAGCTCTGTCAAGTAATGTCGAAGAGAGTTTTGGTATGATTCAAGTACTGGGTTCATAGCGCTCCAAAATTCTTTATTGGCCTCGTTACCAGATGCCACAGCTTGCTCAACCCAACTCCGGTCGCCAGATTTATGTGCTGCCTCCTCTTCAACGATTTCAAGTTTCACTTTTCCAAAATGTTTCTTTAAAACCTTTCTTGCTTCCAATGCCTGCACAAGAACTTTTTCCGCGAGTATTCGCAGCTTGTTTTCGTTTTCGAAATACACGACAATTCGTTGATAGCTTTTCACGAGATTTAATACATTTTTAAAAAATGATTCTTGATACAAAAAGAGGGATCTGCCATCATCCATCGGGAAATCACCAAAATTTACAGTTAATTTTTCGTAATAAAATTCTGTTGCAAGATCATAGAATTTCAAGACTTCAAACTGTTGTCTGTTCGAAAATGATTTTCTTTGATCATAGCCAGATTTAATTGATAATTTGATATCTTCTAACTGAGCAGAGTATTGCACTTTAACCTGTTCAATTTTTTGTGTGATTTCTTCGATATCCTCCTTAGTTGCCAAATTTTCGCCCTTTTTATGGAAGTATGCTGGAAAATAACTTTTAAGAATATATCCAAGCACCACCAATGTTATTATCTGGAGCACCATTAAAAGTATGTCCATTAAAAATATCCTTTATTTATTCAGCACCTAACATTATTATTATCAAGCCATATTGACCTGATAAATTGATATTTAAGGGTCTTTATGATAATATTGCCTTGTCTGAATATCAAATATACGTTCACCTAAATTGAGCAATTCCATAGTTGTCAAGCTGCCAGGGTTCCGCTTCCCGCTCATTCCCGCCGGCCATCAGTGCCTGCCCCGAAGCTTTCGCCGCGAATCACCCTCCGGGTGATTTACTCGGAGCCCGAAACCACTTGGAATCTAATCCTGACAGCTTCAGAAAATTAAAAACGCTCAAACTAAGTAAAAGTTTTCAACTACTCCCGATCAAACCGGAAAACATTAATAAATATGGAGGAAGTTGCTATTCCGGGGAATTATCCGTATTAACAAACCGATGAGCTATGGTTTCCGCTTGAATAGCTGATAAAACCACATGATCACTGTCGGTAATAATCAAAGACCTGGTTTTACGTCCCTGGGTGGCATCTATTAGCTTACCCCGTTCACGGGCATCATCCTTCAGCCGTTTCATGGGAGCTGAAGATGGAGTAACAATAGCAACTACCCTGGACGCTACGACAGAATTGCCCAAACCAATACTCAACAACCATCGCTGGTTATTATACTGCCGGTTTTCTTTCATCTATTTTCCTCTAAATAACTGGATAGCCATTAGTATCAAGCTACATTTTGGACTTGTTCCCGCAGTTTTTCCAGCTCATCTTTAAGCTGAATAACCAATTGCAACACCGGCAAAGCGGCAGCTTTTGAGCCTATGGTATTAGTCTCCCGCAATAATTCCTGAATTATAAAGTCCAACTTTTTACCTCTGGGACCAACCTGCCCTCCTATGGTCATGAAAAACTGCTGACAATGACTTTTGAAACGAACCAATTCCTCCGTTATATCTGCACGGTCGGCAATCTGCGCCGCTTCCTGATAGACACGTGAGTCATCAATCGGGGCCAAGCCATCCAATAAATTTTTTATCCTCACTACGAGTTTATCCCGGATCAATTGTGGGAGGCCCTGAACCAAATGGCTAATTTCCTCAATCAAAGATTCCAACTTTTTGCACCGCATCAGCAAATCTTCCTGCAATGCCTCACCTTCTGCTTCCTGCATCACCCTCAATGATCGTAAAGCTTTTTCTATGACCTGCAGATATTGTTCTGTATGATTGCTGACCATTTTAGCATCAACGCTTTTTTTCAACAAAACTTCAGACTGGCCAACAATTAATGACAGGGGGATATCCGTCGACCCCAGGTCAAGATCCAGTTGCAGTTGTGAAAAAATATTTTTATAGGCACGCGCCAATCCGAGGTCAACCTGAAGAGAAGTTTCCTCGGCATTCGGGTTCCTGGTTATCGAAAGACTCAGTTCAACTTTTCCCCGCGCCAACAATTTTTTGATCAATTGGCGAACAAGGGGTTCCATATAAGAACAGATTGACGGGGCCTTAAACCGAAAATCAAGATAGCGTGAATTAACTGAGCGGACGGTGACCATAACCGCATAAGAACCAACCTCTGCCTGGGATTCCCCATAACCTGTCATGCTGAGCAAAGTCTCTGCCATTATACTCTCCCTCCTTTTGCCTGCCAGTTAACCATGTTTTCTCCAGCAACCAGATCACTAAAGGTTTCGCGATGCCGAATAACCTGATATTTTTTCCCAATGACGATTATCTCTGGCACTCGTAGTCGGGAGTTATAATTTGAGGACATGGTAAAACCATAAGCTCCGGCACTCATCACCGCCAGCAGATCTCCTGAATTAAGAGGTGGCAAAAGGCGCTCTTGTGCCAGAAAATCACCAGACTCACAAATGGGACCAACAACGTCAACGGTTTTTTTGTCAATTTCTTTCCCAATAAATTGACGCACCGGTATAATCTTTTGAAAAGCATTATAGAGACTGGGTCGTACAAGATCGTTCATTCCTGCATCAACAATTACAAAATTTTTAGTCGCACCAACCTTCGTGTAAAGAACATTGGTTACTAATATCCCGGCATTTCCTACCAAAGACCGACCCGGCTCCATAATTAATACACAACCAAGATCTTTAACTACCTCCATCACCGCCTTGGCATACTCTGCTGGCAATGGTGGTCTTTCCGCATCATAAGTAATGCCTAATCCGCCACCAATATCGAGATAATGAATATCTATTCTTAGCCGGCGTAATTCTTCAATCAGGGATTTTATCCGATCCAAAGCATCACGAAAAGGGCTGACTTTTGTCAGTTGGGAACCTATATGACAATCTACGCCAACTACTTTAATGTTTGGCAAGTTGGCAGCCCGCTGGTACAAAGATACCGCCTCAGATATAGGTATACCAAATTTATTCGCGCTTAAACCTGTCGATATATAGGGATGGGTCTGGGGATCAACATCAGGATTAATTCTGGCTGACACGGGAGCAACCATGCCTCTCTTTTCAGCCAGCTCGTTTATAAGATCAAGCTCCTGAAAAGATTCGACATTAAACATCAAAATACCAGCATCCAGGGCTGCATTAATTTCCCCCACAGTCTTTCCAACTCCAGAGAAAACTATTTTTCCGCCCTCAACCCCTGCCTGCAAAGCCCGAAAGAGCTCCCCACCGGAAACCACATCACATCCACCACCCAAAGATGCGAAGAGGGAAATAACGCTGAGATTCGAACAGGCCTTGACAGAATAGCAGACCAGATGATCCAAAGCCCCAAAGGCCACATCAAAGGCCTGGTAATGACGAACCAGCGTTTCATGACTATAGAGATAGAAAGGAGTTCCTTCCTGCTGTGCAATTTCAGCAACTGGCAGCTGTTCACAAAACAGCTGCCCTTCCTGATAGTGAAAAGAATTCATTTGTTGATCCCCATTTACCAGTTATCCGGCAAAAAGCTCTTAGTCGCACTGTTTCTCAGCCGTTTAAAATTCACTTAGTGTTCATCCAAAAACGTCTATTTCCTGATAAACACTTTCAGCGATCAGCAGTCAGCTTTCAATAAAATATTGAAAAATAACTGGTTAAGCTGAGAGCTAAAGGCTGACAGCTAACAGCCCATCCGGAAACATTAGATTCCGGATGAACACTACTTAATAAATACCTTATGCTCTGCTGAAAGCTGACTTTCATTATGCCTGGCCGAAACATCCATTGCTGAAATACGATAGACATAATGTCGCCCCGGCATTACCTGGACATCCAGATAATCGGTTGTTTTTGGAGGTACTTCAAGAATATAGGATCTGCCACTTTCCACCTCATACTTATGAATTCGATACACCTGCAGATCCGGTTCCTGGTTTGCCTGCCAGGCCAACTGCACACCTCCCTGGAAGGGAAAAGCGGTAAATTCAGCTACCGAGGCTGGTGGAGTATAGTCTCCTGGCACGACAGATACAGGTATTGATCGACGACTTTCCCAGGGAGTTCCCTGAAAAATTGAAATGGCGGTAATTGCGTATCGATATGGGTGCCAATCTTTCAAACCCACATCCACAAAAAAAAGCTCCTTTATCACATCAGGAGTTATTAGTTGCCACTCCTGGCTGGCATCTTGCCGATATACCCGATAGCCATAAACTTTGACCTGTTGCCCAGAGGGTTTATCAGGAAAAGGTTTTTTCCAGTTCAAGGTAACAATTGCTGCTCCAGGCTCACAAGTCAGCGGCTTTGGAGGATCAAGGGATTCATAACCATACACCTTAATTTTGTTGGAAGGCTTACTTTGCCAGCCATGATTATTGAGAGACACTACCTTAATTGCCTGCAATAAATCCCACGGAATAAGCGGTAAAGGATAATAAACCATACCACTTTCAATATATCCCTGTTTTGGCCGGGGCAAATTGACCTCTGCTAACAGGTCAAATCCCTCATCACAGAAAACACACCCCTCATCTCCCTGTTTCAAGGTCTTGGAAAAAATACTGAAACCTTTTATTTCCGCCGGCCGCGTGCCATCGGTGTTTTCCCCTGGAATACTCCAAACCAAGTAGCGAGCCCCGGGACGAATATCAATTTCCAGATCGGTAATTGCCCGGGGAACCACCAGACGGGGCGGCACTGGATCAGCCTTTTTACCACAGGCAGCAAGACCAATCAAAACCGCCATCAGTAGCAGCCATAATGTTCTGTTTTTACCCACTATCTCCCCCCTACCTCATCACACCATGCCACTTTAATTTCAGGCGCTCCAGCTGCCGCTCAACCTGTTGTGGAGCAGTCCCACCATAGATATTCTTACTACGAACCGCATCTTCCGCTGAGAGTAAGGCAATTACCTGCTCATCAAAATAGTCAGAAAAGCGTTTCCAATCATCAAGGGTCATATCCTTAAACTGAAGTCCCTTTTCAAGGCAGTAAGCAACAATATTACCAACTATTTCATGAGCCTGACGAAAAGCCAACCCCTGTCGAACGAGGTAGTCGGCAATTTCGGTGGCAGTCGAAAAACCATATTCCGCCTGTGTGGCCATGCTCTGGCGGTTTATGGTCATAGACGTTACCAATGGTGCCATAATCGCCAATGATCCATTCACCGTATCGAGACAATCAAAAAGCGGCTCCTTATCTTCCTGCATATCTTTATTATAGGCCAGTGGCAGTGATTTCATCGTTACCAAGAGGCTGACCAGATCACCAACAACGCGGCCGCATTTACCCCGAATCAACTCTGGCACATCAGGGTTTTTCTTCTGGGGCATGATGCTGCTGCCCGTACAAAAGGAATCTGCCAGGATAATAAAATTAAATTGCACCGACGACCACAAAACCAGCTCTTCACAAAAGCGGGACAAATGCAGCATAATCAATGCCCCGGAAAAGAGCGTTTCAATGACACCATCCCGATCACTGACAGCATCCATACTATTGGCAGTCATGCCGGCAAAGCCCAGTTCATCCGTGACCATTTGACGGTCAATGGAAAAGCTGGTACCCGCCAAAGCCCCCGAACCAAGAGGCATAATATCAACCTGCTTTTCAGTATTTTCCAGGCGCTGATAATCACGTGAAAACATTTCCACATATGCCAGCAGGTGATGAGCAAAAAGGACCGGCTGAGCTTGCTGTAAATGGGTAAAGCCAGGCATCACCACATTTTTTGTGGCATCAGCCTGGGAAATCAAGGCATGTATCAACCCGCTGAGCAAAATTTTAATCCCAGATATTTCCTTTTTCAGATACAGGCGAATATCCAGAGCTACCTGGTCATTTCGACTGCGGGCGGTGTGAAGCTTGCCAGCCAGCCCTGGCCCGATAAGGTCAGAAAGACGGGATTCAATATTCATATGAATGTCTTCCAGGGGGACGGAAAAAACAAATTCTCCTTTTTCAATCTCCTCACGAATAACCTGCAATCCGGAAATAATCTTGTCAGCCTCTCCGGAATCTATAATCCCACAGGAAGACAACATGTGACAATGAGCTATACTTCCCACAATATCTTCCTTATATAGCCGCTGATCAAAGCCAATCGATGCCGTAAATTCTTCAACCAGCTTGTCCGTTCGTCCGCTAAATCGTCCGCCCCATGGTTTTTTAGTACTCACAATCGACCTCGTAAAAATGTTTTAGCATTCAATTACAAGCTGAACGTTGCCAGGAATCAAGCTCTCGGTTGCCGGGGGCCAAAAATAGCTGTGCCCACCCGAACATACGTAGCCCCTTCTTCCACTGCCACCGGATAATCATGAGACATTCCCATGGACAAGTGACAAAAGATGTCGGGATCAACCAAGCCCCGGGCAACACTATCATCCCTCAGCACACGTAACTGCCTATAATAGCAGCGACTTTGTTCCGGGTCAACAACATAGGGCGGAATTGTCATTAACCCTTCAATTTTTAGCCGTTGGAAACTGGCAACCTTCTCCAAAAAGACTGGTAAAGCTGCTGGATCTATGCCTGATTTCGTCGCTTCATCACCCAATTTCACCTGAAGCAATGTCGGGATGACCTTCTGCTCCCGCTCAGCCTTTTTCTCCATTTCCTTGGCCAGTGGTAACGAATCCAGACAATGGAAAAGATAGAATCCCGGATTCCAATAACGAACTTTATTCCGCTGTAAATGACCAATAAAATGCCAACGTATATCTTCATATGAGGAAGTCTGTGATATTTTACGGACCATATCCTGCATGTAATTCTCACCAAAATCACGGAGACCCAATTCATAGGCTGGCTGGTTTTCCTCCCAGGTAAAGGTTTTTGAGACCGCTATCAGGGTCACTCCAGCTGGATCTCTTCCGACCCGCTGACAAGCCGCAACTATCTGCTTTTGAACCGCCCTAATCCGTTCAGCAATACTTTTTCCTGTTACCTGTTCAGCATCCACTTGTATTTACCCCCACAATCCCCAAATCAAGCATATCTGTCAATACGCGATGGAGAGGAAGCCCAATTACGGTAGAATGGGCACCATCAACTGCGGTTACAAAAGCACCACCGATCCCCTGCAAAGCATAGGAACCGGCTTTATCCATCGGTTCCCCGGTCGCTACATAAGCTGATATCATATCTATAGTCAAAGGAAGCATCCACACGCCGGACTGTTCAAGCCGGGTCAGAAAAACTTCTTTCCGCCGATTAACCAGAGCATAGGCAGTCATAACTACATGCCGCCGGCCGGCGATGGAACGAAGCATGCTACAAGCCTCATGGGTATTTCCCGGCTTCCCCAAAACCGCACCATCCTCCCACACCACAATAGTATCAGCTGCCAGCACCCAGGTTTCTGCATATTGGTCAGCTACGGCTTTGGCTTTGTCTCCCGCCAAGCGACAAACAAAATCAGCCGGCGTTTCTCTCGCCGCAGCTTCCTCTTGAACTGCAGCCTGAACAATACGGAACTCAAGACCAAGATTTTGTAGTAAGTCTCTCCGTCGTGGAGATGCAGAGGCCAGAATTAAAGGCTGATATTGTACCAATAATTTTTCAGACCCGGAATCAGATTGCATAGATTAACTCAACTTTCTGACTTGCATTGCCAGGAATACATTAAAAGATGTTCGGGCTTGGCTCATAGCCGGCGAGAATGAGCGAGAGCCATGCCGGAATATCCTGTTGTGAAATTTTTTCAGCTTCCAATAATTGGCTTATGCCTGTTAATACCTGTACTTAGATAGAAATAAAGAACGAGTCCCAGAGCAAAGACCCCCAGACTGATCCACTGGGAAGTGGATAACAGCCAAAATCCGCCCCGTGGGTCTCCGCGAAAAAACTCAATGATAAAACGTCCTGTCGGGTAAAGCAGGAGATAGAGAACTGCCAGTTGGCCAACAAAAGACTGTCGACGCCGTTTCAGCAGCAGCACCATAAAAATAATCCCGTTGGCCGCAGCATGATACATCTGCGTTGGATGCAAGGGGACATGCAACGGCGCAAGGCTTTGAGGATCGCTGAAATGGATGGCAATAGGCAGAGTACATGCAGCGCCATAGCAACAACCAGCAGCCAAACAACCAAAACGGCCGACAGCCTGGGCCAGCACCAGCGCCGGTGCGGCAATATCTGCAATAAGCCAAATAGAAAGGTGATAAAAACGCAAACGGAAATAAACCGCTGACACCACCGCTATAAATCCACCATAAAATACCAGGCCACCACGCCAGATATATAAAATTTCCAGCGGGTGAAAACGGTAATAAGAAAGATTAATCAGCACATAAAGCAGACGGGCACCAAGAATAGCAAAGAGCAGGGCATAGAAAAAAAGGTCATAAATGATTTCCGCGCTCAGCCCCTCATCCTTCCCGGCCCTCACCGCGTAGATCATCGCCAGTAAAAAACCTGCAGCCACCATAACCCCGTAGGTATGGATGGTCAGAATGCCCCACTTCAGCAATATCGGATGCATTGCCTCCCTTTTCAGACATCAGTCTACCAAACTCAGAAAGTATTTATTTGTTACTTACTCAACTTTCTACAGTCAGCTTAACCATCTGTTTTTCCAATGTTTTACTGGCAGCTGACGGCTGATCGCCGCTGAAAGTATTCATCAGGAAATGAATGTTTCTGGATGAATACTACTTAGATCTTTAGTTCCTCTGCTCAGTTTTTCTACTTTCCAACAAAGCATCAAACAATAATAATAAAACCCCAATAGTAATGGCCGCATCAGCCAGATTGAAGGCCGGCCAATGATAGGTCTTCCAATAAAAATCGAGGAAATCAATGACTTTGGAAAAGCGGAAACGATCAATCATGTTGCCGAGTGCCCCACCGATAATCATACAAAAAGCAATACTCATTGGCCGGCTCAGCTCTTTGCCAAAAAAATAATACCCTAAAAGGGCAATGACCGTTATTCCTGAAAGAAGAAGTAAAACAATCACTTTCCAGGAAGCCGGAGATTGGGAAAAAAGACCGAAAGCCACGCCGGTATTCAAAACCAGGGTCAATGAAAAAAACCCGTCAATAACCTTCAGTGAATAGACCCGGGATAAATGCGAAAGGACTATGGATTTGCTGATCTGATCCAAAGCGACAACACCAGCAGCCACCATCAACAACCAAAGCAAACGCTCCAGGAATCTGTTCTTACGCAATAATCCAACCAAAACTAATCTACTTTATGGCTACGGTTCAGGATTGACTGGGCTTTCAACCGTAAGGCATTAAGCCTGATAAAACCTTCTGCATCCTGCTGGTTATATACCGTATCTTCCTCAAAAGTTGCCAGCTCAGGGTAATAAAGAGTCTGGGGTGATTTCCTGCCAACAACGATGCAATTACCTTTATAAAGCTTCAGCCGTACTGTACCGGTAACGTTTTGCTGGCTATGATCAATAAACGCCTGCATGGCCAGGCGCTCGGGAGCAAACCAGAAACCGTTATAAATCATGCGGGCATATTCGGGCACCAGGGAATCACGCAAAAACATGACCTCCCGATCCATGGTAATTGATTCCAGCGCCCGATGGGCATGAAAAAGAATAGTCCCTCCGGGCGTTTCATAAACTCCACGTGATTTCATCCCCACGAAACGATTTTCCACCAGGTCAACCCGGCCGATGCCGTTACTGCCACCCAAATCGTTTAATTTTTGCAACATTGCTGCCGCTCCAAGGAATTCTCCATCGATGGCCACCGGATCACCAGCCTTAAATTCAATCTCCACATATAAAACTTTATCCGGAGCTTGCTCCGGTGAAACAGAGAGAACAAACATGTCTTCCGGGGGTTCATTCCAGGGATCTTCCAAAACCCCGCCCTCAAAACTTATATGCAGAAGGTTCCGGTCGCTACTGTAGGGCTTTTCTTTGGTTACCGGGATGGGGATATCATTTTCCCGGGCATAATTAATCAACTTTTCCCGTGAATTAAGATCCCAGGTACGCCAGGGGGCGATCACCGTAATGCCTGGTTCCATGGCATGATAGGTCAATTCGAAACGAATCTGATCATTCCCTTTACCGGTTGCCCCATGGGCAACCGCGTCAGCCCCTACCTGCCGGGCAATTTCAATCTGCCGTTTGGCAATTAAGGGCCGGGCAATTGATGTTCCCAAAAGATAGGTACCTTCATAAATGGCATTTCCACGAAACATGGGAAAAACATAATCGGAGACAAACTCATCACGCAGATCATCCACAAAAACCTGACTGGCCCCGGTAGCCATGGCTTTCTCTTCGATTCCGGCAAGCTCTTTTCCCTGGCCTAGTTCAGCGGCATAAGCCACAACCTCACAGTGATACTTATTTTTCAACCACTTGAGAATAACTGAAGTATCCAGACCACCGGAATAAGCCAGAACTATTTTCTTAAACTGCGTCATTTTGCACCTCCCAAAAGTGTAGCCAATAAGGCTTTCTGCACATGCATACGGTTTTCTGCCTGGCTGAAAATAAACTCCTGAAAACGCGAAAATACTGATGAAGCTATTTCTTCTCCCCGATGGGCCGGCAAACAGTGCAGAACCACCACATCAGACGCCCCCGCCGCCAACAGCTTATCATTAACCTGATATGGAGCGAAAACCTGGCGCCGTAAGGCGGCTTCTTCTTCCTGCCCCATACTGGCCCATACATCGGTATTAACCACCTGAGCACCGTGAACCGCCTGCAATGGATCATCAACCACCATAATATCACTAGAACCCTCTTTCCGGGCCCGGGCAAGGATTTCCGTGTCAGGCTTATAACCTTCCGGACAAGCCAGCCACAGATCAAAGCCAAACCGCATAGCGGCATTAATCCAGGAATTTGCCATATTATTGCCGTCACCAACATAAGCCACTTTCAGTTTGCTAATATCACCAAATCTTTCCTGGAGAGTGAAAATATCTGAAAGCACCTGGCTGGGATGAAGGAGGTCCGTAAGACCGTTGATAACCGGGACAGTGGCAGAACGAGCCAAAGCCAGGATATCCTCATGGGCAAAAGTCCTGATCATGATGCCGTCAACATAGCGGGAAAGCACCTTGGCCGTATCCTCAATTGGTTCACCCCGCCCCAGTTGGGTATCATGACGACTGAGGAAAACAGCCTGCCCACCAAGCTGATACATCCCAACCTCAAAGGAAACCCTGGTCCTGGTGGAGGCTTTCTCAAAAATCATCGCCAGACTTTTTCCCGCGAGCCTTGGTTGGCGAGGTTTCTGCTCGGCTTTTAAAACCATTGCCAGAGATAATACTTGATGGAGCTCAGAGACTGACCAACTGGCCAAATCCAGAAAATCTTTTTTATCTACCTTCACGGCAACACCTCATCAAGCACCTCTAATAACTGGTCAATATCAGGTTGAGTAACAATCAACGGCGGGGTTAAACGCAGCGTTTTTTCACCGGCAGGACCCACCAGTATACCCTTTTCCTGGCAGCTTTGAACGACCTCGGAAACCGGAGCAGTCAATTCCACCCCTATCATGAGCCCCAATCCACGAATTTCGCTGATACATGCGTGGTTTTCCTGTAATGCCCCCAGACGCTGCCGCAGGTATGCCCCCATTGTTACACAATTGTTCAGGACATCATCCGTATCGATGGTATTCAAAGCAGCAATCGCCGCACTGCAGGCCAAAGGATTACCGCCAAAAGTCGTGGCATGACTGCCCGGACCGAAGACTTTGGCCACATCGTTGGAAGCCAACATGGCCCCAATGGGAAAACCAGCCCCCAACGCCTTGGCCAAGGTCATCACATCCGGTACAATCCCGGCATGCTGGTAGGCAAATAAACGACCAGTTCGTCCCATACCACATTGGACTTCATCCAGTATCAGGAGCAAATTATGGTCATCACAAATACGACGCAGATCCCGCAAATAATCAGGCGCGGGAACATTCACCCCTCCCTCGCCCTGAATTGGTTCGACCATGACCGCACAGGTTTTTTCGTTTACTGCCTTGGCAACTTCCCCTGGATCGCCAAAGGGGACATAGCGAAACCCGGCAAGCAAAGGCTGATATCCCGTCTGTATTTTCTCCTGACAGGTAGCCGAAAGCGTCGCCATGGTTCGGCCATGAAAAGACTGATGCATGGTAATAATTTCAGCCGCTTCAATTCCTTTGATCTCACGAGCATACCGCTTGGCCAGCTTGATTGCCGCTTCATTGGCCTCAGCTCCGGAATTACAGAAAAAAACCCGTTCAGCAAAAGATTTTTCCGTCAGCATGGCTGCCAGTTGAGCCTGCGGTTCAATATAATACAGGTTTGACACATGCATCAAGGTTTTAGCCTGCTCGGCAATCGCATGAGTTACCAGAGGGTGACAATGCCCGAGATTACAAACCGCGATACCAGCCAGGAAATCAAGATATTCCCGACCGTCCGCATCCCAAACCTTCATCCCCCGGCCACGGACCAGGGCTAAAGGATAACGTCGATAGGTCTGCATCACATGACTGTCACTAAGGTTATATATTTCTTCAGAATTCATAACTGTAGCTTTCTCCTACCTAAATTAAGCGATTAACTGTTAGCCCTCAGCGTTTAGCATTAAAAAATCAAAGCATACGTTCATGAGTAATAATGACCTGACAAATGACAGCTTGCAATGGTAAACATCCTATAATCATTGAACTAATAGCCAATTGCTAAAAACTAACTGCTCAATAAAATCTATTCCGCATCACAAGGTCAAACCGGGAACTTTTATGCCGCCGGTTACCTTACCCATTTCAGCCGCCATCATTTCTCCGGCTTCTTTCAGTGCCTGATTAACAGCCGCAACTACCAAATCCTGCAACATATCAATATCATCAGGATCAACTACCTGGGGCTCAATAGAAATGGAAAGAATTTCCTGCTTCCCACTGGCAACTACAGTCACCATACCTCCACCAGCCGCCGCTTCAACTGTCCGGGCACCAACTTCTTCCTGTATTTTTGCCATTTTAGCCTGCATCTGCTGGGCTTGTTTCAATAGGTTTCCCATTCCTTTAGCCATCTGTCACTCCTCCCTAAATCAAATATATTTTTCTATATTAATGTCAGCGTTGTCCGGTATGCTTTTTGCGTAGTGTGTAACGTCGCTAACCGGCAGCCTCTATCACTTCACTTCACAGCTTAGGAACTGGGCCTTATTTCTTCAATTTGAGCATCGAAAGTTTCGACCAGCAAGCGAACCGTTTCATCATTAATAATATCCTGCTTATTGAAATTATTCTGTTTGGATTTTTCACCAGCCCTTTGAGAACCACCATTTTCATTTCCATTCTCCGACAACTGGGATAAGACTACCGTTGTTTTCTCTCCAAGGATGTGATCCAGCTGTTGTTGAAGCCGCTGCTCTTTTTCATCATCCCGCAGAAGACCATAGGCATAATTTGGTAACCCAAGTGTAAGTCGTCCTTTCTCCCAGCTTAACAGACGGGCATTATCCAAAACGGCAGTAATGGAAGGGAGATGAGGACGCAAGGCTTCTAACAACGAGGGCCAATCCTGGGGGATTGCCGTTTTCGGCTGGAGCAAAGAAGGCTCTTCCACCATTTCTCTTTCTGTTTCAACTGGTTCAACTGGCATCTCCTCAGCAACCATAGGAGAGACCTCCGGCAACAAAGTATCGCACGGTTGAACCAAGTCAGGGAGTGCAACCCCCTGCAAACGGCTGATAAGCTCTTCTACCGGTTCGAGGTCCCGAGCCATCCCCAAACGCACCACACTCATTTCAAAATGAAGCCGGGGCAGATTAGCAACCATCAACTCTGCATATTGCTCCTGAAATAAATCAAACAGCTGCTGCCAATACGGCAGTTTCGCCCGCTGGACCAGAGCCATCATCTGCTGCAGCTCTTCTTCCGCTGCCTCAATCAGACCTTGCAGGTCCGGAGACAATTTCAACAACACAAGATTCCGCAGATAAAACAAAAAATCTTTGGCAAATCGCTTAATATCAATCCCGGCTTTTTCCAACTCCGTAATCTGCTGCAAAGCTGCCGACATCTTATGCTCAAGTAATGACTCCACCAGCGCTGAGCAATAACGAGCTTCAACAATTCCCAAAATCACCCGCAGATTTTCGATAGTAATCTGATCCCCGGAGAAAGCCATTACCTGATCCAAAACGCTGAGGGCATCCCTCATACTACCGTCAGCCTCCCGGGCCAACAACTGCAAGGCCGCCGTTTCAATCTTTAAGCCTTCTTTTTCGGCTATATCCTGAATAGCAGTCTCAATAACAGCTGCTGATAAACGACCAAAATCATAACAATGACAGCGAGAAAGGATGGTAATTGGTATTTTATGTGGCTCTGTCGTTGCCAGAATAAACTTTACATGGTCAGGAGGCTCTTCGAGGGTTTTCAACAAGGCATTAAAGGCCTCGGTTGTCAGCATATGCACTTCATCAATGATATAAATTTTATACGCTGATACTTGCGGCAAATAACCAATATTTTCCCTCAACTGACGAATCTCATTAATACCCCGATTGGATGCGGCATCAATTTCAATAACATCAGGATGGCTGCCGGCAGCAATAGAAATACAACTTTCACAAATACCACAGGGATCGGGAGTTGGGCCTTGAAGACAATTCAGACATTTGGCCATAATCCTGGCGGCCGAAGTCTTCCCCACTCCCCGGGAACCGGTAAACAAAAAAGCATGGGAAACCCTTCCCGTCCTGATAGCATTTTGCAGCGTCTTGGCAATATGTTGCAAACCAGCAAGGTCGGCAAATAGCTGGGGTCGCCATTTACGGGCCAAAACCTGGTAGGACAGGGAATCAGAAGACATAACGGATTTCTTTCTCCAAAAAACCTTATCCCCATGGATGATAGCCAGGCAACCCTGCGGCACACAGCGAGCAATGCTACCGCTGCTTCCTTCCGGATCTGACGGAGTTCACACTGTCCCTGTTGCACAGGACCTGGCTATCATCCATGGGGATAAAACAACTGGCGGAGAGGGTGGGATTCGAACCCACGGTACCGTTAAGTACACACGATTTCCAATCGTGCCCCTTCGGCCTCTCGGGCACCTCTCCTGAAAAAGCCTAAAAAACTCCATAAAATGGACTAAATTGCTTATCAATAAAACATCTGCCTGTCAAGATGAAAAGCCGGTTTTTCTGGAATTCCGATATAAAGAAACTTTTGCAGAATGTTCAATTGAAGTTACTTCCGGCACGACATCGTGAGGGTAGCCCGTTGTTTTTTCCGGCGAATGGAGCGCGGAAATTGACCTGTCTGAGCCGAAAAGGCGAGTTTGGCAATTTCATCGTAACCGTTGAAAAAACAGGCAATCGAGCGCGAAAAAGCGCCTGAAGTAACTTCGGTTGACAATATATAAGTCCTTATATCGGAATTCCAGGCCGGTTTTTCACCTCTCTTGACATTCCCGGATAAATCACCTAGAAATAAAAAGCTATAAACATGGGGGAAAAGGACATTTTAGGACAGCCTCCAAGAGGAGTTCATATTGACAACATGGAAGATTTGCTTCATTATCATGACCATCAACCCATAAGAAAGGAGCCTGCCCATGAAAACAAAACTAACCATTCTCTGCGAAAATTCCGTTGGCATTCCCTTCGGGGGCATCGGTGAACATGGCTTTGCCTGTTATATCGAAACAGAAAAAGGTACTTATCTTTTTGATACCGGTCAAGGCCTGGGGATAACCCAAAACGCCTCCGTGCTACAGAAAGACCTGAGCAAAATCGACAACATCATGATCAGTCATGGACATTATGACCATACCGGTGGCCTGCCGGCAGTATTGCAACGTCGCGGTCCGGTGAATGTTTTCGGTCACCCGGATATGTTTGTGGATCGCTTCTGGGGCAAAGCCCAACGGTTTATCGGCATTCCTTATCGGCGTACATACCTCGAATCATTGGGGGCCCACTTTAAACTGGGACGGGAGATGATTGAAGTCGGCCCATCCGTTTACCTGACCGGAGAAATCCCGCGCCAAACCAGTTTTGAAACCGGTGATCCCCAGATGACCGCCTATACGGCTGCGGGAGAAAAGCAGCAGCCGGATCCCCTGCTGGACGATCTTTCCCTGGTCATTGACTCAGATAAAGGCTTGATCATCGTTCTGGGCTGCGCCCACGCCGGCATGGTTAACATCATCCGTTATGTGCTGAAAGAGCTGAACCGGAACCGTATTTACGCCATCCTTGGAGGCACCCATTTGGGTTTTTCCAGTGACGAACAATTTAGCGAAACCATGAAGGCTCTTGACCAATACCAAATAGAATTACTAGGCGTTTCCCACTGTACTGGCTTGGAAAAATCGGCCCAGATTTATGCCCGCATGCCCGAACGATTTTTCTTTGGCTGTGTCGGTGCCATCCTGGAAGGATAAATGTGAGCACTATAACTACAGAAATCAATCAAATTGCCAATCGGCGGCTCCATGGCGGCCGCATCAGCCTGGCTGAAGCCCTCTTTCTTTACCAGGAAGCAGACCTTTTTACCCTGGGAGATCTTGCTGATAAAGTAAACCGGACAATCAATGGTACAACCGTCTATTACAATATAAATCACCACATCAATCCCACCAACATCTGCGTCAACCAGTGCCGGTTCTGTGCCTACAGCAAGCTGGAAGGGGAAGAAGGAGCATACGAACAAAGTATTACTGACATCCTGATAGAAGTAAAAGATGTTGAAGAAAAAGGCGTTACCGAATTTCATATCGTTGGTGGCCTGCATCCCCATCGTCCGTTCAGCTTTTATCTTGAGTTGCTGCAATCACTTAGGGAAGCTCATCCACAAATCATCCTGAAGGCCTTTACCGCGGTCGAGATTGAATATTTCAGCCGCATCGGCTGCCTACCGGTGAGGAAAGTCTTGAGCCAGCTCAAAAATGCCGGGCTGCAGGCCATGCCCGGTGGTGGAGCGGAAATTTTTGCTCCGGGAATCAGGAATCAGATCTGTCCGGAAAAAATCAGTGGTGACAAATGGCTGGAAATCATCTCCATTGCCCATGAGCTTGATATCCCCACCAATGCCACCATGCTCTATGGACATATTGAGTCCATCGCCGACCGTCTTGACCATATGGAACAGCTCCGCCAACTGCAGGACCGCACCGGCGGCTTTCAGGTCTTTATTCCCCTGGCCTTCCATGCCACCAATACCGATATCAGGAAAATGGGGGAAACCAGCGGCGTTGACGACCTGAAGACCCTGGCGCTGGCCCGTCTTTTTCTCGACAATTTCCAGCACCTGAAAGCCTACTGGGTCATGCTGGGAGAAAAGATCGCCCAGGTCGGACTTCATTTCGGGGTCAATGACCTGGATGGAACGGTGATCAAGGAGAGAATCACCCACGCTGCCGGGGCTAAAAGCGCTAAGGGTCATAGTGAATCATATATTCGTAATCTGATCACTCGCGCCAACCGTCAACCGCAGGAACGAGACACTTTCTATCAAGACGTTATTCATTGAATTTCAATCGACAGACAACAGGTACATCATGAATGAGCGCATTTCCCGATCGGAAGCCCTGCAACTTTTTAAGGAAGAGGAACTTCTTTCTCTAGGCCGGCGGGCACATCACATCCGCCTGGCCAAGAGCCCTGAGAGCCAGGTCACCTTCGTCATTGATCGCAATATAAATTACAGCAACATCTGCATCTGTCAGTGTCGATTCTGTGCCTATTACCGGAAAGAGTCTGACCCTGAGGGCTACGTCCTGGACCGGGAAACGTTACACCAAAAAATCGCTGAAACCGTTGACTTGGGAGGTACTCAAATCCTGCTCCAGGGCGGCCTGCATCCTCATCTGACTATTGATTATTATGAGGACCTGCTGACAGATATAAAAAAGAACTTTCCCAGCATCCATATCCATGGCTTTTCCGCCCCGGAAATCTGGCACTTCAGCCAGCAATCCGACCTGAGCCTGGAAGAAACCATTTCCCGGCTGAAAGCGGCTGGCCTTGGCTCCATTCCCGGAGGTGGAGCGGAGATCCTGGATAACCGGGTACGCAGTCACATCAGCCCCAATAAAATCGGCTGGGAACAATGGATGCAGGTCATGGAGTACGCTCACCGGCAAGAACTTCGTTCCACCGCCACCATGATGTTCGGCACGGTTGAAACCCCGGGGGAATTGGTTGATCACCTACTGCGGGTCCGTGAACTTCAGGACAAAACCGGTGGCTTCACCGCCTTTATTCCCTGGAGTTTTCAGCCGGATAATACCGATCTGCATAATGAAGTTCCCATCGCCGCAACGGGGGTCGATTATCTGCGGGTCCTGGCCCTATCACGCATTGTCCTGGATAATATTGATAATATCCAGGCTTCATGGGTAACCCAGGGAGCCAAGATGGCCCAGGTAGCCCTATATTTCGGGGCCAATGATTTCGGCAGTACCATGATCGAAGAAAATGTAGTCGCCGCTGCCGGAATCCATTTCCGCATGTCCCTTGAAGAGATGGTCTATACCATAAAAGAGGCCGGCTTTACGCCGGCCCAAAGAACCACTTTATACAAGATCATTAAAAAGTTCCATTAAGAATTATACTAACGCAAGCTAACACCCTCAACCCAAAACAAAATTACCGGGATGTTCCGGCATGGCTCTCGTTCATTCTCGCCGGCCGTCCATGGCCGGCTCCGAGGCGTCCGCCGCGAATCACCGCCCTGGTGATTCGTTCGGCGGCCAATCCCGCTGCAAGCCAAGCCCGAACATCCTGTAATCATTAAACCAATAGCTAACTGCTCAATTCAGGATTGTCTATCTCAGGTTGTAGAACAACTCCCGACCAGGAAAGCGAGCCTGCTCTCCCAGCTCATCTTCAATGCGCATAAGTTGATTATATTTACAGATTCTATCGGTACGGGAAGCTGAACCAGTTTTAATCTGGCCGGTATTGAGCGCCACGACAAAATCAGCAATGGTAGTATCCTCGGTTTCACCGGAACGATGTGATACTACGGCGGTATAACCGGCTTTTTTAGCCATCTCCACCGTTTCCATGGTTTCAGTCAACGTCCCGATCTGATTCAGTTTGATAAGAATGGAATTCGCTGATCCTTCCGCAATCCCCCGAGCCAACCGTTCAGGATTAGTGACAAAAATATCATCACCAACAATCTGGATCTGTTTACCAAGGCGATCCATCATCAGTTTCCACCCATCCCAATCATCTTCATCCAAACCATCTTCTATGGAAATAATCGGATATTTCTCCACCAGATCGGCATAAAAATCCACCAGCCCGGCGGCATCCAGCACTTTGCCTTCAGCATCCAGATGATACTTGCCATCACGGTAAAAGGAACTGGCAGCCGAATCAATGGCAATCATGATCTCCTTCCCTGGTTCGTAGCCTGCCTGACTGATAGCTTCAACTATCAGCTGGAATGCTTCTTCATTGGAGGTCAGGTTAGGAGCAAAACCACCCTCGTCACCAACCGCAGTATTATATCCCTTTGCTTTGAGAACCTTCTTCAAATTATGAAAGGTTTCCGCCCCCATCTGCAGGGCCTCGGCAAAACATCCGGCACCAACAGGCATAATCATGAATTCCTGAATATCAACATTATTATCAGCATGCTGACCGCCATTAAGAATATTCATCTGCGGTACCGGCAACAGATGGGCATTGACCCCGCCGAGATACTGATAGAGTGGCAAGCTGAGAAAACCAGCTGCGGCCCTGGCCGCTGCCAGGGAAACACCCAGGATAGCATTAGCTCCGAGTTTTCCTTTATTGGGAGTCCCGTCCAATTCAATCATTGCCTGGTCCAGTTCACGCTGCCGGGTGGCATCAAAACCGATAACTTCCTCGGCAATGATATCATTGACATTATCAACCGCCTGTAAAACCCCCTTGCCTAGATAACGGTCCTGGTCGCCATCCCGCAGTTCAACCGCTTCATGAATCCCGGTAGAAGCTCCGGAAGGCACCGCCGCCCGTCCTACAGCCCCACTTTCCAGCAATACCTCTACCTCAATGGTGGGGTTCCCCCGTGAATCCAATATTTCCATGGCTGCAACATCTACAATAAACGGCATAGCACGACTCCTTCCCGCCTGGCATCAACCAGGAATCATCAGATTGACCTAAATTCAAATATCTGTAGTTGTTATAAAGCAAATTTTTCAGCAAATAGCAAACCAATCCTGCACAAAATTAACTGCAAAGGGTAAAATCTTATGATTTACCTCCCATCCAGTCGTTAAAACGGTAAGCATGAAAGGCTTGGGGGTCCTGCTTACGAACGTCATCATCAGCTAAAGAGATGTTGATGTTTTCCAGATAAAAAACCATCAGTTGGTAGGCATGGGTAATTTCTGCCAGAGCTGAAGCTTCATCTCCGTCAACGACAGAGCTGGTGGCATCAGGATGGAGACGTTTGGCCAGAAGGATATATCGCTCACGCAGAGTTTTTAATGAAATGCTATCTCCAAGACCAAGAGTTTTCCTGGCTCGGAGGATTTCAGCTAAATTTGACATAATCTGAATTCAACGTCGAAGACCAGCGACAAGACGAAGAGGATGGAGAAATAATTCTAACGCTGCTCCGGTTGACGGAACAATAAGATCGGCATGGGTAATGGTCAGGGGATGAGCACCTTCCTCACCAAGAACACAGATGCCCAGGGCTGCACTTCGCAGCATCAAATGGTCATTGTAGCCGTTTCCCACCGCTGCAAGAGAAGAACTATCCCGGGAATCGATAAAATTTTTTTTCTCCAGAAAACCCGTCTGCCCTTTGAGCCGGCAGATCTCCAGCGGCAATCCGGCAAACATTGTCGCAGCCGTTCCAAAGGTGTCGGCAGTCAGGACATAAACCTGCAACTTCCCGGCCAAGAGCATAAGAAGCTCACGATCCTTTGCAGCCAGCTCGCCGTCCACCGTCAGAGTACCATTCATATCAAAAACAATCCCCTCCAGGAGAATATCACTGCGACCGGGAATTTCAAGCTTTAGCATTTTCCACCTCGCAGGGGGTAGTAATCCGCCGGAAAATATATTCGGAAACTGCCCGTTTCATGGCTTCAGGCCCCATGAGTGAACAATGTTTCTTCACCTCCGGCAATCCCCCCAAAGCTTCCACCACATCCTGATCATCAACCTCCAGAGCATCACTTAAGAACTTTCCTTTGACCAGTTCGGTAAATACGCTGGTAGTGGCAATAGCATAAGGGCAGCCAAAAACCCGGGCAGCAATGTCAACTATACGTTCTTCTTCCAGCAATAATTGCAGCTCAATATAATCACCACAACTATCAGGGTCACCACCCCGACCAACCACCGTAGGATTGTCAATCTCTCCCATGTTCCTGGGGTTGGTAAAATGATCCCGAATTTTAGGATTTATGATTGCCATTTTTCACCTCAGAGCCATCCAGTGTCCATCCAGAAACTAATGTTCCTGGATGGGCTGTTAGCATTTAGCCCTCAACTTAACCAGTTATTTTTTCGATATTTTACTGAAAGCTGACTGCTGATCGCTGAAAGCGTTCATCAGGAAATAGACGTTTCCAGATGAACACTATCTAGACATCATCATGCCACATAAAAAGTTATTCCCTCATGCACAGATGCCCTGACTGTACCCTCATTTTTTAACAAATCGAGAAACTTGACAACTTCCGCCGGGACCATCGCACAGGAAGCTGCCAGATCCTGAACCGTGCAGGGTCGTCGTTTAAGTGTATTAACAATCTGTTGCCGGCTATCCTGTTGACTTTGATTCAGTTGAGTGCTTCTGAATGAAGCGATGATCTCCGCCCGCTCCCCCCAACGTTTCTGCACCTGCTGCAAAAATTCCAGGGATACCGATTGCGCCTCCTGGTAGGCACCAGGTCGGGCAACCGTATTGAGCTGGATTTTATCGGGTTGTAGATCCTGAAAGGCTTTTGTCAACGCCTCCACCTCAGATTCAGAATCATTAATACCCCGGCAAAAGAGGATTTCAAGCCAGATTTCACCCTTAAATTCCTGTCTAAGAGCTGATAAACCGGAAAGTATTGAATCAATATGCACCTGGTCAACGGGACGGTTCAAATGCTTAAAAACTTCAGGGGTTACCGCGTCAAGAGACGGAAGTATCACATCCACCGGCTGAACAGCTCGGCGAACTGCAGGATCATCCATAAGCGAGCTGTTGGTCAACAGAGCCAATGGCTTGCTGGTAATATCCTTTATCCCCAAGACAATATCAGCCAGATTAGTATGCAAGGTCGGTTCACCTGAACCTGACAAGGTCACATAATCACAGGAAGATTCTCCAGCTTCCTGGAAATGGGACCGCAACTCATCCAACACGGCCATGGTGGGAACATATTCCCGCCGTTCGCTGGTATGGGAGGTTGTACGTCCCAGTTCGCAGTAGAGACAATCAAATGAACAAACCTTGTAAGGAACCAGATCCACACCCAGAGACAGTCCCAGTCGGCGCGAAGGTACAGGACCAAAAAGATATTTCATATACCAGACCGTATTTTATAACAAAGATTAATTTAACCGCGGAAAACATAATGAACAACAGGAGGAAAAATCAGTTTTCTGACAGGTAAGATTCCACCATAGCCTGCTGTTTATGTCCCTTAATGATAAATTTCAACTTGCGGATTCCCTCGACTCTCTTCACCGCCTGTTTTATATCATCACCCAATTTGAAAATCAATGGGCAGACCGGTGATGAAGGTTCAAGGGTAATGGTGACATCCCCATCATCATTTACCGTCAATTGGCGCAGTAAGGGAAGGTCGCTAACCGGCATTCCGGTGGAAGGATCTCGAACAACGGCGATGGCCTGATTAATTTTTTCTTTCAGGGAAAATTCCAACACTATAATCCTCAAATTGATGGCTTCTGAATAGCTAATCGTAAGCCACTGATATTATTCACTTTATTGTTATCTATATTTCGCGTTTATGGAACAATTAAGAGATATCCAGGGCTTGGCTCCAAGCGGTTTTGGCCGCCGAACGAATCACCCGGCCGGTGATTCACGGCGGACGCCTCGGAAGCCGGCCTGTCTGCGTGCGGCACGCACCGACAGGCCATGGACGGCCGGCGAGAATGAGCGTGAGCCATGCCGGGACATCAATTTATGATTTATAAATGTGTGGCCACACAGAGCGGACTGATGGCGCTTCGTAAAAACTCCATCAAAATTAACGGCATCCTATTTCATCACGCCGTCAGTTGTTTTTCCACTTCCTGCCACATTCGTCTCACCACCTTGGTAACTGCCCCACATTCAAAATCAATAACATTCTGCCGGGCCACCAAAGCTTTGTTTACCAACGGCTCAAAAGGGAGTTCCCCAACTATCGCAATTCCAAGATTGGCACAATATTCCCGGATTTTCTGGGTATTTACCAGATTGATGGAATATTTATTAATACAGACCTGCACCGGGACCTGAAAATAGCGGCATAAATCTACCACCCTTTCCATATCATGGATTCCTGAAAGGGTTGGCTCGGTAACCACCAGGACCAGGGACGTACCGGTAATGGCCGCCGTTACCGGACAGCCAATCCCTGGAGGACCGTCATTCACAATTAAAGACAATCCTTCTTCTTCTGCCAGTTTCTTGGCCTGCTGACGCACTAAAGTTACCAGCTTCCCGGAATTATCCTCGGCAATACCCAGTTTGGCATGTACCATCTTGCCATATGGTGTTTTAGAAATAAACCAGTTGCCATTCACCGAGTCAACCATGGAAATGGCCTTTTCCGGGCAGGCAAAGACACAGAGGGCACAATTATCACAGGCAAAAGAATTGATAATATAGCTCTGATCCGAATCCAGGTCAACAGCATTAAAACGGCAAACCTCCTGACAGGTACCACATTCAGTGCAAATTGATTTGTCCATCACCGGCGCACGACCACCAATAAAAGATTCCTGGTGCAAAACTTCCGGCTGCAGAATCAGGTGCAGATCAGCGGCATCAACATCACAATCCGTCATGATTTTATTCTTGCAGAGGGAAGCAAAAGCAGCAGTAATTGTTGTTTTCCCGGTACCACCTTTACCGCTGACAATAGTCAATTCTTTTATCATGATTGTAACTCCTTGTGAATGGCAACCAGCAGCTGCCTGAACTGGTCTTTGGCTTCAGGATTCTCAGTCACATAAGAGATGCCCTTGGAATAGGCAAAAGCCAGATCCGGATTATAGGGAATTTCCATCAGCAGGGGGATATTTTCCCGTTGGCAATATTCAACCACTGACTGATCACCACTGTCCGATCGATTAATAATCACCCCGAAAGGGATCTTCATCTGCCGGACAACACCGACAGCCAGTTCCAGGTCGTTAAGCCCGAATGGAGTTGGTTCCGTTACCAGCAGACAAAAGTCAGCCCCATTCAAGGTCTGAATCACCGGGCAGGAAGTTCCCGGAGGAGCATCCATAATCACCGTCCTGGACGGCTCAGCATAGGTTTTAGCTTTTTTGATCAGGGGCGGAGACATGGGTTCCCCAACATTAAGCACACCCTGACAAAAAGCCAGATCATCACCTTCCTGGGGTACAATACCTCTTTCCACCACCCCAATAATTTTTTCTCCCTCACTAATGGCCTTTTCCGGACAAACATAACTGCAAACTCCACAGCCATGGCAGAGCTCGGGGAAAACCATCACCCGGTCTTTCAATACCGCCAAGGCATTAAACTCACAGTCTCTCGCACAAATACCGCAATAGGTACAAAGGGAATTATCGATCAGCGGAAGAGGCACACCAACATCCTGTTTTTCCTGGATGTCAGCCTTGAGAAAAAGATTTCCATTGGGTTCTTCCACATCACAATCAATATACTGGGCATGGGGAATGGAAAGGGCAAGATTAGTGGCAATTGTTGTCTTGCCCGTTCCTCCTTTACCACTGGCAATCGCGATAATCATAAATATTTTTCTCCTGTTTCTAAGCTAGTTTCCATCCGGAAACTGATGTTTCCGGATGGGCTGTTAGCTATCAGCTTAACCAGTTATTTTTTCAATATTTTACTGAAAGCTGATCGCTGAAAGCGTTCATCAGAAAATAAACATTTCCGGATGAACACAGGCTATAAATACCATGCTCTATCTTCCAAGCACAGTGTCCGATTCCGCTACCCCACTAACCGACAGTTTTTTTGCGGGCTGCGTAAAGCGGATGAAACCCTGGCACTCCTGAACAAGAGAGCCAGGGCACCTATCCCTGATTATTGAATGATGTCAGGGACATATCAGAGATTGAAATAACGATCTTCTACCAGCGACGTCCACCGCCGGCACGACCACGACCGCCACCAAAGGCACGACCACGACCGCCACCTCTTGGCAAACCACCGCGACCAACCCCATAATATACTGGCTGGCCGCCAACCGGCTGCCCAACCATAGGACTGGGAGATACTTGACCAACTGCTGGACGGGCACAATAACCCATTGCCCGACCGGTCATCGACCCTTGACCCTGAGGTCCTGTTCCATCAAATCCTGGCATAGCTATCACCTCCTTCTCTAGAAATTTCCAATCAAAAATTGCCTCGACCGCCACCGCCACCGCCTCGACCGCCACCACCACCGCCTCGACCGCCACCGCCGCCGCCTCGACCGCCACCACCGCCGCCTCGACCGCCACCGCCGCCGCCGCCGCCCATTCCGCCGCCGCCGCCGCCCATTCCAGGAACAAATGGAGCGGCACCCTGACCCTGAGTATTCATCCCCGCATGATCCGCAACGTTTGGGCCAGCTGATGATTGCAGGCTTCCCTGTTCAAAATTTTTAACCGCTTCTCCAACCGTTCCTACAGCTCCTGTCACCACCTGGACTCCAGCATCCTGAAGAACCGCAAAGGCGTTAGGCCCGCAATTCCCTGTCAACAGGGAATTAACGCCTTTACCAACCACCATCTGGGCTGCCTGGGTTCCGGCACCACCGGAAGCACCTTGGAACTCATTCGCCAAGGCTTCCGAGCTACCGGAATCCGTATCATAAATAATAAAAAACTGACAACGACCAAAACGAGGATCAACTTGGGCATCCATGCTTGATCCGCTGGAACTCACTGCTATTTTCATGCTCTTCTTCTCCTTCCATCTGCCTAGTTATTAGATAGACAAACCTAATTCAGTTACCTTTAAACCCGACTGATTTAATCAGCCTGTTGTTTTTGCTGTAGCTGATCTTCCAATTGTTTGATTCTCATTTCCAACTGCTCCAAGTTCTGCCGCCATCCGGCAGCCTGCTGCTGCAGAAACTGCAATTCAACCTGGGGATCATAAGCGTAAGCCTGTGGGCTGCCATAGGGCACCCCCGGAGCACCACGGTTCCATCCTCCAAAGCGAGGGCCGTAGCTATAAGGACCGGAAACACCGGTAGCGCAGTAACCGCGTCGACCGCCGGTCATTGACCCCATACCCTGGGGTCCTGTTCCATCAAATCCTGGCATTTGTCTCACCTCCTGTGATTGTCAACCGCGTTTTCCCATCACACGTCGACTATTATTTATGCCAAATTAGGCCTGTCTAACTAGATATGTAAAAAAATTTTAAAATCGTTGCAACCGGTATTGCTGCAACTGCCCATCTTGATACCTTTGCCTGGCAGTGGAAAAAGGCAGTTCGGCCGGAGCCAGATAGATGGGAACCTCAGCCGCCCAAAGAATCTCCAGGGCCTTCGGCCCCACCTGCCCGCTTACCACCACTGCCACATCCCGATTTATAAGCATCTGAGCCGCACCAGTACCGGCGCCAACCGCAACACTGGCAGCCGGATTGGCCACATATTCAATATCACCACTCTGATCATCAAGCAGTGCAAAGAAAGGACAACGACCGAACCGCGAATCCATCATCGCTTTTTCTTTATCGCTGTCAATACTGAAAGCAATCAACATACGTTAATCCTCATCAACAATCAATGCTCATGACCACAGCCGGCAGCCCCGGAAATTTTTCCATCCAGATAGGCCTGCAAAACATTGCCCACATTTCCCCCGACACCGGTTGCAACGTCGAGACCGAATCCCTGGAACATCTCTATGGCTTTCGGCCCCATGCCCCCGGCGATCATAACATCAGCACCCAAAGACTTGATAAAAACCGGCACCTGGCCGGGAACATGCTGGCCAAAGTAAGGATTATCAACCACTTCAGTTTTTTCAATCTGGTTATCGTCTGTAATATAGGCAACCACATATGCCGGGCAACGCCCGAAGTGCATGCTCATTTCACCATCCAGACCATTTTTATCATTGGCTGATAACGCTATCTTTTTCACTGTTTTCCTCCAACATTCATTGATTTTTACTTTTATACTCGGAACATCCATTATTCTTCAATAAAACACAAGTTTTCACCCCCAGAAGCCCAGGGACTTTCATATTTATTCAAAAAAACAAATTCACAGATAGGCTTACGGGAAGGCGCACTGGAAGGGGTCTTCTCCGGATAACCTAAAGGAATCAAAGTCACTAATGAAACTCCTTCAGGGACAGAAAGAACTTTTTCTGCCACCGTTGCATCGAAAAGTCCCAGAATTACCGAACCCAACCCCAAAGAATGGGCAGCCAGGGCAAGGTTCTGACTTGCTAGACCAAGATCATACATATACCAGTTGTCACCTTTATTGGTTGCAGCGTCACCTTTATAATAACCTGAAAGTTCGTGTTTCCCCAGCATTGCCATAACCACCGGGGCCTGGATCACGGATTTGCGGGCGGGATTTCCTTCCGGAAGTGTCTGGGCCAACTGTTCTTTAACCCCCGAATTCCGCACCACAATAAATTCCCAGCATTGGGTATTAGCCCACGAAGGAGCATGTCTGGCTGCTTCAATAACTTCCTGCAATGTTTCGTTATCAACTTCCTGGTCAGCAAATTTCCGGATGCTTCGTCTGGTCAGCAAACATTCTAAAGAATCCATCATTCCCCCCTTCCCTCTGCACATTGATTAGAAATAGATTACTTCGTATCCTTTTTTTCTATGAATGAAAGGCATTTATCAGCAATCTGCTTTAAATTCTCCGCAGCCTGTGATTCCGGAAAGGCTATCACATACGGCTCCCCGGCATCGCCTTTCACCACAATCTGGGGATCAATGGGGACGCGGCCCAAAAATGGGACATTCAATTCCCTGGCAGCGATTTCACCACCACCCTTTTTAAATAAATCAATTTCTTTCCCACAGTGGGGACAAACAAGGCCACTCATATTTTCCACAATGCCAATCACCGGAATCTTAAGCTGTTGGCTGAAGACCACCGATTTACGCGAATCAAGCAGGGCCACCTCCTGAGGGGTAGTAACAATAACACTGCCATCAACCGCCTTAAGCACCTGAGCGGCGCTCAAGGGTTCGTCACCAGTTCCCGGTGGCAAATCTACAACCAAACAATCTAAGTCACCCCACTGGACATCAGCCACAAACTGCTTGATCACCGTATGCTTTAACGGCCCCCTCCAGACAACAGGATTATCCACACTTTCAAGCAGAAAAGCCATGGAAACCACTGACAGACCAGGAATAAACTCCAGGGGCACGATACCACCTTCAGTGGCCTGCAAACGAGATTTGTCCAAACCAAGCATCTTCGGCAAATTCGGACCATGAATATCAGCATCCAGCAAACCAACCTTCAAGCCTTGCTGAGTCAAGGAAACCGCCAGATTCACCGCGATCGTACTTTTACCAACCCCTCCCTTGCCGCTCATTACAACTATAGAGTGTTTTATGTGAGCCAATCTTTCCTGTAGTTGTTCTTCTTCACGACGCTGTTTCTCTTCAGCAGAGCAACTTTCAGCACTACCACAGCTGCTGCATGACGCCCCATCTGCACAATCACTCATTCTCTTCCTCGCTTTCTATAAAGAATTTTAAAATTTAATTTGCATTATCACCAATTTGCAATAAAAATCAATAGTAATAAAATCAAAAACAACCCAACTGGCATGAAATAACTTTCAATTCCAGCTCATTAATAATCTCACCCACTGCCCTTCGGCTAAGACCATACTCCTTAGCAACCATCTCTGCCTGGGCACAGGTTATCTTTCCTTCCGCACTCAACTCATGAATCTTTTTCTGCACTTCATCACTCATCTATGGACTCCTCTAACTTCTCTTTGCCTTGCTGGCGACATCGCCGTTGGGTTTTATAATAACTGGAATTCCCTTTTAAGGCGCAATGTCTACAACAATTATACTCACGACAAGTCTGCTGACGAATTTCCCAACAGGGAGCCAACTGCAATAATTTCTGCAAACCGGAAATATTTACCCCTTCTTCATGTATCAGCCGCCGCAAACACTGTAGCCATCGTACATCATTCCGCGAATAAAAACGCTTTCCGCCCCTGCGCGAGGGAAAAAGCAAACCGGCCTTTTCATATAATCGCAAAGTTCGCGGATGCACCTCGAGCAAATCCGCCACAACCCCAATAGAATAAGTGGGATAATCATCATCCTCAACCTTGCCTTCAATCATCTGCCACTCTCTTTCCTCAAACTAACAGTATTAATATAACCTGCAAATGTATATTGTCAAGTCCAAAAAATAAAAGAATCTGTTATTCTTGTAAATCTACCAATATTTTGCCTCACGCACTGGAATTCCGATATAAGATCTTATATTTTGTCAACTGAAGTTACTTCAGGCGCTTTTTTGCGCTCGATTGCCTGTTTTTTCAACGGTTCATTACGCTGAAATTGCCAAACTCGCCCTTTCTGGACTCAGACAGGACAATTTCTGCGCTCCATTCGCCGGAAAAAACAACGGCTTCTCACGATGTCGCGCCGGAAGTAACTTCAATTGGACATCCTGCAAAAGTTTGCTTATATCGGAATTCCAGCTCAAGCAGAAATGGCTTGCAAAAAATACACACATAATCTACCAATAGCTATTCAGACAGGAGGAAATAAAAGCTTATGAAGATAGGAATAATTGATGGGCAGGGAGGCGGGATCGGCAGCGCCATCATCCGCCGCCTGAAAGAAGATTTTGGCGAAAAGGTAGAAATCTGGGCTCTTGGCACCAACGCCATTGCCACAGCAGCGATGATGAAAACCAGGGCAAACCGGGGAGCCACTGGCGAAAATGCCATTATTCAGAGCGTGGTAAAAGTTGATATGATTCTTGGAACTATATCTATTATCATGGCCCACGCAATGATGGGAGAACTTACCCCGGCAATGGCCACAGCTATTGCTGCCAGCCCGGCAAAAAAGCTCCTGCTACCCCTGTCCCAGGAAAACATTAAAATTATCGGTATTTACAAAGAACCGTTGCCCCACCTCATCGATAGTATGGTAAAAATAGTGCAAAAGGAGGTTATGGAAAATGTGTGAAGCCAATGCTTATCTGAAGAAATCTGAGGAAGAAAACCTGATGGTCATGGAAAATGTGTACAATCTGAAACCAGAAGGCGGTAAGATTCTACTGGAAAACATCTTTGGCGAACAAAAGCTTATTGATGCGGAGATACATCACATATCACTGATGGAACACAAAATTATTCTTCAGCCTAAAGCCTCTTAATGATTTTCTTCCAGCATAGTGCCCATAAAAGATTGAACCACTGAAGCAATTTCATTCACATCATCAACAACCTGCAGCAAAGAGAGATCATCTTCATTGATATAGCCCGAAGCCTCCAACTCTTTACGCAACCATGAAAACAGGCCCTGCCAGTAATGGCGGCCATAGAGAATAATCGGGAAAGGACGAATCTTATCTGTTTGAATCAGGGTCAAAGCTTCAAACATCTCGTCAAGAGTTCCAAACCCCCCGGGAAAAACGACAAAAGCCATGGAATATTTAACCAGCATAACTTTGCGCACAAAGAAATATTTAAAGGACACCAGTTTAGAAATATATTTATTCGGCTTTTGCTCCATGGGCAAAGTAATATTTAAACCGACAGAGTTCCCTCCTGCCTCCAGGGCGCCGCGGTTGGCTGCGGCCATAATCCCCGGGCCACCGCCGGTTATCACGGTAATCCCGGACTTTGCCATCATATTCCCCAAAGCCCAAGCCTGCTGATAATCTTCATGTTCTTCGCTGGTACGGGCAGAACCAAAAACAGTAATCGCCGGACCACAATCTGACAGTTGTTCAAATCCTTCAACAAATTCTGAAATAATTTTAAATATCCGCCAGCTCTCTTCAAGCTTAAAGTCATCAATGAGATACTGCTCATGATTGCGGTGATTATTGTCAGACATTGATACCCCTTAAAAAAATTAATTTCTGAAACTGGTTACCGGCGCTGGCAACTGCCCCTTACGCCAGATAAAATAGTCACTGCTCTCTTCATGTAAAGGCATGATATAAGCGTTCCCTAACAGGCCACCCCAGGAAACATAATCACCAGCTTTTTTCCCGGGGACCGGAATCAATCGGACCGCAGTTGTTTTATTGTTCATTACCCCGATAGCCAGCTCATCAGCAATAATCGCTGAAATAGTCGTGGTTTTAGTATCACCGGGAACTGCAATCATATCAAGCCCAACCGAGCAAACCGTGGTCATCGCTTCCAGTTTATCTATCCCCAGAGTTCCGGCCTTCACCGCCTCCGCCAGTCCCACATCCTCACTAACAGGAATAAACGCACCACTCAAACCGCCCACATGCGATGAAGCCATCATCCCGCCCTTTTTTACCGCATCCGTCAGCAGAGCCAGTGCTGCGGTTGAACCATGGGTACCTACACGTTCAAGCCCCATGGCCTCCAGTATACGACCAACACTATCCCCCACAGCGGTGGTCGGAGCTAAAGAGACATCAATGGAGCCAAAACAAACACCAAGACTGCGAGCCAATTCCTGCCCAATGAGTTCCCCAGCCCGGGTTATTTTAAAAGCGGTCTTCTTGATAGCTTCCGCCACCTCATCCAGGGCTAGATCCCGGGGCAAACCGGCAACAACCCGTCGCAATACCCCCGGACCGGAAATCCCAACGTTTATAATATTATCAGCTTCCTGCAGACCGTGATAGCCGCCAGCCATAAACGGATTATCGCTGACCGGGTTGGCAAATACCACAAATTTAGCGGCCCCTATGGCCTTATCGCTGTTCATGGCCAGATCCCGGATAATACCACCGACCTTAGCCACCGCCCGCATATTGATGCCGGCTTTACTGGATGCCAGACTGAAAAACCCGCAGACTTTTTCTGTTTCTCCCAAAGCAGCGGGAATAGCATCCATTACTGTCTGATCGGCATAGGTCATGCCTTTTTCACAAAATCCACCATAGCCACCCAGGAAATCGACCCCAACTTTGCCGGCACAACGGTCGAGCAGCTGCGCAAAAACAATACAACGATCCCGATCCTGTTCGGCCGCTCCTGTCAGAGCACCGGCCAGCACCACTGCAGCCGGGGTTATAGTTATCCGCCGGTTGATGATGGGAATACCATAATAAGACTGGATTTTTTCGGCCCGCTTGACAAATTGGCGGGCGGTTGCCAGAATCTTTTTTTCCGTTCGTCGGCAGAGGGTGGCAAAATCATCGGACACAGATGGCAGCAAATTAATTCCCAGGGTGACCGCCCGGATATCAAAATGCTCCTTCTCCGTCATTCTATACGTTTCGTAAACTTCTTCTAAAGAGATTGTCTGTGGCATAAAAAACCTATTCCCTCACACCCGATGCATAACTTCAAAAATTTTATGATGCTGAATCTGGATGGAAAGACCAATTTCAGCCCCTAATTTTTCCAGCTTCGGTCCGACCACACCCACATCACTTCGGGCATCAGCCATATCCACCAACATAGTCATAACAAAAACACCCTGCATGATTTTCTGGTTAATATCCTCAATATTGATATTTTCCTTCCAGAGAAAATCCGACACTTGGGCCACAATACCGGTTTGATCCTTGCCAACAACCAACACTATTGCCAGATTTTTTTCTTCACTTTTCATCACGTAATTCCTTTTAAACCTTTGTCCCTTCCGCCAGTCTCCAGACAATGGAAGCCTGAGAAGAAACGTCCTTAAGAGTGGAGAATAATTGACCTACCAGTTCCTTCCTGGCTTCATAATCCCGCCCAGGAAACAAAGATGCAGACTGGGCGGGAATGGAGAAAAAATCCTCCAGAAACTCACGATCAAATGGCCGTATCCATTGGTAATGGCAAACATGATGGCAATACTTTCCCAAAACACTGGATGCTTTCTGATAATCAGTAATCACCCGAAAACGAGGGACTGGTTTTCCTAATCGTTGAAAAGCCACGGTCAGCAGATCCTCGCCAGCTGAATTCGTCAATTGGGGATAAAAAGAAAAACCAATTTTACCACCCGAGCGCAGACATGCTGCGGCTTCTTGGACACTACGCTCCACGTCCGGAAAAATGAAGATCGAAGCATTGTAAAAAGCATAGTCGTAACACTGATCGCCGACGATCTCAAGTAATCACTCCCCATCCCCTACCACTAGGCACACTTCCTCATTTGAAGCATGCAAATTCTATCCAGCTTCCACCATTCTGGTTGACAAATCAACCCCCATAACCTGGCAGGAAAATTGTTCATGCAGGGCCAGAGCGGAAATACCATCACCACAACCAACATCCAGCACTCTGCTTCCAGGCTGCAAACTAATTTTTTTCGCCAGTTGAACAGTAAGATCATAGAAGAAATGATGTTTCTCTTCAAAGTCCTGGTAAATCTGATAACTTTGATCGAAGTTATCGGCTACCCGTTGTTTCACCTTCAGGTGAAACCTTTCCGGTTTTGTCATAGATCTCCCAACCCGAGTAAACACTGGTTGTTAGTTTAAATCTTTTGAAAAACTATTTAGTGTTCATCCGGAAACGTTCATTTCCTGATAAACGCTTCAAGGGGGTACTGAAAAGAGTGACAGGAATTCAGGAGTAAGTTACTAAAAGCTGACAGCTAACAGCCCATCCTGAAACATCAGTTTCCGGATGGAAATTATTTAAGATAAGGCAGCATAGCCTTAAAATCCGGACCTTCAGCCTTCTCCAAATAATGGAAAAGGACCGTCTGGACACTGGTAATAATACCACCAGCCCGCTCAATGAGGGAACATCCAGTCTGCCAGTCAAAAGAATACCGTGACCCAACCGCATCCTGAAGAACAAATACCGAGTACCCTTGATCCAGAAGATCAATAGCCGTCTGCAGAACACAGATATGGGTTTCAATGCCCATGATAAGCAGTTGATTTCGGCCAAGCTCCTCGATCCGCTCAGAAATAACACTCCAACCGGAAAAGGTCTTTTTAGCAAACGGCTGATACTCATCATCCAGCGCCATCCGGATATCCTCATTGGTAACTCCCAGCCCTTTGGGGTATTGTTCCATAACCACAATGGGAATAGATAATTGCCTGGCCATCTGAATGGCCAGTGCTGCCTGCCTTTTCAGCTGCTCGATTACTTTTGGGGCAAAAGTATTTAAAATGGCATCTTGAAAATCCACAATAACCAACGCTGATTGATCCTTTAGCGGGCAAAATGACCGGCTGCTCATCCGTTACTCCTTTCCCTTAGGGTTAATCTCAAAAACAATTTTGGCTCTATGCTGTTTCAGTAACCTAAATTAAGCTATTAGCTTTTAGCAGTTAGCTATTAGTTTAATGATTACATGATGTTGACTATTGCAAACTTTCACCTATTGGGTGTTATTTCTCATTAACGTAATGCCCTGGTTTTTCAAAGCTAAATGCTAATGGCTAACCGCTCAACTTAGGAGTAAATTAAATCACTGCTGTTCGCATACCTTTTGCTGCAATATTATTTTACTCAACTTTCTGACTTACATTGCCAGGAATACATTACAGGATGTTCGGGCTTGGCTCATAGCCGTGTCTACCGACAGGCAGGCGGTTTTGGCCGCGACGATTTCAGGCGCGCCATCGACTATTTTTTCTGCCGCCTCTGTCGTCTTTCTTCCGTAATTTTTTTTAACTTCATAAACTGCTCCCGAGAGAGAATTCCCCGTACCTCCAGCAGATATTCCATTCGGGCATTATTCAGCCGTTCTTTGGCACGCTGGGACTCAGCCAGCCGTTCTCTTGCCTGACTTTCTGAAAAGGCTTTTGACTCCATGGACTGTTCCAACCGGACCGCACTTTTTTCCACTTCCGTGCGTAATTCAATAAATTCAAGTCGATGCTCGGCAAACAGTTCATCCAGTCTCTGTTTTTGATCCGCTGTCAAAGCCAAGCGGGCCGCAAATCGGTCATTACGCCACCATTTTCGCAGCAAGTCTGCCCGGCTGCCTCCAGCCCATCCCGACAATGCCGACAACAAGCCAAAAGTAATCACCAGTGCCATAAGCAAAGCCTTTTTCCGGTTCATGTCTGTTCTCCTGTTTCTGGAATAAGTAGGTCTATCATTTCATCTATTTGTTCCATACTATCAGCCTCCGGAACTCCACCACTCAAAGTGATTACCCATACAGGATCAGAAGCTGCTGTTCCCGGCAATAATTGATCCGCCATGACTTCCAGACTGTCTGCACTGGCATACAGCGAGGGACCTGCCAAAGCAACCTGAGCCACAGGAGGAAAGTGATAAGGTATCATAAAAGTCAGCAGAATAAAACATCCCAGAACCAGCGCTGAAGTCCATGCCGGCTGCCAGCTACATCCCCGGTCAGCCTTTCTCTCCATTTCATCCCACACCCTAGCCCGAATCCGCTGCATTTGCAAGGTTGACGGGACAAGGTAATCACGAGTTTCATTCACCTTTTGCTTAAAACGCAGCAGTTGCTGCTGACAGCCTGGACAGGAGGAAACATGTTCTTGGAAATCTGGAGAGCACTGCTCACCATCAATGAGGACCGTCAGCTGATGATCTTCACAAGTGGAAGAAGATAACGAGCTATTCATCATGACTCCTCCAGCAAGTAGGTTCTCATTTTTTTAACTGATCGATAAAGATGGGTTTTAATGGTATTCAGATTTTTACCGGTCGCCTCTGATATCTGCAATAATGAAAAACCGTCCAAAAATCTGAGGATAAAATATTCCTTTTCTGCCGGGCTGAGACGATCCACCAGCTTCAAAAAGTGTTCCCCCTGCTCGTTATTGAGCACTGCATCCAAAGCTGAAACTTGTTGTTCGTCAAGATATTGTTCCAATACCGGCTGCGACTTTGAACCATCGGAAAATTCCCGCTCCCGGACCCATTCAAATTTCCACCATGGCTTCCGATAATAGTCGGCTATGGCATTTTTTACCAGTCTATATATCCAGGTTTTCAGTTGCGATTCACCACGGAAACTGTCAAGCCCACGGTAGAGCTTTAAGAGCACTTCCTGCATGATATCTTCCGCATCAGCCAGTGCATTAACCCTGGATCGGATCATCCGGAAAATATCGTTCTGCCATTGGTCCAGGAACTGGGCAAAAGTATTATGATCCATAGAGATTCAATATCCGCAATATCAGTTACCAACATCACGGCCTGAAGACATCATACCTGAAGGTTCCTCCACTGATCATAGACGTCCCCAAGCGTATCTTAGTTTACCCGTTATGGGACCTGGTTTCATTAAACTGGTAAAACCCGGGAAAATTATTTTTGGCAATGGGGACAATAATAAGTGGAACGACCACCAATAACAGATTTTAAAATGATTGCCTTGTTACAGGTCAAACAGGTTTCCCCTGCCCGTCCATACACATTCAACTGGCGGGCAAACTTCCCCTCACTGCCATCCACTCCAGAAAAGTCATTGATGGTAGTGCCCCCGGCAGCGATTGCTTCCTGCAAAACCTGCCTGATGGCTTGCACAAGCTTCTGATATCGTGGCAGCGTCAGTTTACCGGCTGGAGATAATGGATCAATCCCGGCCCGAAACAATGATTCGCTGGCATAAATATTACCAATCCCAACCACAAAATGATTATCCATCAACAGTGATTTAATCGGTCGCCGGCGGCCACGGCTCAGGCGATGGAGATAGTTGGAAGAAAAATGCTCCCCAAGGGTTTCAGGCGGCAGGTTGTCCAGACATTCAGGGAGAGATCCTGGAATTTGCAGCGGCAAGATGTCAACCAGACCAAATTTACGGGGATCATGAAAGCGCAGACTGCGCCCATCATCGAAAAACCAGATTATACGTTCATGCTTTTCCACCGGCACATCCCCAGGAACAATTTTCAGGGAACCGCTCATGCCCAGATGCAGCAGCATGACCCGCATGCCGGTAAATTCAACCACAATATACTTTGCCCGCCGGGAAATTTTGATAATTTCCCGGTCGAAAACATCTACCAACTTCTGTTTAAACGGGGCAAGCGGCTTGCGTAGCTTCACCGTCAGAACATCTACCCTGATCATCCTCCGACCAAGGAGATGTGGACGTAAAGCCCTAACAACAGTTTCGACTTCCGGCAGTTCAGGCATAATTTTTCATCATTCTTCAGCCATGGCACTATCCGGCGAATACCCCCTGCAGCATGCGGCCAGCCAGCTTGAAATACGCTCAAGCAGCAGCAACACTTTTAGCTTTTTTATTCGCCTGAAGTTTGTGTTACAAGAAGATAGGAAAAAACTGACTGCAGAGATTTCAACATGACAACCGACTCTATTACACCAGCAAAAAGATTCACCTATTATATCTGTGCTGTCATTGGCAGCATATTACTGTTCTATGGCGGGCCGGATGATCTTGCCCTGCGCTCGGTTACCCAGGCCTGGAACCTTGGTCATGTCATTTTTTTTGCCGCTTTAAGCGTTATTTGTTGGTATCACGGACAAAGATTCCTGCCCCGGAAATTCTCTGCGTTAGTGATCATGCTGCTATTGCTGACGCTTATCACCGGAGGACTCACCGAACTTTTACAAATTTTCTATCAGCGAACACCAGATATTGGCGACATCTGGCGCGACTGCCTGGGAACCCTGATCGCAACAACATTCCTGTTGCCAGTTGGCAGATCTATGGGAACCACCAACTTCCGGCGCTTCCGGGCCCTGATCATCGTCCTGACCCTCTTGACCCTTATCCCACTGGGTAAAGCCCTGGTTGATGAAACCATCGCCAGACATCAGTTTCCCCTGCTGGCTGATTTTGAAACTCCACTTGAACTTGCCCGCTGGGAACGAGGGGAAAAAGACCATCAGCTGACCCGCCATGGGCAGTCTTCCCTTAAGATTTTGTTGACAACTGAGCAGTATTCAGGAGATTCTCTCCTTTATTTCCCTTCGGATTGGTCGCACTATAGTACCCTGCATTTCAGTGTCCACAGCGGGGCGGAAACACCACTGACCATCGTTTGCCGCCTTCATGACCGCTACCACTGTAAATCAGGAAATACCTACCATGATCGCTTCAATCGGCAGTTAACCTGCCAACCAGGATGGAATGATTTCGCCATCCCGCTCAAAGAAATCAAAAATGCTCCGGACGACAGGAAAATGGATATGACCGCCATAATCAATCTACGCCTATTTACAGTGAAGTTGACCCGGCCGGTTATCATCCATCTTGATTATTTCTATTTGGAAAAATAATTGACCGCATTTTGGAAAAGAGCAAAACCAGGACCAGGATCATCCCATTTCCCTGTTTCCTGTCGGGCGGTCATATCCGGCCAGGAAGGCAACTGGCTGAGCACCAGTGCCCGTTCAGGGTGTGGCATCATCCCTAAAATCTTTCCACTGCCATCACAAATCCCGGCAATATCAAACAGTGAGCCGTTGGGATTTTGCGGAAACTTTCCCCCAGCCAGCTTCCCCTGCTGATCCACATACATCACCGCCACATTGCCGCCATCCTGGAGGCGCGGCAAAATTTCAGGGGGGGCATAAAACCTGCCTTCTCCATGGGCTATGGGCAGATGGAGCCGGTCCAGACCCTGTAAAAAAATGGAATGGTTTTTCGGCACCAGCAAATCCACCCAGCGACACTCATAGCGTGATGAAGAATTGGAAATCAATGCCACCTGGCGTTCACCATAGTTTTCAGCAAACCCCGGCAACAAACCAAGATTCACCAACACCTGAAAACCATTGCATATTCCCAGCACCAAGCGGTCACCAAGGACAAAATCCATCAATTCCGGCCAGAGGGTATTTCTCATCTTGTTGGCAAGCGCGTTGCCGGAACCGGTATCATCACCGTAGGAAAAGCCGCCGGGAACGACAAAAATCTGCGCCTGTCTCAGCTGCCCTGGATCAGCAATCAGATCATTCACATGCATAATCTGGCATTGTGCCCCACAGCGACTGAAAGCAAATGCCGTTTCTTCCTCACAATTGATGCCGTAACCGGTCAGCACCAGAACTCTGGGTGAAGCCATATATCCTCTCCCTAAAAACCTGAAAAAGGTTGCCGATATGCGGACAGCAAGGCGTCAACTGATATATCAACCCACTTTGTTTCGCCTTGCAGCACTTCCAAACGACCACTTTTATTGACGGTGCCCAGGTAATAGCAAGGAATTGCAGCGGCTGCAGATTCAAAAACCTGACACTTCCGGGGATTGATACTTACCAAAAATCGTCCCAGGGATTCAGCAAATAAATAATGCTCCAGCCGTTTATCATCAGGAATCTTGATGGTTGCCCCCAGGCCATGGGCCATGGCTGATTTTCCCAGAGCTACCGCCAAGCCACCTTGAGCCAGCGGATAGAGAGAATGACATAATCCCTGTTCAACCAAACCGGAAACCTGCCCATACACCGCCTGAAAATCCCCAGCCTGCACTTGGGGCACAAGGCCCGTTTCTTCACCTGCAAACAATTTTTCGTCCCGCAACAAAGCCAGGAACTCGCTGCCTCCCAGTTCACTGCCCGTCTCCCCGATCAGGTAAATTAAATCACCCGCTTCCTGGAAAGCAAAGGAACGGACCCGGTCAACGTGGGGGATAACCCCCAGGGAAGAGATCAACAAGGAGGGAGGCACAGAGATGGTTATGGGCTGATCATCGGAATTAAAACCACAAAAATCATTAAACATGCTGTCTTTGCCGGAAATAAATGGTGTCCCATATTCCACCGCTATTTCATAACACGCCCGAGCTGCTTCTTTCAACTGCCAGAGCCGGCCGGGGTCATTTGAGGAACACCAGCAGAAATTGTCCAGCAGGGCTATGCGCTCAAAGGGACAGCCAACCGCCAACAAATTGCGGATGGAGGTATCAATGCCAGCGGCTGCCATGGCATAAGGATCCAGTTCACTATAAGAAGGATACAGGCTTTGGGAGACGGCAACTCCCCGCGGTTTATCCAGTACCGGTCTGACCACAGTGGCAAAATTATCAATCCGGTTCCGACCAATTAAAGGTTTTAGCACCGATCCACCCTGAACTTCATAATCATACTGGGTACTGACAAAGGAACGGGAACAGATATTCAAACGGGAAAACAGTTTAAGAAAAAGGTCATTGACCGGTAGTTTAAGCGGTAATGCAACCGGCGACAAGACCACACGGCAAGGCTCGGTTTGCAGAACTTTCGCTGGCAAACCATTATGGAGAAAGTCAAGATCCAGATCCACCACCGTCTGCCCTTGATAGAGTACCTGGCAGCGACCAGTGTCGGTAAACTTGCCAATGATAGTTCCTTCAACTCCCTGGCGACTCAGTAAATCTTGCAACTGTTCCCAGCTTTCCGGTGGCACCGCCAGGGTCATCCTTTCCTGAGATTCACTTATCCATATCTGCCAGGGGGCCATGCCAGGATATTTAGTCGGTACTTTATCCAGTTCCACCAGACAACCGCCACATTCGCGGGCCATCTCCGCCACCGAACAGGACAGTCCGCCAGCACCGTTGTCAGTAATACTGTTATACAGTTTTAAATCACGGGCAACCTTGACCAGGCAATCTGAAAACTTCTTCTGGGTAATGGGATCCCCTATCTGCACCGCCGTCGCCGGACTGCCACCGGTCAAAGCTTCGGACGAAAACGTCGCCCCATGAATACCATCCAGACCCACACGACCACCAACCATGACAATATAATCGCCGGCTTTCGCCTTTTTTTCATGGCTGGGCAGATCATCGATGAAACGTGGAATCAGACCGACTGTCCCGACAAAAACCAGCGGCTTCCCCTTGTAGCGGTGATCAAAGACCATGAAACCCTGGGTGGTGGGGATACCGGAACAATTGCCACCCACCCGCACTCCATCAATGACACCATCCATGATCTGGCGGGGCAAAAGGGCCTGGTTCTGACGAGCGGGAGAACGGTAAATCGGTACATAATCTTCGGGATCGGCAAAACAGAAACCGTAGCGGTTCAAAACCGGTTTTGCCCCCAGGCCAAAACCGACCGTATCCCGGTTGACCCCGACAATCCCGGTAATCGCCCCGCCGAAAGGATCCAAGGCTGATGGTGAATTATGGGTCTCCACTTTATCGGTTACCAGGTATTCATCATCAAAAATAATGGCACCAGAATTATCCACAAAAACGGAAACACAAGGATCATCTTCTCCCCGGAAACCTCGTATTTTTGCGGTCGCCCCCTTGATATAATGCCGATACAAACCATCAACCACCTCATCTATGGAAGCGGCAAAAATCGTATGCTTGCAGTGTTCGGACCAGGTCTGTGCCAGGGATTCCAGCTCAATATCTGTGGGATGACGATGCTCCTTATGCTTAAAATAATCTATAATAACATCAAGATATGGCCGCCCTAGTGCCAGAGGCCCCCGGAACACCGGCCGCTCATTGTCATCATAATGATCAATAATTCCCTTTTTACCCAGGATTTCCAGCTGCGCAACCGGGATGTCAAGATCGATGGTTTTAACCCCGGCTGTTTCCGTTAAGGATACCCGGGGAACCACCGGATCCATCCCCCCTTCCGTCCGGTAGCCTACCTGGGTTTTGACATGAACCTGTTGAATCAGGGGATTTGCCAGGCTGGCAGAGATACGCGCCACATCCTGCTCATCAATATCGCCAACCAGGTAAAAAATCCGGCTGCTGTAAATCCTGGCTTCCCGGGGAAACCGATGCTGCCAGCTGTCCTGAAGGGTTTCCCTGGTCGTTGAAGCAACATTATCCGTAACCCCTGGAAGAAAGCCAACTTCGATGGCATGGGAAAAGTCTTTCAGTGTCCGCGCTTTATCAATAATAAACTGATGAACAACGGGATTACTCAATAACTGGGCCGCCTGCAGCAGCTCCGCAGCGCTAAAATCCCCCTCAAGGCTATAGATATCAGAAATAAAGACAGCAGAGATCCTGCCACTCAAACCTAAACCGTTAAGACGGTCAAATATCCGCCGGGCACGGGTATCCAACTCAGGCTGTGGATAATAAATTTCTATTCGATGTATCATAATTTCTTCTTTATGTGTCTTTACAATGGAGTTTGTTCTCTCTTCTGCTTAATGAATTTTCACCTATTGATATTATTTGGCGCGTACGAAGTAAATATTCGGCTTTGTTTTCAAAAGTTCATTTTTTCAAAATTTTCCTAAATTGTTTGTCCAAAGGATAAACCAAAACATCTTTAATGGAAACATTTATTTTTCCTGCTGGCCCAAGTTTTCCCCGGCCTTTGGTTTGTCCGCATAATTGCCAGTTGGCGGCTTTGTAACAAGTACCGGCAAACCTCCGTGTTTCAACAAAGGTTTCCAATAATATGGGCCTGATGCAATATCTCTTTTCCCAGTCATCCGGAAGATTTCTGGCTGTTATTGAAAGGATTTTTGATGCCAAATTTTTGGATTTTATCCAAGGCAAGATTAAAAAACGGGCATTATTGACAACCAAATGAAGATTCTTTTTTCGTTGTTCATGACTCCAGCCGATAAATTGATCCCTTGGAGCAGTTTGCCAAGCAGCGGCCCCAAAGCCAGTCAATGCAACGAGTTGTTCGCCAGCATAAATAAAATAACGTAGTTGAGCTCCAGGCAAAGGCGTGTATCCGAGATAATGGTATCTTGCAATATACTCATTCCAGAGAGCTGAATCTGATTTGTTAACTATCAGAAAACGCAATTCAGGTAGCAAATTAACTTTAGCAAGAATTGATTCCTGGGGATTGGTATCCGGTGTAAATTCTATTTTTCTGACAGGTCGTTTTATTTGGGTTGGTGGCGGCAAACGGATCAATCCATCCTCATACATACGTAACATGGCTACGCGACATGACATATCCTTGAGCTTGCCATCAGGTTTCAACCATTGAAACATCTTGCAAACTTCTTTAGAAAGCCGGAATCGGTTAAGCTGAGGATTATCTCTTATGAGGGATTTAATTTGGGTAAGCTCTTGAGATGTGAAATCTCTACCACAATACCAGATCATGATGTGTTAAATGGTTTGCTAAGTTGTTGTTTGCGTATATCATCCATTTCCCAAGGAAGAAATGGTGATAAATCTTCTGGGGGCTGACCATGGTTATCTGCGCAGGCGGTTAAGTATGATCTTAACCAGTGTCTGCAATTTAAGCCACCTAATATCATAGTTTGAAAGATGCTAAACATCATTGCTGCTAGCTGGAAGCTCCAAAGGCTTCCAGAACCATAAAAATTCTTACGCCCGGTCACAGGATTGCGAATTAAATTCTCAGCTTTGTTGTTATCCATTGGCACTTCAGGATGTTCGACAAAAACGCTTAATCCCTGCCAGTGATTTTGCAGACTGATAAGGATTTTATACTTTACTTCTGTAAGCAAGGTTGTTTCAGGATCATGAGGTTTGTATGAATCGATGAAGGCATCTCGTTCATCAGCCATGGTATTCATCGCTTCAACAAGTTTTTCATGTTCTTTTTTAAAATCAGCAGATTGCCATTGAATTATCTGTTTTGAGTCAAACTTTTTAACGCGTTGGTTATTTATGTGATAAAGTAAGGCAATCTTATTGACCCAATCCAGAGCCCATTCTACCAGCTTAGGATATTTTTTAGCCGCGTCTAGAAAATCACGACGAACATGGGCCCAGCAAAAAGCCAGGATAATAAATGAAAGTTGCTTTGCCAATGATTTATAAGCGCTATATCTATCACAAACGACAATAATATTTTGCTGGGTTGAGTTTTCAAAATGTTCTACGACAACGTTTGCACCGCGCCCTTGCGCAATCTGATAAAAGATAACTGAAACTGAACAACATACCCATAGCCACCAGCGGTTACCAATTTTGCCGTTTACGCTCTCGAAAACTCGCCAACCACTTTCATCATTGTGGAATCTGTTTTCTGACATTTGCTGAATGTAGAGTGCATCGTAAATTGTTTGAAATAAGTTTTTAATTGTTTTTAGGCCACCGGCAATACTACCCAGTGAGATAGTTAATCCCAATTCGCCATATTGAGCAAGAAGACGATTAGTCGGTTGACAGTAAAGGCATTTGCTCAGTAAGACGTCTTCCTATATTGAGATTCCATACTGACTTTTGGGAATAACTTTGGCAGGTATTGGCACAGTGACAAAAGAAGGTAGCTTATCTATGTTGTCCTTGCCAATAGGTTGCAGTTCTTGTAAGATATAAATATTCTCGTTTTGTGATTGTAACTTGGGATGGTATGTGGACGAGTTGAGCATTGACTTGTCCAGCCTCTACAGGAAGTAAAAAGGACTGTTTTCGACATGAAGTATTCATGTCAATTGTTATATCAAAAAAATTCGGCTGTGTCCCTTACTTTTTTTAAATTTTATTGCAAGCCGAATATTTACCTGCAGAGAGCTGATTGCCCATCCGGGGACACCAGTTTCCGGATGGAAACTTGTTAATCCGGGAACCGCTCTATGTAGGAACAAGCAGCATCCGTTTAATCCTGGTTTACCACACCAATAGAAGGCAACTCCCGGTACCGTTCATCATCATCTAGTCCGTAGCCGACAACGAAAATATCAGGAATAGTGGTCCCAAGGTAATCAACAGCCTGCACATCACTCCCCTCCTTGCTGAGCAATACACAGGTTTTAACCCTGACAGCACCCCGTTCACGAAAAAAGCGGACGACTTCACGAAGAGTCAAACCGGTATCAATAATATCATCAACCAAGAGAATTTCCCTGCCTGCCAGATCCAATTCCGGCAGTTCAAAAATCTGCACAGTGCCACTGGAACGTCTGCCAAGATAACTCTTAACCCGAAGATATTCCATCTCAACCCGAACACCAAACCTCGACAGAAATCGACAAAGATCAGCCATGAACGGCAGACAGCCTTTTAGCAGCCCAACAACCATAAGTGGCTGATCATCAGTCTGATCGGCTGCAATTTGGCGGGCCAGATGTTCAACAATCTGCTCAATCCGATGCTGATCTAAGAGTTTATCCATCACAAGCATATTTCCAAAAAAAACGCCCTCATAAGGCTCACCGTTCTTTCAATGAGCACAAATCAGGGCGTTTAAACGACTATTTTTATAGATTAGCCGATATATCTTTGTTTGTAGTCTTCCTGTATGAGGCTTCTGCGGGTTTGGTTCTCCCACTCCCTCGGAGGCTTTATCTTGATAATGTTTTCCAACCGGCCCTGAGCCTTCAAACGTTGGTAAATCTCATACCAGGCACAGGGAGTATCTTTATCCACTTCGCAGGTACCATCCAGCCGGGTCCCCCCGCAGGGTCCATTGAAAAGACCTTTGGCACACCGGGTCACCGGACAAATACCACCGGTTTCCGCCAGCACACAGTCCCCGCAGGTACGACAGCTTTCTTCAAACCAACCGATATCCCGATCAGCCCCACAAAAAACGGTGTTCAATGCCGGAAATACCGGAGTTTCAGGATAACGTTCGGCTACAAATTGCACCCCTACCCCACAGGCCATGGAAAGCACCGCATCATAGTTGGCAACCATTTCATCCAAAGCTTCAAAGAAATCATAGTTGCATTGACGTTCAATCACAAAACTATCAATATCCAGAACGATATTTTCCGAACTGAGATCCTTTTCCAGATCGGCATTCAGGGTATTCACCTCTTTCTGCCCCCCGGCCAGGCAAATGGACGTACATCCGCCACAACCGACATTCAAAACCCTTTTATAGCCCTTGATCATATCCTTAATTTCTTCAAGGGGCTTTCTCTCAGCTATAATCACTTTTTCCTCCGTTCAAAAAAGATTCATTTATTGTACGACATGACAGCCGCCACACGTTCGGGGACCAGTTTTTTTCCCTTCCTTTCCCATTTTCGTGTGGCATCCGGTACATTTGCGATGATACGCCTGCCGCAACCCCAGCCGGGCGTTCTGATTATGACAGCTGGCGCAGCGGAGAGCAGCATTTCCTTCTTCCAACGTCTCTTCATCAAGGACATTCTCTCCTTTGTCATACCGATGATGACAATCGAGACACTCTAAATCCGTTAAGTGACGTTCATGGGGAAAAGTAACCGCGGGCCGTCGCGCATTCTTAAATACTTCCGGATTTTTTATGACTATTGTCTCCGGCTGCGCCCACAGTGTAGAGGCATACACTAGCACCAACATTACCCCCAAAAGCACATGTATCAGGTTTTTCTCTTTCATCTTCCATTTCTCCTTTGCCGTTATAGCCAACTTTCGCCCCCATCCTGCTCAGGATATACCCCTTCAGATCGGCAGATACTGCGCGTAAAATCAATCATTCTGGGAATATCAATCCCGATAGGACAGTAGCAGCGATGGCAAAGCACACAGTTTCCCCACACCAATCCTTTGATCCCTTCCAAAAATTCCCGGTCAACATTCCCTTTTTTCTTATACAGCTTGCCAAGGGAATTAATTACTTTAAAGGAAGGCATGTACTGGGGATCCCCATTATGAGCCATATACAAAAAACAACTCTCAGCACAGATGCTGCAATGCACACAGTAATTCAAGACACGCTTCATCTCTACTTCTTTCTTCTGCAGCATACCGGCAATTGCTGCCGTATCAACTGGTTTTTTCTCTTGATCAGCCATTGACTTTACTCCCTTTTCGCTCTCTGATTTATTTTACCGATTTAGAATAGGACCAGACCCTCGTTCCCGACCCCAGGCTATGTTCATAATGCATCAGGTAACGATAGAGAAAAAACAAAAGCCCATGTTTCAGCTTGGTAAAAGGAATGGCCACCAGCATCAGTTCCCCGGACAGAATATGCAGAATCAGCATGGTGTCATAATCGAACCACTGGCGGGTAGCCATGTACCCCGTTAAAAAAGGGGCCGCAACTATCAGCAGTATGATGTAGTCATAGGGGCTCGTAATAGCCCGGACCCGATATACAAAGATGCGGCGCAGAAAGAAAAAAACTCCTCCCAGAATCACAAACACCGTGAGGATATTGGCCACCAATCCGGGAAAAACAAAGAGACTGAAACCAAATGATTCATAGAGAAGAACATTATGCGCCAACAGGAAAATCGGCAGCATAATAAGACAGACATGAAAAATAGTGGTGATCACGGTCAAGAACGGGTGAACACCCAGCATACTGTTATTAATAGCATCAAGGCTTGGACCACTTCGCGGTTCTATCTTTCCAAGAAGACTTGCGGGGGGAAGGACGACAGGCTTCTCCCTGGTCAGGGAGAAAAATCGCCGGGCATGAAAAATGAGGCCAGCGACAAACACCACTATAGCGGCCAGCGCCAGCGGTCCCCGGACAATACCGTATATTTCATTCATGGATACCTCCTGTTACATTACCAAGCATTCTAGAGATAAAAATATTTAATCTACACTTACGGTCGGGGCAGCATGTTGGCTCGCTCGGCAATTTCCGGCACCCTATGTTCCCACTCAATGGGCATTAAGTGTACACCAGCTATGCCTTTCGTTTCTTTAAATTCCGCAATCTGTTCACAGGCAATCTTTATACCTTCATCAGCAGCTTTTTTCTTCTCCACACCTTGCAAGCGAGAAATAATCTCATCAGGGACATCCATACCCGGAACATTATTCTTCATATATTTCGCCATACCAACACTCTTCATTGGAGTTATGCCAGCTAAAATATAGACTTTTTCCGTCAGCCCCATCTCGTTAGCCTGATGAACCCACTCGCGCATCCTTTCCATATTAAAAATACACTGGGTCTGGATAAAGTCGGCTCCCGCAGCCACTTTCTTCGCCAAACGATAGACACGCCACTCTACAGGTTCAGCAAAAGGGTTAGCCGCCGCGCCAATGAACATTTTCGGCGCCCCGTTCAGGTCATCCCCACCAAGAAACTTGCCCTCATCCCGCATTTTTTTAACCATACTGACCAACTGGATAGAGTCAACATCATACACTCCTTTGGTCTTGGGATGATCACCAAACTGCTGATGGTCACCGGACAAGCAAAGAATATTCTGGATTCCAAGGGCATAAGCACCAAGAATATCACTCTGCATGGCAATCCGGTTGCGATCCCGACAGACCATCTGGTAGTTGGGTTCTACCCCTTCCTCCAGTAAAATCAGCGAGCCGGCCCAGCTTGACATGCGGACCATGGCCGTCTGATTGTCGGTCATGTTGGCCATATCAACATTTCCCTTCAAGAATTTAGCTTTTTCCCTGATCACTTCGACATTTGCTCCCCGGGGCGGCCCGACCTCCCCGGTAAAGGCAAAATGTCCCGCGGTTAAAACCCTCTCGAGATTGCTTCCAGACTTCATCTGCATTTCCTCATCTTTTAAAATTATAAGATAATAAAAACAGCAGCTTACGATAGGGGATCCTGCTTCTCCAGCCACTTACAGCCGGCAACCTCAGCAGACAACCCCATTTACTCTTTACCTAAGTTAAGCTATCAGCGTTTAGCTTTAAAAAATCAAGGCATTACGTTCATGAGCAATAGAACCTAACAGGTAACAGCTTACAATAGGAAACATGATGTAATCATTGAACTAACAGCTAACGACCAAAAGCTAACAGCCCAATTCAGGCTTTAAACAAAAAAACCCAAAACCTTGAAACAGCATGAAGAAACAAACCACAGGGCGGAACCAGTTACAAAGGAACACCCAAAGTATACACCTGCAATAAAGGCAAAGAAAAATGAAAAAAACAAGCCTCAATTGATGGACAATCACTATTAAACCAAATGAATGCTCATTGTCAAGTATTTCTTATATTGTATTTATTAGGTTATCATCGACCATAAAAGTTCGTTTCAGTTACCATAGATTTTATTTATCCTCAACTTTCTGAGTTTCCACAAAAACAGCCCTGCTTGTCTCCGTGCCTATCGGCAGGCTGGGCGGCAGGCTGATAGAAATTTCCATGGATGTTCCGGCATGGCTCTCGCTCATTCCCGCCGGCCGTCCATGACCGACTCCGAGGCGTCCGCCGCGAATCACCCTCCTGTCCCTACACCTCATTTCCGGGTTTTTTCTTGACTCTAAAAGGAATTATTGCTATATCTCGGTGAAAATTGTGGCTCAGATTACCACTCATTATAGCAACATTCGGATATCATGTTCACTGGCATTATTGAAGAGATCGGTTACATTGAAGATATTAAGGTAACTCGAGGCTCCGGCAGCCTGGCCGTTAGAGGAAAACTCGTTCGCCAGGATTGTCACCTTGGAGACAGTATCGCAGTCAATGGGATCTGCCTGACGGTCACTGATATTTCCGCCTCTTCTATGCATTTTGACGTCTCCTCCGAAACACTGGAGCGATCCACTCTTGGTTTACTCCAGCGACAGGATCCAGTTAATCTGGAACGGGCTATGGCTGCCAATGGCCGCTTTGGCGGGCATTTCGTCTCCGGCCACATTGATGGAACCGGCACCATCAATGCGCGCACGCCAGATGCCAATGCTACTATTTTCACCGTTACCACCTCCCCCCAACTTATTCGTTATGTTGTTGAAAAAGGCTCCATCGCTATTGACGGTATCAGCCTAACGATTGCCAGCTGCGACACCACCTCTTTTGCACTATCCATCATCCCCCACACACTCAACCGAACGACACTCAGGTGGCGGCAGGTAAATGATGTTGTCAACCTGGAAAATGACTTGGTGGGAAAATATATTTATCGATTTCTTCATAAGGAGGAAGAAAAAGGGTCTGTGTCCCCCATTGATAGAACGTTTCTCAAAAAGCACGGTTTTGCTTGAGTTAAGCTTCCAAAATTCCCGCAATCGGAAAACAAAATAGGCTGGCTAACGGATAAACACTATATATTTTATTATTAATGAGAAGGAAAAGTGATGATTATTGCAAAAATCGAAGATGCTTTACAAGATATAAAAGCTGGCAAGATGGTCATTCTGGTTGACGATGAAGACCGGGAAAATGAGGGGGATTTGGTTTTGGCAGCCGAGAAAGTCACCCCCGAAGGCATTAATTTCATGACTAAATATGCCCGGGGCCTGGTTTGCCTCAGTTTAACCGAAAAACGAGCTGATTACCTTAACCTGCCGCCCATGGTTTCCGATAACACCTCCAGTTTCCAGACCGCTTTTACCATATCTATTGAAGCTCGGCGTGGGGTCACCACCGGGATATCCGTAGCCGATCGGGCCAAAACTATTTTAACCGCCATTGATGATGCTGCCAGCCCCCATGATTTAAACCGCCCGGGCCATATTTTTCCCTTGCGGGCCCGGAAAGGCGGAGTTCTGGTCCGCACCGGACAAACCGAAGGATCAGTAGACCTGGCCCGGCTTGCCGGACTGAAACCTTATGGGGTCATCTGTGAAATCATGAATGATGATGGCACCATGGCCCGGATGCCCCAATTAAAGGAATTTGCCCGGGAACATGAACTGAAAATTATTTCCATTGCCGATATCATCGCCTATCGTATGCGCAAAGAATCCCTGGTTCGCAAGGCGGTGCTAGCACATTTGCCCACCCGTTACGGAAATTTTGAAATCATTGTCTATGAAAACGACGTGGACAAACTTGACCATCTGGCTTTGATTAAAGGTGAACTTGACGAAGAGACTCCCACATTGGTCCGGGTTCATTCCGAATGTTTTACCGGTGACACATTAGGTTCCCTGCGCTGCGATTGTGCCGACCAGCTGCATGCAGCCATGGAAATGATTGAAAAGGAAGGGCGGGGCGTCCTCCTCTATATGCGCCAGGAAGGCCGGGGAATCGGCCTGGTCAACAAGTTGAGAGCCTATTGCCTGCAGGAACATGGACGGGATACCGTCGAAGCCAATGAAGAACTTGGTTTCAAACCTGATCTGCGTGATTATGGCATCGGTGCCCAGATTTTGGCAGATCTGGGCCTGAAAAAAATCCGCCTCATAACCAATAATCCCACAAAAATCATCGGCCTGCAGGGATATGGCATTGAAGTGGCGGAACGGGTACCGATGGAAATTGAACCCAATGAAATAAACCTGGGCTACATGAAAACCAAATGTGAGAAAATGGGCCATATCATCAAAGTCATGGATCATGTTGATCAAAACAACAGGCTGTCTTGAAAAATTAGAATTTTTGTTTGAGTTCAAGGCAGGCGATAATTATAGCCGCAGGAATATATGTCATATTTTGAGGATTATAATTTGAGCCTAACGCAGTAATCGAGCAAAAAGGCCATTTTTCAAGGTGGCCAACAGACAGCAAGGGGAATAACAATGGCACAATACATCGAAGGCAATCTGCATCAGGGCGGGGCATACCGCATCGCGCTGGTCATTAGCCGCTTCAACAGCTTTATTACTGAGCGCCTGCTGGAAGGGGCACTGGATGCCCTGCAACGACACGGCGTTGACCCTGATTGCTGCAAGGTCTATCGCATTCCAGGAGCATTTGAAATTCCCCTGGTCGCTAAGAAACTGGCTAAAAGTGGTAAATTTGATGGGATCATCTGCCTGGGAGCAGTCATTAAAGGGGACACCCCTCATTTTGATTACGTTTCCGCTGAAGTCAGCAAGGGAATTGCCCAGACTTCGCTGGAAACCGAGCTGCCCATTGCCTTTGGCATTCTGACCACCAACAACGTGGAACAGGCCATAGAAAGGGCAGGAACCAAAGCAGGGAATAAAGGCTGGGATGCTGCGGTCAGCCTGCTGGAAACCATTGATCTTTTACATAACATTTGATCCATCTGCTACAATTGAGACCTAATATATTATGACCAGCAGTCGACGAAAATCCAGGGAGTTTTCCCTGCAGATGCTCTATATGTTGGATATTGTCAAGGAAAGTGATTTTCGTTCCTGTCTGGAAACCTACTGGGATCATTTCGGCCAGTCAAAAGACAGCCGCCCATTTGCCAATCAATTGACCCAGGGAGTGCTTAAGCACCTCAAAGAGATTGACCAGGCCATTAGCAGCTATTCTCTTAACTGGAAATTAAACCGCATGTCTTATGTGGATCGTAATATCCTCCGTATGGCTGTTTTTGAATTGCTCTATTGCCCCGATATCCCTCCAAAAGTCTCCATCAACGAAGCCATCGAAATCAGCAAACGCTATGGAGATAAGGATTCCGGGGCCTTCATCAATGGTATCCTGGATCAGATTTTCCAACAGCTAAATAACGCCTCTGCTTCGTAAAACAACCCAGAGTCTCTAGACTGTTCGGTAATCTTATGGCCTGAAAATGCTCAGGCATGGGACTTAAGGCGGTCTTAAACCTTGACAAAACAGCAATTATACACTAGATTTCCCGGCATGAATAATTATCAAAAATCCGTAAGTAGCCTGGTCATTGCTACTGTTTTTCTGTTCATTGTTACCCTGACAGGCGGCTGGCCGGCTTTTTGTTCATTACTGCCTGCCCCCCTAGACACAACTCACTCCCCCCAAGAAGAAGTAATAGTTCCCATCATGAAGGGCAGAGACTGTTCTCTGATGGACTTTGATCATTTAACGGCAAACATTGAGCAGCTGCGTCAGGGAATTTCCCACCAACGCGCGGCAAAACTGACAAAATATATCTTGCAGGCCAGTTATCGCTTTAACTGTGATCCACAGCTCATCGCCGCCCTGATCCAGGTGGAAAGCAGCTTTTTCAGCCGGGCAAGGTCTCATAAAGGCGCTTTGGGATTGATGCAACTCAGGCCCTTTGTGGCCCGTGAGATTGCCAACCGATTGGAAACTTCCTGGGGTGGCCCGCAAGTACTCCATGATCCTGAAACCAATATTCTGATAGGCACCTATTATCTGGCCTCGCTGATTCGCGATTTTACCGATTTATCAACAGCCCTGGTGGCCTACAATTGCGGCCCCACCTATGTCCGCCGCCGCTTACGGCGAGGAATGCGGCTCCCGACCAAGTATCCTGCCAAAATCATGACCCTCTACCAAAGCTTTGCCACAAATCGCTCCTGAGCAGATATTCATACTGGGATAAAACGACTTTGTTCCCCAGTTATATGAATTTAAGTACCTTATCCTCACTCTAAAAGGATTATACTGATGGATCGTAGCTTTTACCGACAATTCATGGATTCCTGCCAGGAAGATCAGGAAAACCTGACCAACCTGAAAACCCTGATTGAAACCACTTTGAATACTCCGATAGAAATCCAGATCACCAAAGTTGAAGAGGAGCCGGTTATTACCGCCCGGCTGCTGCAAAAAGGGAAAATACGCCATGCTGCTGGAGGATTTTCCACCATTCCCGCCTACTTTGATGATGGTCGACTGCGCCTCATGCCCCTGTTTCTTTATGAAACCGGAACCATTGATCCCCGTTTTCTGGCTTACGAGAACTCTCATATCCAGCAATTCCTGGATAAAAAAGGAGAATATGCCAACTACAAGGAATTTTTTCTCAATTCCCCTGATGCCGGCAGCCCGGAGGAAAAAAAGCTTTCCTATCTTCGGCATGTGGCCAGGCGGGTACTCATTAATGAACAAGCTGCCTTCCCCTTGCTCCACCCCGGGAAAGAAAAAAAAACCCTCTGTTCCTTAATCGTATATCAACTGGCTGAACGCATATCGTGGTATATTGAGACTTTGAAGATGGACAGGGAGAAAGTCATCAGTGAACTTACCGTCACCTTGGGAGGATTGGTAAAGCATGACCCCTATTATGCTGATTTCAATCTGGTTGAACTCTTTGAGCAAACCATGATCAGCCTAACCATGTTTGGCTGAGACAGAGATCATTATGTCTTCTAGCGTAACTGTCATCGGTGCCGGCCTGGCTGGGTGTGAAACCGCCTGGCAACTGGCACAACATAATATTCCCGTCACCCTGCATGAAATGAAGCCGGAAAAGTTCTCACCGGCCCATTCCAGAACGGAACTGGCTGAACTGGTCTGTTCCAACTCCTTGCGCTCAGACAGCCCGGATCATGCAGCGGGTCTGCTGAAACGGGAAATGGAGCAATGCAGCTCACTAATTATGAAAGCGGCCAGAGCTACCAGCATTCCTGCCGGGTCCGCCCTGGCCGTCGACCGCGAAGTATTTTCCCAGCAAATCAGCAAGGCCATTTCAAACCACCCGCTGATTTCCCTGGTTCGTGGCGAAGTCACCAACTTACCGACATCCAGCATAACGGTCATCGCCACCGGTCCGCTGACCTCGGAAGCCCTGGCTGAAACCTTGACCACGGTCGTAGGGGAAAAACTCTATTTTTACGATGCTACCGCGCCGATCATTGCCGCTGATTCCATCAATTATGATATCTGTTTCTGGGGCAACCGTTATCAGCCTGAGGTCAGAGGTGATTACCTGAATTGCCCTTTAAACCGGAAACAATATCTGCTACTGGTAGAAACTATTACTGAAGGTGATCAGGTAAGGGCAAAAGAATTTGAAGATCGAAAAGTTTTTGAAGGCTGCATGCCCATCGAAGCAATGGCAGCTCGGGGAGTTGAAACCCTGGCCTTCGGTCCGCTGAAGCCGGTTGGCCTGATTGATCCCCGTACGGAAAGACAAGCCTATGCTGTTGTGCAGTTGCGCTCAGAAAACCGGGAAAAAAGCATGCTCAACATGGTGGGATTCCAGACCCGGTTGACCTTTCCATGGCAGGAAAAGGTTGTCCAGCTGATTCCCGGGCTGGAAAACGCCGCCATCTATCGCTACGGCACCATACACCGCAACACCTTCATCAATGCCCCGCAGCTATTGAACCGCTGCTTCCAACACCAAAAAGAACCCCGTCTTTTTTTTGCCGGGCAGATCAGCGGTGTAGAAGGCTACCTTGAATCGGCAGCCAGCGGCTTGATAGTCGGCACCCAAATTGCGCTGCTTCAAGATTCCGGCAGCTTTTTTCCCTTTCCAGAAACCTGTGCCCTGGGGGCCTTATCAACCCATATTACCAACACTCACAGCAAAAATTTTCAACCGATGAATATCAATTTCGGCCTCTTTCCAGCACTGGGAAAGAAAATGAAAAAAGCGGCCCGCAAAGCCGCTTATGCCGAAAGAGCGCTGGCTGACCTTAGCACCTGGCAGCAGGAATTCCACAACCAGTTTCCTGCTTGTTAATAGCTCAACGAATCAACAACTCCGCCAGACGTTCCAATTCCTCCGCCGCATAGAACTCAATTTCAAGACTACCTTTCTCGTGTTTCTTATCCCGCCAGTGGAGATTTACCTTGGTTCCCATAGCCTGTCCCAGACGGCTACATAAATCCTTTTCAAAGAGTGATACCTCGGTTTCTGTCACGACTTTTAAATCGTTGCCGGTTTTTTTCCTTTGACAGATCAATCGCTCTATCTGGCGAACGGAAAGCTGTCTGGCAATAATCTGTTCCGCCAGGGCAATTTGCCCTTCTTCATCTCCAACAGCCAGCAAAGCCCGTCCATGCCCCATACTCAAACGCCCTTCTTCCATCTCTGCCAGAACCGCCACCGGCAATTTCAGCAGACGAACCATGTTGGTAACAGTTGAACGATCTTTACCCAGGGTTTTGGCAACATCTTCATGGTTAAAATCAAACTCATCGATCAGACGTTGATAACCTTGAGCCTCCTCAACCGGATTAAGGTTTTCCCGCTGCAGGTTTTCGATCAGTGATATTTCAACTGCTTGACGATCATCGAGGGTCAGCACCAAAGCCGGTATCTTACTGACCCCCGCTTGTTGAGCTGCCCGCCAGCGCCGTTCTCCAGCCACCAGCCTATATCTGCCAGGCTGCATCGACGGCCTGACCAACACCGGTTGTACCACCCCTTTTTCTTTGATGGAACGAACCAGTTCTGCCATTTTTTCCGGATCAAAACGTTTACGAGGCTGTTTGCTATCCGGTTCAATAAAGGAAAGGGAACATTGTATCAGCTTTTCATCGCCTGGCTCCTCTGCTTTGGGAAGCAACGCTCCCAAACCCTTGCCTAAACCCCGTTTCACCGTAAAGGTTTTCTTTACATCAGCCATGAGTGACCTTTATTTTTAGTTTTCATCTTTTGATGGCTTCGTAAAAACATTAACTCAACTTTCTGACTTACATTGCCAAGAATACATTACAGGATATTCAGGCTTGGCCGCCGAACAAATCACCTGGATGATGATTCACGGAAGATGCCTCGGAAGCCGGCCATGGACGGCCGGCGAGAATGAGCGAGAGCCATGCCGGAACATCCTTGGAAATCTCTTTCAAGTGTTTTTAGAGCAACTCTGAAAGTTGAGTATTAAGCCATCATCTTTTGACTCGTTGTTTTTCCATAACTACCATTGTGCTCCCTTAACCGGGAAGAGCTCGACATTTATGGCACTGGTTTGCCGGCGTAAAAACTCATCAGCAAGTTGAAAGTAGGCTTGCGCTCCGGTGGAAGAAACATCATACAGGGCAATGGGTTTCCCATGACTGGGAGATTCACTGAGTCGGACATTCCGGGGAATGATGGTCTCATAGACCAGGGGACCAAAATGTTTGCACACCTCATTTTCCACCTGCCGCGCCAGGGTGGTCCGCTGATCCATCATGGTAAGCAGAATTCCCTCAATATCTAGCCTGGGATTAAGCGTCTCCTGAATCCGGCTCACCGTCTGTAATAATTGGCTAAGGCCTTCCATCGCGTAGTATTCACTCTGCAACGGAATTAAAATGGTATCGGATGCGGTCAGGGAATTAATGGTCAGCAGTCCTAGCGAGGGGGAACAATCAATAATAACATATTGATAACCTTCCAGCAAAGGAATCAGCCGGTCTGCCAGGATAAACTCCCGACGCTCAAACTGCAAAAGCTCAACTTCCGCCCCGATCAAATCAGGATTTGCCGGGATGATATCCAGATATGAAAAAGCCGTCTGATGAAGAACCTCCCGGGGATCAATCAGTCCGAGCAGCGCCTGGTATATGGTCCGCTGATTATCATCACTTTCATAACCGATACCACTGCTGGCATTCCCCTGTGGATCAAGGTCCACAAGAAGGGTCTTGCGCTCAGCAATGGCCAGCGAAGCTGCCAGATTAACGGCGGTGGTGGTCTTGCCAACCCCACCCTTCTGATTGGCGATGGAAATTATTTTCCCCATGGAAACATTACACCTTAATAATCCGGATCATATATCGCTGTTGCTCCAGAAAAGGGATGGTAACTTTTTTGATCTCCTTAAGCCGTAATTTCTCATAGAGGGATAATGCCGCCATAATCTTTGCTTGTGAAGAGACAGTGGCAGAAAGCAAGACCATCCCACCCGGCGCCAGCACCTCACCCGCAATTGGAAATACCTCATCAGGGACCGATACTGCTCTGGTCACCAGGGCAGCAACCGGAATTTCCAACTCCTCCGTACTACCATTTCCTTTATGCAAATGCAACTGGAGGATATCAACATTTTCAAGGCCCAAAAGCCTGGTAACATGCTGCAAAAACAAAACTTTTTTTTGCCTGGCTTCAACCAACAGAAAATGAGTGGCCGGAAGCAACAGTGCCAGCGGTAATCCGGGAAACCCGGCACCGGTTCCCAAATCAAGAACGGGACCTGAAATACCAGAGAGAAAGGGAAGGAAAGTGAGTGAATCAAGAAAATGCCGGTAAATTATTTCCTGTCCATCTTTAATTGCGCTTAGATTATAAACACGGTTCCAACGCTGTAACGCTGCAAGGTAGCCCATAAAGGCTTCCTGCTGGTCAAGATCAAGAGCAATATCCAATTGACGACTGCCATCAACCAGTAACTTTTTTAGATTATCCGGTGCTGCATTTTTCATTTTCCAACGCAAAAATTGGCGAAAATGGTATCAAGCAAATCTCCATCCCATTTTTGACCGCTCATTTCCCGTAAAGCCAGACGGGCTTGCTGAAGTTCTTCCGCCACCATATCAAGTAACGGCCTGAAGGTGGAAAGCAGCTGTATACCATGCTGCAAGTGATCCAATACTTTTTCCAGCAATATTTTATGGCGCAAATGGCAGATAACCTGTTCCCCGAAAAAACTTTTAAAATCCTCTTCAATGATTTCCCTGAGCTTCATTTTCAACTCGCTAATGTCAACATGGTCTTTGCGGGCGGTGGTATAAATAAAGGGAAGCTCTCTGTCAAAAAACTCCTGCCACTGTTTCTCGGTAACCGCAGCCGGGAGATCTTTTTTATTCAGCACTACTATGTGTCGTTGAGAAATGAGGCGCTGGTAAATATCGCGGTCTTCGACTGCAGGAACCTGAGTATTATCCAGAACCATGATGACAATATCAGCCCTCTTCATCCATTCATCCGCCCGGGCAACCCCCAAGCGTTCCACTGGATCTGCAGGCTGGCAAATCCCGGCAGTATCCGCGATTTCCACGGTCATCCCGCCAAGATCCAACCGCTCACTAACCACATCCCGCGTCGTTCCAGGAATTTCGGTGACAATAGACCGCTCTTGGCCAAGCAAGGCATTCAATAGGCTCGATTTGCCTACGTTGGGACGACCAACCAGGACCACCTGCAGGCCATCTACCAGTATCCTTCCCTCTTCATAGGAGGAAACCAGCTGTTTCACCTTTTCCTGCAGGGCATCAAGTTCATCGACCATCAACTGGGAGGTAAAAGAGGGGCCCTCCTCCTCCAGCAGGTCCAGTTCAACTTCGAGGGCTGCCAACTGCCGCGAAAGACGTTGTTCCAAGGTAATTAATTGTCCGGACAGACCACCCGCTAGCTGGCGGACAGCTACCTGCCTTGCCTGTTCATTGCCGGCAGTAATCAGGTCAGCAACAGATTCCGCCTGAACCAGATCAATGCGACCATGTAAAAAAGCTCGTCGGGTGAATTCACCGGGTTCAGCCAGCCGGGCCCCCTGATTCAATAATAATTGTAAAATTTCCCTGGTTACCAGACGCCCGCCGTGGCAATGAATTTCTGCCATTTCCTCACAGGTGTAGGAACTGCCTGCCTCCATCTGAACCACCAAAACCTGGTCGAGAGGCTCGCCGGTTTCAGGATCATGTATCATGCCCAGGTAAAGATGAAAGGGGGTGAATAAATCTGGAAGTGGGGAAAAGAGAGCCTTGAGAATCGCTTGGGAATGGGGACCACTCAGGCGAAGGATGGAAATGCCACCTTCACCAACCGGGGTCGAAACAGCAGCAATGGTATCACTGTGAACCATAACCTGTGCTCATCACGACTTTGCCACTTTCGCTTTATTTTTATCACGGTTGCGATAGGCATTTTTGGGGTAAATAATTATTTTCTTGTACTCTCCATCGCCTTTACTCCGGGAATACAGACTGTTATCTTCCCGAATAAGCAGATGAACAATACGGCGATCATGGGCATTAAGAGCATTAATAGTTACCGGTTTACGGGTTTTTTTGGCTTTTTCTCCCAATTTTAGCGCCAGCTTCTTTATATTATTCTCATGACGGGAACGAAAACCACCACAATCTACATAAACCCGCCCGCCTCTCACCCCGTAAAGCTTATTAATCAGGTACTGCAAGGCATCCAACACCTCGCCCTTACGGCTGACTAGCATTGACTGCTCAGCCTGTTCCTCTATAACCAGATGGCAGTCAGAATGTTCTAAGCGACCCTCTATGGATTCAACTGATACATCCATTAATGCAAGAATCTCAGCCAAAGTTTTATTGACCTTTTCCAGATCAATGGTGGGCACCAACCTATCTTTTATCTCTTCATTCTCAGATTTGGCAGGGGGGGCAGGGGAAAATGGTTGTGATGGCGGAATTTCAGCTTCTTTTTTCACAACTTTGGCCAATTCAGGCTCACTATCAGCCGGTCCTACCGCTAAAACATCCTTTTTAATATGGTCACCAAAAGCTGAATCAATCAGTTCCTTGACAAAATCACTACCATCCTTTTCCTCAAGGGTAACCCTGATTACAGCTGTTTTTCCACCTAAGAGCCCAAAAATTTTCCTGGTTTCTTCCCTAACAATCTCATAGTGCAACTTATCAGCAGAAAGATTTAATTGAAGACAGGCCTTTTTTACCGCATCTTGGACGTTTTTTCCTTCAAAATCCCTGGTCATCCGGGTTTTCTCCCTCATTAATCTCCTAAACCATCCACACACTTGAGTGTCATAACAAACCGCGGCGAATGCTGCATTGAATCTTTAGCTTTTGGCGGTTAGCTATTAGTTTAATGATTACATGATATTTTATATTTCAAAGTTTCAGCCATTGGGTGTTATTTCTAATTAGTTTCCATCCGGAAACCAATGTTTCCGGATGGGCTGTTAGCTGTCAGCCTTTAGCTCTCAGCTTAACCAGTTATTTTTTCGATATTTTACTGAAAGCTGACTGCTGATCGCTGAAAGCGTTCATCAGGAAATAGACGTTTCCAGATGAACACTAATTAACGTAAAGCCCTGATTTTTTTGAAGCTAATCGATTAGCTTTGGTTGTAGTAAAACTCACCACTGTCCGGCAAGCAAGGTCGAAGATGGAGCTTTTGCAAAGCCATCAAACCTCTGCTTTTTTCATCACCATATATTGTTGAGCAATTGAAAGAATATTATTTACCAACCAGTAAAGCACCAGGCCGGCAGGAAAATTCAAAAACATGAAGGTGAAAATAATCGGCATGAACAACATCATTTTAGCCTGCATGGCATCGCCGGTAGTGGGGCTCATCTTTTGCTGCAACAACATGGTAATCCCCATCAAAATCGGGGTTACATAATAAGGATCTTTGGCCGCCAGATCCTGAATCCACCAGAAAAAAGGAGAATGCCTTAGTTCAATAGCAACCATCAGCCCACGATAAAGGCCGAAAAAGACTGGAATCTGCACCACGATAGGTAAGCAGCCACCAAAAGGATTAACTTTATGCGTCCGGTAAAGATCCATCATCTCTTTCTGCTGCCGGGCTTTGTCATCCTTAAACTTTTCCTTCATTTTGGCTACTTTTGGCTGCACCGCTTTCATCTTACTCATGGACTGGTAGCTCTTTTGTGACAACGGATAAAAAACCAGTTTGATCAGAATGGTCACCAAAATAATTGCCAAACCGTAATTATGCAGGTAGCCATTGAAGAACTTCAGCAGTTGGACCAGTGGTCGGGCAATTATCCCAAACCAGCCGAAATCAACAGATTTATCCAACTGCAGATTAAACTTTTTCAAATAATCAAATTCCTTCGGCCCAATAAAAACCCTAAAATTGCCGGCCCCTTCCATTTTCATGCCGGTTTCAACAATAGTGGCTTTTGGTTTTTCAATCACACCTGCCACATTGCTAACTGTTGTTGGTTCCTGGGGCATGAGGGCCGCTAAAAAGTATTTACTGGTATACCCTATCCAGTTAATTGTGCCATCCAGCTCCATTTTTTTTATATTTTTCTGTTTTTTGGACTGTTTAAAAAGCTTACCATCCAGGTAGGCCTGAGGGCCGCTATAAACATAAGATCTGTGTTTCTTGGCTGTGGGAAAAATTTCATGAGACCAGGTAAGGCTGGTCGAGGAAAGGGCAATGGCAACACCATTTAGATCCTGTAGTTCATAGGAAAGATCAAAATAATACTCTCCGGGATAAAAAACATATTTTTTTACCAGAATCATGCCACTTTCCAGTGGAGATTTGAGTTCCAGCTGCACCTGCTCATCATTGACCTTCAATAAATCAGAGCCCCTGGTGTCCGCTTTATAAACAAAACGACGATCACTAAAAACCTGGCCCTCTATCGCTATTTTCCCTGACAAAGGTAAATAGGATGGCTCAACAACATTCACCATTTCCAGCAGGGGACTACCTGAAGCAATATCCTCCCGGTAGTTTTTCAGGGTAAATTTTTTCATTACCCCACCCACCGTATTAATCACACAAGTATACAAGGCCGAATCAATAGTGATATGCTTACCATTAGCCACCGGCTTTAACGCTGCCGCATTTTCATTTGACGGCGACGGTGATTGAGGTAAATCATCTTTATTCGTTGCCGCTACAGGACTACGAGAAGCTTTCTGGGCCACTGATGAAACGGGGGGAACTGGTTTACTGGGGGGGAAAATATATTGATAACCCAAGAGGACAACCAGAGACAGCGCAATGGCCAACATGGTCCGTTTTTCCATACTTGCTCCATGACCACTAGTGGGTCAGCTGAATTTATTACACTAAAGTCCGTCCAGAATAATCCTCCGAATCAGAGGATTTTATGCCGGATCACTACCACCAGGGAAAAAGGGATTACAACGCAGGATTCTTAAAACGGCTTTCATGGTACCCAGGATAATGCCATAGCGCCTAATGGCATCCAAGGCATACTGAGAACAGGAAGGAACAAAACGACAAGAATGACCCATGTAGGGCGATATCAAGACCTGATAAATTTTTATTGGCAAACAATAAAGCCTTATCAACATGTTGATACTTTTTGCTTAAAATTCCCTGATTTTCTCATTCGTAGTAAAAGGGGATTTAATTCCCGGACAACATCATTCAAAGTATTCAAGGAACATCTTTTTTTTACCACAACGGAATAATCTACTCCCGGAAGAAAAACCGCTTTGTGCAACCGGAAAAACTCACGAAGCAAGCGTTTTATCCGGTTTCTCCTCACGGCATTACCAACCTTTTTACTGACGGTAATTCCAACGCGTGGGTGATCGGTTCGCCGATCCTTATAAAATATAATAAAACTAGTGCTGCTTTTTTTCCGACCCCTGGAGAAACATTCCAAAAAATCGGGCCGCTTAAGCATCCTTTCCTGCTGAGAAAAACCCTGTTTTTTCATAAAACTATGGATTCAAGCGTTTTCTTCCCTTTTGTCTTCTCCTCTTCAAAATAAGCCTGCCTGCAGCAGTACTCATACGCCGGCGAAAACCATGAGTCCTCTTCTTCTTTAGGTTACTGGGCTGAAATGTTCTTTTCATTTTTAGATTATGACCTTTCCTGACTTATCAACGTTCCGGGCACCCGGCTTGCAACACTACCTGCAAACAAAGGGCATAAACAGAAAAAAAGAGTGCTTCAACTGCACTTCCTCACCTATACACTTGGTAGTCCCAACGGGACTCGAACCCGTGTCCCCGCCGTGAGAGGGCGATATCCTAGGCCACTAGACGATGGGACCAAAAATGGCTGGGAGACCAGGATTCGAACCTGGGTTGACGGAGTCAGAGTCCGTAGTCTTGCCGCTAGACCATCCCCCAGCATAAAAATGCGTCGGCGAAACTAACACCAATCGTTCTATTTGTCAATCACATATTCTTGCTTCTGGAATTCCGATATGAGGAAAAATGCAGCAGTGTCCGGTTAGAAAGTTGCATACTGTCAACCGGAGCTGATTTCATCGCTTTTTGGCGCTCGATTGCCTGCTTTTCCAGCGGCTCATTGCGCTAAAGTTGCCAAACTCGCCCTTTAGGGCTCAAACATGGCAACCTTCACGCTCCTGTCGCCGGGAAAAGCAACGGTATCTCACGATGTCACTCTTGAAACAGCACCGGTTGCCGACATTGAACACGAAGCAAAAAGCATGCCGGACAGTACTGGGAAAAATGAGAAATTTCCCTATCTGAATTCCAGTATTGCTTTTTCTACAACACTATTTTTTTCTGCAGCTTACACATCCAGGTTGGAAACCAGCAGGGCATTTTCTTCGATAAAGTTGCGACGGGGAGGAATCTGATCTCCCATCAAAACGGTAAATATCTCATCCGCTGCAACATCATCTTCTACCTTAACCTGCAGGAGTTTTCGGCTTTCCGGATTCATAGTAGTTTCCCATAACTGATCCGGATTCATCTCTCCCAAGCCTTTGTAGCGCTGAATAGATGTCCCGGATTTTCCAATTTCCAGTATTTTCAGCAACAGAGACTCTTTTGTTCCTACTTCCTGAAGATCATTTTTATTCAGTAACATGAAGGGTGGATTTTCCAAGTGTTTTAAAGCTTCATTTAAGCGGACAAGGCTTTCATATTCAATCGATTTTATCAATCTCATATCTAGAGGAAAAACCCTTTTCTCCTGTTCATCCGCGACAATTAACTTGTTAACATTACTTTCTTCATCAAAAGAAAACTCTTTTATTTGCATCTTTTCTTCTATCAGACACGCGGTAAAATTCTTTATTTTTTTTTCATCCTGCAGGTGTTCGCGAATGGTTATACCTTTTTTCATCAAGAGCTTGATAAATCGAGGTGTATAACCCTTTTTCACCAGCCTATCTATAAAATACTTGTAGGAAACCAGTTTCAAAAGCATCTGTACCAAGGCCTGGCCCCTGATTTCCCGGCCGGTGCTTTTTATAGTGACAACCACATCCTTGGTATTATTTTTAATGATATATTCATTCAACTCCTTATCCGTACTAAGATACTCCGATGATTTTCCCTTACTGACACGATAGAGCGGCGGCTGGGCAATAAACAAGTGACCCTGTTCCACCAGGGAAGTCATTTGACGAAAAAAGAAGGTTAAAAGCAGGGTACGTATGTGAGAACCATCAACATCCGCATCAGTCATGATAATTATCCGGTTATAGCGTAATTTTTCCAGACTGAATTCATCCGCCCCAATACCAGTTCCAAGCGCGGCTATCAGGGTCTTAATTTCTTCACTGGCTAACATTTTATCAAAACGGGCTTTTTCTATATTTAAGATTTTCCCTTTTAAAGGTAAAATAGCCTGATTCTTCCGGTCCCTTCCCTGTTTTGCCGAACCGCCGGCTGAATCACCCTCAACAATGAATATTTCACAAAATTGGGCATCTTTTTCCTGACAATCAGCCAATTTTCCCGGCAACATGGATGACTCAAGCAGGCCTTTTCTCCTGGTCAATTCACGCGCGTTACGGGCTGCTTCCCGCGCCCTGGCTGCATCAACAATTTTATGAATTATGCTATTGGCTATGGTTGGATTTTCCTCCAGAAAATTTCCCAGGCGTTCATTGATCAGGGATTCCACCTGTCCTTTTACTTCACTGTTCCCCAATTTAGTTTTTGTCTGACCTTCAAACTGGGGATCAGGAAGCTTAATGCTTATGACAGCTATCATACCTTCACGTATATCATCACCACTAATGTTGACTTTTTTCCCCTTCAATAGATTTTTAGCATTAATATAACTATTGATCGTCCTGGTAACCGCTCCCTTAAATCCCACCAGGTGACTGCCCCCTTCGTGGGTATTAATGTTATTGGCAAAGGTATACGTCTGCTCTTTATAACCATTATTATATTGTATCGCTACCTCAATCTCTACATCTTCCCGCTTTCCAGATATATAAATAGGCTGTTTATGCAAAGGTGATTTATTTTTCCCAAGAAACTCCACAAAGGATATAATCCCCCCTTCATAAAGGAATTCTCGTTTTTTCCCCCCATTTCGCTCATCTTCCACCAGAATTTTTATTCCCGAATTCAGAAAAGCAAGTTCCCTGAGCCTTCGAGTAATGATATCAAAATTAAAACTCGTATGTTCAAAGATCTCTGGATCCGGCCTGCAACGGATGAGGGTACCGGTTCTTTTGGTTTTTCCAATAATAGTCAATTCACTTACTTTTTTTCCACGTTCATATCGTTGGCTGTAGACTTTCCCATTCCGACGTATTTCCAGCTCCAAAAACTCTGTTAAGGCGTTGACAACAGATACACCTACTCCGTGCAACCCTCCAGATACTTTATAGGCTGAATTATCAAACTTTCCCCCGGCATGAAGCTTTGTCAGTACCAGTTCTACCGCAGTCAGACCTGTCTGGACATGGATATCTACGGGTATACCCCGACCATCATCCTCAACAGTTACAGAATCGTCCACATGAACCGTTACCGATATATTTTTACAATATCCAGCCAATGATTCATCAATACTGTTATCTACCAATTCATAAATTAAATGATGTAAACCAGCAACATCTGTGTTGCCAATATACATGGCTGGTCTTTTCCTTACCGCCTCCAGTCCTTCTAAAAGCTTAATTTCTTCAGCATTATATGTATTAGCCATTGTCATCCTTTTAATTTATTTTTTACCGTATTTTCCCACTCCACAGATGAGCTCAGTAGTTTTAACGAAATGAGCTGATTAAAAATCCAGATAGTGTACTCACCTTATTCAGCTCTTCATCGGCATCACTCCGTTAAGGTAATTATCATTCTCTCTCTCTTTAAATATACAGGGCTGCATACCCCCACTAACATAAAGATCTAGATCTTCCCCAGTTGAAACCTGGATGAAATCCAAGAGATAACTGATATTAAAAGAAACGATAAAAGGTTCACCGGTAAAAGAAATAATCATGTCTTCCTGTGCATTCCCCATCTCCGGATTATTAATATTGATGGTTAATCTGTTTTCACTAAAACTCATGATAATCCCTTTATATTTATCATGAGCAAGAACATTCATTCGCTTTAGTATCTGCAGCAAGTTATCACGTTTCAACTTTATTTCGTGGGTAAAATTTTCTGGTATCATTTTGCGATAATCAGGAAAATTACCTTTTAGCATCCGTAAAATCATAATAAAGGTTTCCCCAATTACATAAACATCATTGCCGGTAAAACTTATTTTAAGTATTTCCTCATCCGAAAAAACATTTTTTATTTCCATCAGGCTTTTTCTGGAAAAAAGACGACTCTCTCCTAAATTTATATTACCATCAATTTTGGCAGTTTTAGCCACGGAAACCCTATGTCCATCGGTGGAAACAAAGGTTAATATATTGTTTTCCTGTCCTCCCTCATTTTCTTTTTCCCCATTTGCAGGATTAACTTCCACATAAATCCCTTCCAGATTGTAACGGGGATCTGAAATACGGGCAATGGAAAAAACCGTTCTTTCTATCAGTTTTTTCAATATTTCTGCTTTTATAGTAAAATAATCAGCCGGTGGATTAAAGTCGATAACAGGAAAATCCTCCCATTTTGCACTTAATATATGAAAAAAACTTTTATTTCCCTTGATAGTTATTAAATTATCTTCATCTTTTTTTTGTAAAATTACATTTTCATCATCTAAACTTTTGATAATTTCAAATAATTTCTTTCCGTTGACACAAATAGTTCCAGCTTCTTTTATAGTAATTGGAAGAGTTGCTTTTGCACTGCAATCAGTATCATAAGCTGTAATAAAGGCCATATTATCTGCTGTTTCAATTAAAATATTATTTGAATATTGTAGTGCAGATGTTTTTTCCAAAATGTATTGAATTTTTTGTAAACTATTAACCAGATAAATTTTCTTTATTATTATTTCCATAATATATTCCTTAAAACATTAAAAATAATAGAAGTAGTAATAGTAATTGTTAATTTGTGAATAAACATTGTATCATATTGATTCGATTTAATTATTACTGTTTAATTTCTTGTTTATAAAAGCGAACTTATTTAAGAAAAATAAACAAATTTATATCTCCATCAGATAATTTTACCTTACATCACACGAAATAAACAAGTTTTTTAAAAGATAATCAACAGGGTTGTAAACATAATTATTTTTTTAATTCGTTACTTATTTTATTAATAATATCCTGAATGTTACTATCTTTAAGTAGGGTATTTTTTACTTTTTTCTCTGCATAAATGACTGTCGAATGATCTTTTCCACCAAATTTATCAGCAATATTAGGATAGGAACAGTGGGTCAACTGCCGAGCCAGATACATGGCTATTTGCCGTGGAATGACTATATTCCTGGTTTTTCTGCGTGACCTTATATCAGATGTTCTAAGGTGATAATAATCTGCAGTTTTGGCAATAATTTCATCTACGGTTATTATTTTTTCATCCATTTTGATAATGTCTTTAAGAACTTTTTTTACAAAATCAATAGATATTTCCTGCTTATTTTCAAAAGAGGAAAAAGCAGCAATGCGCAATAATGCTCCTTCCAGGGTGCGAATATTTGAAGAAACATTTTCAGCCAGAAAAAAAGCAACCTCTGTACTGAGATCTAGATTTTCCTGGTTTGCTTTGGTTATTAAAATGGCGACCAGCGTTTCATTGTCGGGAGGTTGAATGTCTGCAATCAGACCCCATTCAAAACGGGTACGTAATCTATCTTCCAGTTTGGGAATATCCATTGGAAATTTATCACTGGTCAGCACAATTTGTTTATGACTTTTATAGAGGGAGTTGAAAGTATGGAAAAATTCTTCCTGAGTACGTTCTTTGCCGGCAATGAATTGAATATCATCAATAAGCAAAACATCCATTTGTCGGTATTTATTTCTGAATTTGGGCATTCTATCTTCTTTTATTGCCCCGATGAGATCATTGGTAAAATCCTCGGAAGTGACATAATGAGTTTTTAAACTGCGGTTGCATTGGTTAATATGGTTGCCTATTGCATGCAGAAGATGGGTTTTCCCCAGACCGGAACTACTGTAGATAAACAGGGGATTATAACTTGTGCCGGGCTGTTTGGCAACCGCCAGGGCCGCTGCGTGGGAAAATTCGTTGGAGGGCCCCACGACAAATTCAGAAAAAGTGTATTTGGGGTTAAAAGGTGAATCTTTGACCTGAACAGGGGAAGAAGATTCTGAAGCAGGTAAATCTTCTGGGTATTTATTATTTTGCTTCAAGTACGTGGGGGTTTTTTTGGCGACCGTATAGGAAACCGAGATATCCTTGGTGGAAACCTTACGAATGGCATCTTCAATCGCCGTGGGATAATTTTCGGCCAGCCAGTCTTTAAAGAAGCGATTCGGTACTTCCAGCGTCAGGACTGAATTCGCCATTTTCTTAATTTTTATCGGTTTAAACCAAGTCAGGTAATTATGTTCATTAACCTGTTCCTTGATATGGTCAAGGACTTGTGACCAAAAATGATTATGCATGAGAAAAAAGACTTATTTTCAATATGTTAGAGAAATAATTAACTGAATCTCCAATGGTAGCAGATCAACATTTTTTTGACAATAAATATTTTTTATTGTATTGGAAGAACCTTTGTTAAGAGAATTAAGAGTTGCAAGGAAATTTACCAGGATGTTCCAGCATGGCTCTCGCTCATTCTCGCCGGCCGTCCATGGCCAGTTTCTGAGGCGTCCGCCGCGAATCACCATCATGGTGATTCATCTGGCGGCCAAAACCGTCTGCCTGTCGGCAATCGAGCGCCAAAAAGCGCTGAAATCAACTCCGATTGACAGTATACAACTTTCTAACGGGACACTGCTTGCTTATTATAATGGATTTATTTCAGGATGATCGGGAATAAGACAGATGCTTTTTAAAATAACCCCTGCCATGCTCATAATAATTGTCATGGTCGATATTATTTTCGGCGACTATCCTTTGCCGTTTCCCCATCCGGTAGTTTTGATCGGCCGTCTGATTGATATTCTGGAAAATTGGTTCTATCCCCATCAACGGCAGGATGAAGAGAGTGAAGTTATTGCCGGTACAATTCTGGTACTGATTGTTTGTCTGCTGACTTTTGTGCTGACCCTGGTCATCATAAAAACGGCATATATGGTGTGGTCTTCTTTAGGTTTTTTAGTGGTTCTCTTTTTGGGCTATACGGCCTTGGCTTCCACTGGTCTGGCACGGGAGGCGACAAAGGTTCTGAAACTGTTGGAAAGGGAAGAAAAAGAAGAAGCCAGGAAGGCGTTATCCATGATAGTCGGGCGGGATACGGCTGAGCTTGATGGTGATGAAATTTTAAAAGCGGTGGTGGAAACAGTGGCGGAAAATATCAGTGACGCGGTAATAGCCCCACTGTTTTTTTTGCTGATCGGAGGTGTTCCTCTGGCAATGACTTACAAAGCGGTTAACACGATGGATTCGATGATAGGCTACCGGAATGACCGGTATGGAAATTTTGGAAAAGTAGCGGCTCGCCTTGACGATATTGCAAATTTCATTCCTGCCCGTCTGTCAGGTTTGCTTATCATTATCGCCGGTTGGCTGTTGGGATATGATCCCGGGAGAGGTTGGCGAATAATGATAAAATACCATCATGTTCATAAAAGTCCCAACAGTGGTTTTACGGAGGCGGCGATGGCCGGTATTTTGGGAATAGAACTGGGAGGTCCCAGCCGTTACTTTGGTATGATGGTGGATAAGGGTATCATTGGTGAATCATTGACACCTATCCGTGGTACCCAAGTGAAAGCGGCAGTAAAAATTCTTTATGTTTGTACCGTATTGATGACCGGCATGGGTCTATGGCTATTATGGTAAGGGGAAATCAGTTGCCGATTCATGGAGGAACGGTTTTTCAGACAGCCCGGGAGCTGGGGGTTGGGGTAGAAGAAATACTGGACTTTTCTGCCAATATCAATCCTCTGGGCATGCCGGTCCGGGCGTGGGAGGCTTTAGGCAAAGCTTTGGACCAACTGCAGCATTATCCGGAAATGTATGCGGATTCGCTCGTCAAAAAGATTGCCTTGCTGGGTAATCATCCAGAATCCCGGATCCTGGCCGGGAATGGTTCAACCGAACTGATATATCTGCTGGTCCGGGTTTTAAAGCCGAAAACAGCACTTATCGTCGCCCCTGCTTTTACTGAGTACCAGCGAGCCGTAGAGGTATACTGCGGCAAGATCGATTTCTGCCACACGCTTTATAAAAATAATTTTGTTCCCCAACCTGGTTTACTTATAAAGGCGCTGGAAAAAGGGCCTGATATATTGTTTATGGGTAATCCCAACAATCCTACCGGCAGCCTGTTGCAGCCGGAGGAATTGCGTCCGGTGCTGGATGCCGCTCGTAAGTCCGGAACGATCTGCATCATTGACGAAGCATTTATTGATTTTGTTGACGAACAAGCCTCAATGGAGTCCCTGGTGGGGGAATTTGAAAATCTGGTAATATTGCGCTCGCTGACGAAAATATTCAGTCTGGCCGGCTTGCGTTGCGGCTATCTCCTGGCCAGCTCGATGTTGGTGGAAAGGCTGCGCTATCACCAAGAGCCCTGGAATGTTAACAGTTTGGCCATTGCCGCGGCGCAGGAAGCGCTGGCGGATCAGCTTTTTCAGGAAGACACCCGGTGTTTTATTGCCCGGGAGCGTGATTTTCTCCTGCAGCATTTGGCGCGGATTTCCTTTCTGCAAACTTTTCCCTCGCGGGCAAATTACCTGTTGATTAAACTTGACCGGCAGCATTCTTCACGACGGCTCAGTGATTTTCTCCGGCATAAATATCGGATACTCATTCGCCTCTGCGCGGATTTTACCGGCCTGGATGACTCCTTTATCAGAATTGCAGTTAAAAATCGGGAAAACAACCTGAAGCTGGTTGCGGCAATGGAAGAGTTTTTTTCTCGCTGTTATTAAAGAACGCAAAAGTCTTCATTTTTTTGGTGGAGCATTGGCAGGGGGTTCTTTCATGAAATGAAACTCAACCCGGCGGTTTTTAGCCCGATTTTCAGGGCTGTCATTGGGAACCAGCGGCCGGGTATCGGCATAACCTACTGCCATCAGCCGTTTTGCCGGGATGCCTTTTTCCTCAAGCAGATAACGTAAGACCGCGGTAGCCCGGGAAGAAGAGAGCTCCCAGTTGGAAGGGTAAAGAGGGGATGAAGTCATGGGAATATTATCCGTATGTCCTTCAATGGCAACCGGATAGGAGTTTTCGTTGATAATCTTGGTAATGGTATCAAGAAATGATTTAAAGTCTTCTTTGATACTGGCTGAACCGGCATCAAACATCAGTTTTCCGGTGATTTTAAGGGTGACGCCGTTTTCATCAATAGTGACTTCCGCTTCATTCTCAAGGTCATGATCTTCGATGGCCTGCCTGACCTTATCCCCCATTTCCATCATATCGATCATGCTGCTTTCTTTTTCAGATAACTGAATGGAAACCGGAGTACTGGATCGTTCTTTAAAATTTCCGGGGTCTTCGGTAACCGTGCCGAAAGCGTCTTTAACGGAGCCGAGCATGGTTCTGAATTTCACCACATCCATGTTGGAAAAAGAGAGCAGGAGAACAAAAAAGGTCATCAACAGGGTGGCCATATCGGCAAAGGTGGCCATCCAGGCGGGGGCCCCCTCCTCACACTCTTCGCTTTCAGTTTCTTGTAGCTGTTCTTCCGCCATTATGTCTCTTCCTGCTGGGTCTGACGTAGATTGGGACTTAGAAAAGCCTCCAGCTTACTGCGGACAATTATAGGGTTGTCACCTTCAAGGATAGAAAGAACACCTTGGATGACTACCTCCATCATAAGTACTTCCTCTGCCGACTTGCCACCCAGTTTTTCGGCAATAGGAATGGCAATCAGGTTTGCCATGAGTGCTCCGTAAAAAGTAGTCAACAGGGCCACGGCCATTGACGGACCGATGGAGCTGGGATCATTGAGATTTTGCAGCATCTGCACCAGGCCGATAAGCGTCCCGATCATACCAAAAGCTGGGCCCATGGCCCCGAGGGTTTTAAAAACTTTCTGGCCACTTAGATGCCGTTGCTTCATAAAGCCAATTTCTGTTTTTAGAATGGCCCGTACCAGGCTGGGGGCGGTGCCATCGACAACCAGGCGAATGCCCCTGGCCAGGAAAGGATCATCAATTTCTTCTTTTTCCAGTGCGATTATACTTTCCTTCCGGGCTTTTACTGCCAGGCCAACAACTTTCTCAATGATTTCTTCCGGACTTGTTTTCGGACTGAAAAAGGCTTTCAGGGCGATTTTGATTGATCCGATAACCCGGTCAAGGGGGAAGGCAATCAACATGGCGGCAGCCGAACCGCCAATAACGATGAGAACTGATGGAATATCAATAAAGGTGTTCAGGCCGCTGCCCATGAGGATAGCGGCAATAATTAACCCTGCTCCGGCGACAATTCCTATTATGGTTCCAATATCCATGGCTTACGTTTTACCTGTCTTGATTTCCTGATTTTCTTCGTAATAAAAAACGCTCTTATGTGTGGAATCGCTTTTTATGTTTGAATCTTTAATGGTAATTTCAACACCGGGAAATAAAGTGTCAAAGGCATAAAGCCGGCAATTGGTATTGATTTCCTGTTCCAGTTTTATTTTTTCCTCCAGAGTGCTCAGGCTTTTTTGTTCCTCACGTAGTTCTTCATCAACATATAAAATTTTAGCCTGCAGCAGTTCCTGTTCTTCCCGGAGTTCTACTGTTTCTTTCCTGCTGACCTGTTCATGCTCCTGTTCAAAAAAGAGATGAATTTCTTCCAGGCGATCCTGAAGTGATTGGAGATCTTCTTCTATTTTGCGAACGCATTCTTTCTGTTTATCCTTTTTCTGCAACAGGAAAGGGTCAACTCCCATGGAAATTTTGGTGGGTGTTGCCCATTTTGCGCCAACGATTTTAGCATAAATGCTGTTTTTTACCTGGCAGGACCCGCCGACGATAACTCCCGGTTCATGGAGAAAAATTATACTGTTTGCAGTTATCAGTTGGCTATGGAGAGCGGACTTTTCTATGAAAATATTTCCCCGGGCTTGAATCCTGGAGTTTTCAACATATTTTGTCAAAATAGTCCCGCCGCAGTACACACCCTTTTCCTGGCAGGCGATAATTCCGCCGCGGACAATCAAATCTTCATCAATTTCAATATGGGCGCCTTCGATACTACCTTCAACGATTAACTGTTTTGCTTTGACGCTGAAGCCGGAAAAAACAGAGCCCCTGACAATGATTTTGCCGATGAAAGTGAGATTACCGGTCTTGAAATTGATATCACCATCAATGATAAGTGTATCGCGCACTTCAATGCGATTATTTTCTACTTTGACATAGCCATTGGTGGTGCTGACAATGATTTGTGGATCTTCGTCAGGAATGGTAACATTTTTTCCCAGAAGTTCACTTGGGTCTTCAACTACAAAAAATTGTTGGGTTTCAACTGCAGATGATTCGGGAAAGTAATTTTCTGATAATGGCTTGATGCGGGCCAATACCTGTCGGTCAACGACGTTTTCGATGAAGTGCTGTTCGTGATAATCCATCTGCTGAGAATCCTGTTCAGGATCCAGGTGGATGTTTTGAGAATATAAAGTGACCTGGTAGCTCATGTTTAGTTAACTATCGCTCATAAAGGTTAAGGTTTTTGATAGGTCACAGGACAGCTTTTATCCTAGGCCGTTGACCTTATAAATGCTAAATCGGCAGAATGCAGGAAAAGATTAACACCTAAATTGAGCGGTTAGCTTTTAGCCGTTAGCTATTAGTTCAATGATTACAGGATTTTTACTATTACAAACTGTCACCCGTCAGGTTTTATTGCTCATAAATGTAATGTCTTGATTTTTTAAAGCTAAACGCTGATAGTTAATTGCTAATCGCTTAACTTAGGTAACAGTTATGGTGACTGTGGAGTTTTATTTCTGAGTATAGAATTATGTACTTATTCGGCAGAAAACACTTGACTTTTAATTGTATACTATATACTTAGGATTGATTTTTTATAGGGAATTAGTACTGTCCGGTTAGGTTCTTGCAACTGTTAACCGGAGCTGATTTCAGTGCTTTTTGGCGCTCGATTGCCTGTATTTCCAACGGCTCATGGCGCTAAAATTGCCAAACTCGCCCTTCCAGGGCTCAAACAGGGCAATTTTCACGCTCTATTCGCCGGGAAAAGCAACGGGCTACCCTCACGATGTCGTGCTGAAACAGTACCAGTTAACGACATTGTAGACAGTGCAAAAAAACATACCGGACACAGCTGATAAAAAAATAAATGTTAATTTATAACTCAACTTTCTGACTTGCATTACCAGGGAGATTACAGGATGTTCGGGCTATGGCTCATAGCCGTGTCTGCCGACAGGCAGGCGGTTTTGGCCGCCGGACGAATCACCTGGATGGTGATTCGCGGCGGACGCCTCGGAAGCCGGCCATGGACGGAGCCGATTTCGGCAATTTTGTTTTATTTGCTGGAAAAAGCAGTAGCATCTATCTTCGGATGCGCGTCTGAAAAAACCCGGTTAAACAAAGTAATATTGTCATAAAAAGGCTACCGGACAACAGTGAATGAAGAGGGATTTCCTCGTCGTGCATAAAAATATATCAGAAATTATTGCCAGCCATCAGACATTACGTGAAAAGGTTGCCGAGCTGCTTCGGGAAGCAATTATTCAGCAAAAAATCAACCCGGGAGAGCGGATTACCGAACTGGAAATGGCTTCCCGTTATGGTTTGAGTCGTACCCCGATTCGAGAAGCTTTCAGACAGCTGGAGTCAGAAGGTTTCCTGAAAATTATTCCGCGCAAAGGGGCAATTGTAGCTGAGCTGAATGAAAAAGATATCCGGGATTTTTACGAGATTAAAGCAGTACTGGAGGGGTATGCGGCCCGCATCGCTGCGGCACGGATTACAGATGTGGAAATTGGCCAGTTGGAACACCTTAACCGGAAAATGAAAGAATGTGCTGCTAAAATGGATATGGCAGGCTTGACAAAGAATCATAATGAATTTCACAATTTCATTCTTGAGGTTTGCGGGAATGATAAAATTACGGCCGTAGTTTCAAACCTGGTACGGCAGTTTCTGCGATTTCGTTTTTTTGTTTCTTCCAGTTCTAGCTTGGGCAAAATACATGCTGATCATGATAAAATTATAGAAGTTTTCAAGGCCCATGATGGGGCGATGGCAGAGAAATATATGATCGCAAATGCCAAGTTGGGAGAAGAAGTAATTATGAAAGAGTTTTTATCGGTCCAAGAGAATAAGAGATAAGAGAAGGGCAGGTTTTGTCGGCATTGCAAGATCGTTCATTCAGAGCAGAAGCACGAGGTAGATGATGATGAAAATAGATGTTCTGGAAAGCAGTATTTCTGATCACCAGCCGTTACCGGATAAGATGGCAGATTATATCCGGGAAGCTATTATTGTCGGGAAGTTAAAACCAGGGGAAAAGATTTCTGAGGCAAAACTGGCTGAGGAATTACGCATCAGCCGAACCCCAATCCGGGAAGCTATCAGGATGCTGGAAAGTGAGGGCTTCGTTTCCATTATTCCCCGGCGGGGTACGGTTGTCAGTGATTTTACTTTTGAAGATTTATATGAATATTTCCAGATCAAGGCTTGCTTGGAAGCCTTCTCGGCTTTTCTGGCCGAACCACATATGACTGAGCGGGATATCAACCGTTTGCGGCGCTTGAATGAAGAAGAAAAAGCCGCTATCGCCAGCCATGATTTTGTCAAATTTATGCGTATTCATGAGGATTTTCACCAAACATTTCTGGCTAAGGGTGGGAATGAAAAGCTCAAGAAACTTAATGCCCAGTTGATGGTTCACATCAAACGGCTGCAGAATTTTTTCCTCCAGCAACCGGAGCTGTTTCTCCATTGTGCCGAAACTCATGGCGATATTATTGATGCCTTTTATCAGCATGATGGATCCCGGGTCCGCCAGTTGGTGGAAGAAAATATCCTTCATATTGCTCAACAGGTCAAACAGCATGGAAAGAGCCTAAAGGAGAATGCCTGAGATTGAGCTTCTGGCACCAGCCGGCAATTGGGAGAAGCTGAAGGTTGCCATTGCCTATGGTGCTGATGGGGTTTATTTCGGCGGTCCTGATTTTGGTCTTCGACGCCATGCGGGTAATTTCACTGCCGAGCAATTGCCTGAGGTTGTTTCCTATTGCCGGGATCACCGGGTTAAATCTTATCTGACTGTTAACTGTTATATTCATCCCCGGGAGCTGGAATCGCTTTCTGCCTTCCTACTTACCCTGCGCTCCCATCCTCCCGATGCCCTGATTGTCAGTGATCCGGGAACTATCAACCTCTGCCGTGAGCTTCTGCCGGATATTCCTCTGCATCTCAGCACCCAGGCCAATACCAGCAATCAGCAGGCGGTCCTATTCTGGCATCGTCTGGGCATTAAACGGGTAAACCTGGCCCGTGAACTTTCTCTTGATGATATTGTCACAATCCATCGGGCAACCCCGGAAATGGAGCTGGAAGTTTTTGTGCATGGGGCCATGTGTATGGCCTATTCTGGCCGCTGTTTTCTAAGCAGCGTTTTGACGGGTCGGTCAGCCAACCGGGGAGATTGCGCCCAGCCCTGCCGTTGGAGTTATGCCGTTATGGAAGAAACCCGGCCGGGAGAATATTTCCCCCTGGAAGAAGACCAGCGGGGCACCTACCTGTTTAATTCCCGTGATCTGTGCCTGTTGGAACATTTGCCGGCCTTGAGGGCTGCCGGCGTTAGTTCGGTTAAAATAGAAGGTCGGATGAAAAGTTCCTACTATGTGGCGGTGGTCACCCGGGTGTATCGCCGGATGATTGATCTCCTGGTTCGTGAAGATGGTGAGGTCAGTACGGAAACAATAGCCAGCCTGAAAAATGAATTGACCAGGGTCAGCCATCGCGGTTATACTTGTGGTTTTATTGCCGGTTCCCCCGGGCTGAATATCCAGAATGTTTCTGACAGTTCATATATCAGGAATTATCAGTATGTGGCGTTGGTATTGGATGAGAAGTTAAAGGAGAAACCTGGGCCAACACCAATATTATTGGCGGTTAAAGATCAAATTTCAATTGGTGATAAATTGCTGGTGATGGATCCTGCGGATAGCGATTTTACCGTCACAATTACCAGGATTTTGGATGATACGGGGAAATTGCTTTCCTGCTCACATCCCGGACGTCAGGTATGGGTTGATGTCGACCATGGAGCTTTGCGTCCTAGACAGATTTTACATCGGGAAATTTGTTGAAAATGCCCTGTAATTTTTTACGCAGAAGCCCTCAATAAACAGGTTCTGATACTTTGCTGACCGTAATCATCGTTAATTATAATGCCGGTAATCTGCTGGCCGCATGCCTGGAGACGGTTTTATTATCTCCAGCGGTGGGGCAGGTTATTGTGGTTGACAATGCTTCCACCGATGATAGCCTGATCAGAGTGCGTCAGCAATTTTCTCTCGATCAACGCTTGTTGCTGCTTGAAAACCGGCGGAACTTAGGCTTTTCCAGGGCCAACAATATGGCCCTGGAACATGTGTTGCCGGAAAGTCGTTATGTCCTTTTCCTGAATCCCGATTGTCTGCTCACCGAAGTAGTGATAGACCGGTTATTGGATTTTATGGAAAATAATCAGTATATCGGTATGGCTACCTGTCTGGTTACCAATCCAGATGGCACTGAGCAGCGAGGTTGCCGTCGCCTGATTCCGACACCTCACAATACGTTAGGTGCCTTATTTCCCTGGACGCGGCCTTCTTCGACGTTTAGTTTTAATCTGTCAGAAACCCCCTTGCCGATTGAACCGGTGGAAGTGGAAGCGATCTCCGGTTCCTTTATGTTTGCCCGCCGGGAGGCCATTGAGACAATTGGAGGTTTTGATGAGGGCTATTTTCTTCACTGCGAAGATCTTGATTTATGTAAAAGAATGAGTTTATCAGGCAGGAAAATATTTTTTATTCCTGATGTGCAGGTAGTTCATTACCAGGGAACGTGCAGTCAAACAACGCCGCTGCGGATATCCTGGTATAAACATTGTGGCATGGGTAGATTTTATCACAAATTTCATCGACGTCGTTACGGTTTGCCGCTTTATCTTCTGGTAACCGTAGCCATCTGGATCCATTTTTCCCTTGGGATTCCAAAAAATTTGCTGTCAGGTTGTTTTCAAACGGTAGATATCTGCCAAAAATCGTCTTGATGATCTTTTCCATCTCAACTTTCTGACTTGTGTTACCAGAATATATTATCGGGATGTTCGGGCTTGGCTCATAGCCGTGTCTGCCGACAGGCAGGCGGCATTGGGCGCCGAACGAATCACCACGATGGTGATTCGCGGCGAACACCTCACAGCTGCACACGATGTGCAGCGAGAATGAGCGAGAGCCATGCCGGAACATCCTTTTATGAAATCTTTCCCGCTGTTTTTTTATAACTCAGAAAGTTGAGTTCCATGAATAGCAAACCGAAAATCATTATCACCGGTCCCGGTAGTCTCGTTGCCCATTCCTTGATTCCACAACTGTTAGAACACTCTTTTTCCTTGTTACTGTTGGGACGGCGACGTCGCTACTCGGATGAAGCCAATATCATGTATCTGCCGGTTGATTTGGATCGTAAAGCAGGGAGGATTGACGCAGTCAAAGTCCTGGCCACAGAGGCAGAGCCCTTCTTTTTTATCCATCTGGCACCCATCTGGTTGTTGCCAATTTTTCTTCGGGAGTTATTGGCTGCTGGAGTGCTGCTGACACGTTTGGTGGCCTTCAGCTCAACCAGTCGTTTGGTGAAACAGCATTCAAAGGATCTTGGAGAGCGGAAATTGGCTGCCCGTTTGGCTGAAGGAGAAGCTCAAGTGATCGCTCTTTGTGCCGATCATCTTCCCTGGACAATTTTTCGTCCGACCTTGATATATGATGGCCGGCGGGATAAAAACATCTTCTTTATCCGGTCTTTTATCCGGCGTTTTGGTTTTTTCCCTGTTGCTGGTCCGGCTACCGGATTGAGGCAGCCGGTTTACGTTGATGATCTGGCGGCAGCGGTTATGGCGGTGCTTGATAATCGGCAAACCTATAATACCATCTACAATCTTGGGGGTGGTGAAACGATGACCTACCAGCAAATGGTCAGCAGGATTTTTCAGAGTCTTGGAAAGCAGGAAAGAATTATTTCCCTGCCGCCGGTTTTGTTCTCATCTTTAATTCGGTTCGCCCGTTTGTTCAGACCTCGTTTGGGAGTGTCTCCGGCGATGGTGCAGCGGATGAATGAAGATTTATCGTTTGATTTCCGGGCGGCTACCAGGGATTTTGCCTATCAGCCCCGGGGGTTTTTGTGCTGACCTTTCTCTCTGCAGCCTTTTTTACTGCTTTGGGAGTGGGGTTGATCTGGTGGTTTGCCAGTTGCCGGCGATGGCTTGATGTGCCTAATGAGCGCAGCAGTCATGAACAGCCAACTCCCACTGGAGGCGGAATTGCCATTGTTCTGGTTTTGTTATTTTTAATCCTGAAGCGCGGGTGTTCTCCGGCCATAATCTTTTTTTCCATGGGATTGTTATTGATTGCTGGCGTTGGCCTTTTAGATGATTGGCGGGAATTGGCGATCACCAGACGTTTTGTGGCCCATATACTGGCGGCGGCAGTGGTCTGTGTTAGCGGACTATTGTTCCTTGGCGGATCGTTTCTTTTTTATCTGTTTTCCTTTGTACTTATGGTCAGCATGATCAACCTCTACAATTTTATGGATGGAATAGATGGCCAGGCGGGGTTGGAAGGATTATTAGGGGGAATCTTTCTGGCATGGGTCTTTGCCGGGGAGCCGGGAAGACTTTTTTATATTCCGGCTGGTTGCTGTTTGGGTTTTTTGCTTTGGAATTTCCCCTGGCGGGGACGGGCGAAGATTTTCATGGGAGATGTTGGCAGCACTGCTCTCGGGTTTACTTTCCCTGCTTTAGTGGTTTTGATGCCAGGAGGAAACTGGTCGACATGGGTGGTTTTTCTCTTAATCTTTGCCAATTTTATTGTTGATGGTGCCATGACCTTGGCTGTACGTATCTGGCAGGGTGAAAAGTGGTATCGCCCTCACCGTCAACACCTGTATCAGCTCCTGGTGGCTGTTGGCTTTAGTCACCGGCAGGTTAGTTTAGGGGAAGGGGGGGTAATGTTGGCAGGTTTTTTGACTGCGGAACTCTATCTGCATGGCCCTTTGGTTTTTGGTTGTTTTGTCATGATTCTCTATGCCGTTTTATTGCTGCTTGTCTGGTTGAGGCTTCGGCGTTGGGCTTTAATGAAATTAACGGTCTCAACACCAGCGTAGGTTTTGACATACTGGTGTAAAAACTTTTTAACGTCCTCATTATCCAGGCTTGTTTGTTGTATCAGCTTGCGGCAGCGCCGCACCATTTCATTGATTTGGCGGTAATTGTAAACGGTACTTATATTGGCAGTGAAAATCTTCCGATGACAGGTGGCCAAGGTACCTTCTTCAGCCGTCAATAATTCTTCGAACAGTTTCTCTCCTGGACGAACACCGATAAACTTTATATCTATATCGATATATGGTTCCATCCCATTCAGGCGAATAACCTCCTCTGCCAGGGTGACAATGGATAATGGAGCCCCCATGTCGAGAACAAAGACCTCCCCTCCTTTGGCCAAGGTGACCGACTGTAAGACCAGGGAAACGGCTTCCGGAATGGTCATGAAATAGCGCTTCATCTCCGGGTGGGTAACCGTTAGAGGTCCACCATTCTTTAATTGTTCCAAAAACAGTTCCAACACTCCACCCCGGCTACCCATGACATTGCCGAAACGTACGGCCAGAAACTGGGTTTTTCCCTCCTGGTTGAAACTGGTACAGAGATATTCGGCGATTCTTTTGGTTGCTCCCATGACCGAAGTTGGATTAACCGCCTTGTCAGTGGATATGAGGATAAATTTTTCCGCTCCGTATTTGCGCGCCTGGAAAGCGATGTTATAAGTTCCGATAATATTGGTATATATCGCTTCATCGGCATTACTTTCCATAATCGGTACCTGTTTGCAGGCCGCGGCGTGGAAGATAACTTCCGGTTGATAACGGGCGAAAAGTCGCTGCATCTTCGCTTGGTCGCGGATGTCGCCAACCACGCAAGTTATTTGAGTTTGCTGGTTGGAATTGAGGTGGTTGTCAAGATTATATAATTCAGTTTCATCTATCTCCAGCAGGATCAAGTGGGATGGCTGAAAGTTAAGGGTTTGATGGGTTATTTCACTGCCAATGGAACCGGCCGCACCAGTAATCAAAACCCGTTTATTTTTCAAGTAACTGCCGATTCTTCGGTAGTCGATTGCAACTACATCGCGACCAAGTAAATCTTCAATCTGCAGATTCCGTAAATCTCCCAGGGTCAGTTCAATGGCCTGTGAGCTGTCAATAATACTGGATAGTACTCTGATATCATGAATCCCGGCGTTTTTAAGCAGTTTGACAATTTTTCTCAAGGTGCTGGCGGTAGCTGAAGAGATGGCGATAATTGCCGTAGTAATGTTTTTTTTCGGAGCCAGCCGGAAAATGCTGTTTAAATCACCTTCCACCCTGATTCCGTGGATCAGGCTGCCGATTTTACGCTGGTCATCATCGAGAAAAGCCACTGGCTGATAGGGAAGTTCCCGGATACGCCGGTTCAAATCCCGGGCGAGTTGTTCCCCTACCCGCCCGGCCCCAATAATGACTGCTTTGCGCGAAACAGAGGATTTAGCCCGCTGGATGATTTTTTCCAGATAAATTCTCTTGCTGCCGCGTATCAGTACCGAAAAAATCAAGGTGAGAAAGAAATCCATCAATAGGACGCTGCGGGGAAAAGGGATAAAAAATTGCTGCTGGTGACCGAAATAAAGTATAGTGCCACAGGCAATAAAAGCCAGAAAAGTTGCCTTGCAGATATTCCATATTTCGTTTAGACTAACAAAGCGCCAGGTAATGTCATAGAGCTTAAATAAAGAGAAAGTGATAAACTTTATGGTCATGAAGATGACCAGGAATTTGGGGAATTGATGTCGGTACGGTTGGGGGAGGTTGAACTCAAACCTGAGGTTGAAAGCCAGGTACAGGGCGAGGGTGAAAATCAACAGATCGCCACCGAGAAAAAAAAGTTTTCTTTTCTTGGGGGTGGGATCCATAAATTTCGAGGTTTTATTTATTTCTGAGTTCATAGCATAGAGTCAAAAGAATATTATTTATAAAAAATTGCTGCTTGGTGGTGTATTTCGCGATAAAATGCCACAACTTACCAGTATATTGCAAGCTTTTTCATGGTAGTGTATGCTGAAATCTAAGTGGAGGTGCTTTCGGTGATTTCGAAAAGGGTAAAAAGAGCAAGTATCAGGGAGCAAAAAAAGGTCAGGTTTGCAGCAATTCCCCTGGTTATTTTACTCCTGTGTGGTTGTTTTATTGTAAATGCCTTTGCTGAAACCAGCATAATGGCTGGTGTGGGGAAAATAAGTCCCTTATTAAAAAAGGAAATTTCTCAAAAACAGCAAAATCAATTATTGGAAAATAAAGGCATCACAGAATCACAAGAGCCCGCAAAATATGGTCCGCTCATGAAGATTATTGTGGTCATGGATGCCAACTATTTAGAACCTTTACCGGCAGCCCTTTTGCAGGAATTGAGGGAAAGGGTTGAACAGCTTGGTGGTCGCGTTGGCAATCATGCCTTTAATAATGTCCAAGTATGGCTTTCCCTTGGGAAGAAGGTTGAAGAGCTGGCGGCCTGGCCAGCTATAAAGTTGATTAAAAAGCCAACAAAGCCGATAATTCATGACGTTATGAGTGACAGCCTGCGGGATTTTGGCGTGGGGGACTGGCAGGCTGGCGGGATCACCGGCAAAGAGGTGAATGTTGGAATTATCGATGCTGGTTTTTCCGGTTATGTCGCTTTGCTGGGATCAGCGTTGCCGACACAGGTTAAAATTCAGACAAATGGTTCCACATTTCTTTCCTCAAAACACGGTACAGCATGCGCTGAAATTGTACATGCTCTTGCTCCCGATGCGGCCCTTTTTTTGGTAAATGTTGACGATATTGAAGTTGATTTTTTCAATGCGGTTCATTGGCTGCAAGCAAAAGGGGTTAAAGTGATAAGCAGTTCCATCGGCCTGAATCTGAAAATATTTTGTCAACAGGCTTATGAGGTAATCTGGGGTGATTATGCCAGCTCACTTGATGCGGGTGACATCATAGATTATATTGATCAGGTGGAACAACAATGGAACTCTATCATCAGCAATGCCGTTGCGCACGGGGTTGTCTGGTCGCAGGCAGCCGGCAACGATGCCCGGAAAAAATGGAGTGGGCCATTTATTGACACGGAGCCGGATGGGAATCTAAATTTTTCTGCGCTTGATAATCGCAACAAGATAGATGTAAATGGTTATGTTGATGAGGCTGTATATGTTTTGTTACTCTGGGGTGGGGTATCAGGCAACTATAATGATTATGATTTATACATTGTCAACCAAAATTGGTCTGTTATAGAAAAGTCCTATCTTGATCAGGAAGATCTTCCAATCGGTATTGAAGTGTGTAAATTCAAGGCACAACCGGGCGAAGAATATTATATTGCAGTCAATAAATATCCATATTCCGTTTTTTATGATCATCCTGACAACCTTGTTCTGCTGATTGGCCATGAACAATTTCCCAAATTGCAATATTCCGATCCCTCTGGCACCGTTACCCTGAATTGTCCGGCATCAAATCCTGACGTTATTACTGTTGGTGCGGTTAGTTTGACTTCTTCATCTTCCGTTGCCGTTATCGAAAATTACAGCTCCCAGGGACCGGCTGGTGACCTGCTTAAGCCGGACCTGGTTGCTCCCGACAGCCTTAATACGGCAAGCTATACCCGTTTTTATGGTACTTCAGCCGCCGCACCATATGTTGCCGGGGTTTGTGCTTTAGTGAAGCAACGCTATCCGGACTTTACCCCTGTAGAGGTCAAACAATATCTGGAATCCAATGCTCTGGATTTGGGAACGGCAGGAAAAGACAATGTCTATGGCAGCGGTTTGGTGCAATTGCCGGTGGATTTTGCCTGTCGGGAGAGCAATCCTGCCGGTTGTGTAACTTCATCCAGTTGTAACGTGGTTGATGCCTTCTGGTATGGAGGGATTTGTTCTCTCACCCCGCGACGGGAAGTGCGTGATTATAATGAAACTATTGCTGCAGCCCCGGTTCGTATGGGGAGTGATGTGGCTGATGGTGAGATTTCAAAGGGAGAGGGATTATCGCTCGAAGTTGATTTTCCCCTGCCAGAAGAAACCACAAATTATGCCCTGCTTTCATTGTCCGGCGATGCTTATTTTATCCGGAATGATAGTCAGGGAAACTTTTTGACCAAAGATTTCACCTCGGTTAGCAACGCAACATTTTTTGAAACAACGGATCTTTGTGCTCTGCTTCCGGGCTATCAGGGAACGTGGGAGATTTATTTCTTATCGGTTCCCGCCGGGGCGGATGATTTCCAGACACTGGAGGCCTTATCTGACTATCTGGAGAGTGATGCTGGACAATATGTTTTTGGCCAGTATAGTGTTGAGATTAACTGCCGCTGAAAAGACAGTTTGGCCATCGTGATGCTGCGGACTGGGTTCCGCAAATATCGCCTCATTGTTTGACATTCTTAAACATCTTATTGCCGAAGTGCTTTTCCATAGATCATTTCCATACTAAAGTATGCTTTTTTCCGCACCTTTAAAAGCGGATTTTTTTAAAATTAATACTTTTGACTGATTGATTTTATGATTAAATAGTGTACACTTTCATTAAGAATGGTTAATGATGAAATGGGAGGGTGCTATGACTAGGTTAAAAACACTATTATTTATTATTGTCATACTTGTTTTTGGCATGGTTGCTACGGTAGTGGCTAGTACCTATATCTTTCAGCCTGAGCCGACTGCTCTGTCTGCTTTTGACGAGAGCGGGACCATTAATTGGTCTGGACTTTTTGATTCTATCGATCAATATAAGCCAGTTTCTCATCACGGGTTATATACGCACGCTTTGGATGCTACCCCAGGGGGAGCCACATTTTCTGCTGGTGTGAGTGGCCCCGACGTTTTTGTCGGCCAGGGGCTGTCGCTGGATTCCTGGGGAAATCTGTCAGGTATCGGCCAGTATAGAAATGAAAAAGTTTCTGCTGTGGTCGCGGCGCTGGCCGGTTGTTTTGGTGCTGATCGTATTGGTATTGGTGCTGATATTCATCTTTCGTTCAATACCTTCGGATCGACATATTGTCCTACCCCGGTTCCTCTGCCCGGTTCCCTCTGGTTTCTTTTTTCCGGGCTGGGGATGCTGGGCGTAGCCCGTCGAGGCTGGTGGCGTAAGTAAAAGTTGATGCTTTCGTAAAAGTCGTAGAACTGATGGTACAGTAAAAGCTTCATATTCGAGGCAGGCAAAACCTGAGTCGTGAGGTGTACTTATCGGTGTGTTGTAATGACGAAGGTTGCGGTCTAACGAAGAAGATGGAGTTTTTACGAAGCCATCAAAGTTTATTTTTCTGCATAAGATATTGAGAGTTCCGCTGAATCAGTCTGGGGGGCAGAGATCAATTCTGCCCCCTTTTCTTATTGACAGCAATAGATCGAGCTATTAAAGTTATCTAATAATGATGGTTGCATCTTAAATTTGGGGGAGGAGGGTTTCGTATGAAAAAGATTGCTGTTAGCCTGTTGACTATTGTTGCGGTTTTTTTGCTGTCGGTTGCTTCGGGTTTTGGCTGGGGGAATGATATACAGATCTATTCCGGCCAGATCAATACCTTCGATGTTGATTATGATCTGGGTACGGGTAATATGTTTGTGGCTTTTCAGGCTACCGGGGAAGATATTATCCGGCTCTATTCGTCAACGGATCATGGGATCAACTGGGCTGAAATCGCAGATTTCGGTACCCACCCCTACCAGGGAACCACCGCCCGCTCTGATTTAAAGCGCATCCGGGTTATCTACAACAATGGAAAGGTACATATCTTCTGGGTGGATAGTGCTGGTAGCCTGAATCGGTGGGGGTGTTCATCAACTGGCGGGCAGACAGGGGGAAGCCGCGTCAGCGAGGCGTCCATCGTGGAAGGCAGTTTTTCGGCGACCCTTGATCTTGGCAGTGGCCGTCTCTATGCCGGCTGGAAGACTGGAACGGAAAGTCAGCTTGTGAGGCAGATCTTTCGTCATTCCGATGATAATGGTATTACCTGGACGGACAGGTTCAACTGGACAGCCTCTGCCCAGGCCCTGACTCAGAATCTTGCTTACGGTCCCGATGACCATATTCACTTGGCCTTTGGCACAACGCAATATGGCTCCCCTGAAGAAATCAATTATATTCGTTTCCCGTCATCCGGTGGTCTTTGGGATCATCAGGAGAGAATAACCGATAATGCCATAGCCGATTACGATCCCCGGGTGGCGGCGGCATATGTCAATGATTCCGGTGTCTGGATTTTATACAACCGTGTTCGGGGTGGCAATGAAATTGATCTGATGAACGCTTACAGTCAGGATGGCGGCGTTACCTGGAGCGCGCCCAGTGTGGTGGATGCCGAGGATGGCATTGATGAGTATATCGCCGATGTAAAATTTTATAAGGTCCCGGGAAACTCTTATGTCAATATGGTCTATATCAAGGATGACCCGACAGCTACTCCGGTACGACAGGCCGTCTGGATGTATGCCTCCACCGGGGATCCTTCCTGGAGAGAAGCTAAAGTTTTTAATGATGAGGATGTTCAGTCCTGGCCTGAAGATACTGCTCCAAGAATTGTTTATTCCCCTGGTGCCAGCGCTTCGGGCGGTGGGGTGGTTTTCTCCTATGCCGGAGCTCAGGGGTTGTATTTTGACGCTCCATGGATTATTGTCATGGGCAATTTAATGCCGGTATATCCCTTCCCGGTATATCCACTTTTGCCCACCCACACGTTGACGGTGACTATCCATGGATCAGGTTCCGTGGTCAGCGCCCCGGCGGGTCTTGATTGTACTCATGATTCAGCCGGAGATAAGGTCTGCACCCGTGACTTTATGGAAGGTACCGCAGTTGCATTAACCGCTTCTCCCATTGATGGCATGAGTTACACCTCCTTTTTTATTGATTGGTCCGGAGATTGTTCCGGAAGTGGTGCCTGTCCTTTTGTGATGGATGGCGACAAATCGGTGGAAGCCAACTTTGGGGCCCTGGGAATCCCTGTTTTTGCCCTGGCGGTTCCTGCCGGCCAGGAAGCCTGGAACTACCCGCCGGTGGAAAATCCGCTGCTCCAGCCCAATCCAGCCCATTGTAAACCTTTTGCGGTCGGCGATCTGATGACGGGGAATCTGAGTCTTCAGGTAGGGCTTCCCCCATTTTCAGCCGGGGTGGATGTCTATCTTGCCGTTGAGTTTTCAGGTGCACTGTATCTGATCAATGACTGTAATCAATTTAAACTTTGGACTTCTGCTATGACGGAACTTCCCCGCTGGAAGACCAATGCCAGTTTTACCGATATCGACCAATCATTGTACGGGGATATTCCTCTTTCTGAATTGCCCTCGGGGTTGTACAATCTCTACATTGCTGTCACCCCAACCGGGGAAATGGACTTCAGTCATTACTATTTTTGGTCCACCTATTTTCTGGCACCGTAGCTGAAGGGTTGCGGATAATGAACTGATGTAATGCCGGGAGGCCCTTCGACTAGCTAGGAGAAGGGCCTCTTTGCGTTGCCAAAGTGAAGTACGGTCGAAAAGCGACCCCTCAAAGGGTCAAACCGAGGGTGGAATGTATTGTTCGGGGATTCATAAATCAAGAATGACCATGGCCATTCTTCTCTTTCTTTTTGCTGTTTGCTGGTCCTCTCCGGGCCATGCATGGCATACCCTGCAGCATACAGACATTACCCGGGCTGTTTATGAGCAGCTTCCGGCAGCGATCCAAGAAGTTTTCCAGCCTTACCTCGACGATATTTTGTGGGCTTCCATGGTCCCTGATATTTTTATTTGGGACTGGGACAATCATGAGTGGAATATTCACCGGGAGCTAGGTGATACAACGGCCGCGCCTGCCAGAATTGAAGCTCTGTCACAGGATATTCTCAATGACCTTCGTCAGGAACCGGCGGATATCGCCGGCGCGGCGGAGAATCTTGGGCTTCTTTCCCACTATCTGGCCGATATCAACCAGCCGCTGCATACGGATGACTATGCAAATGATAATGACTGGATACACTTCCAGTATGAAATTGATGTCAATAATCATAAGCTGGAATTCCACTATCATCCTCGTGGACTGAGACTCAGGCCGGATATTTATCAGGTGGCAGTTGACAGTGCCCGGCAGGCAAATCTTTATTATCAGTCAATTATTGATGCCTATGCCGAAGGAGATGGTTTTGCCCATGTTCAGCGGCTTACCAGCTTCAATTACCAGCGGGCTGTCAGTGATATTGCCGATGTCTGGGCTACTTTGTGGTTTATGGGAACATCAGGCGCGCCGTCCCTGGCCCTGCAGATGAATCAGGCCCGTTTCCGGCCCGGTGACATGATCCAGTTAACGCTAACGGTATTGCCGGGCAGTCAGGTGGATCGGGTAGCGGATCTTTATGTGGTTGCCGTGGGCCAGGATGGCGGTTTGTGGTTTATGACCCCTGAGGGAGGATTTTCCCCTGAGATAACGCCGTTTCAAAAATCAAGGGTTGTCTCGTCAGGCAATGAACAAATAATCTTTTCCTCCCCGCTCGCGAGCTGCAACGCAAGGGCTGATTTTGCGGTTTATGCGCTCCTGGTAGCGCCGGATGCCGACCCGCGTGTTCAGGACTCTTGGTTGAGCAACCTGGCCGAGGTCTATTTCCACACGGAACCCCTGCCCGATAACCTGCTTGCTGAGATCAATGATGAACCCTATCTGTTTCCGGCGTCATTACCGGATTCCTCTGCGGTTGTTGGGCTATCGCTGCACCGCTGGGATTTTATTTTTCTGGGGGAAAAGATTGATGATCCGGCGACGGAAGGTGACGAAAGCCTTTTAAACTTGTTGATTCCGGGCAATTTCCGCCATGTCCTTCTTTATCTTGGCCGGGACAGTTTGGGGCGACCGAGTGGTCTTGATCTTGATGACAGGAAATCACCATGCCTGAGGGTAGTGCGCTTTCCCGAAATTGAGCCGCTCTATCCCAGCGGCACACGATTGAGCCTGCCAGTAAACATCGAAAATATCCAGGTATACCGGAACCGTCAGGCTAAAAGGCTCAAAAAGGAAGAATTGGAGCAACTGCAGGCGGCCGGAGACCAGGTTCTTGAACAAATCATCCATGATTTGCAAACTGATATTCCCTATCAGATGGTATTCAGCTGGTCGGGGGATTTTACTGATCGGGAGATTTTCCTGGTGGATGACGGCCTTGCCAATGGTGCCAACTGTACGGATTATCCGCTTTCTCTGCTGGAAGAAAATGCCGGGGTTTGTCTTCATGGTTCCAGAATGACCGCCGACGAGGTGGAAGCGTATTTTCGTTTCGATCCTGCAGGTGTCCAGGCGGACATTCCCGATGACTGGAATCCTTTCCCGTTTTCGGTGACCGTTGCAGACATCCTGGAAATGGGGTATTTCCTGGAGGATCCACCACCCCATATATTCCCCTGCGATAACAGTGAGGAAACCGGCGTGCCCCTGCCGGCAAAGCTGATCAACAGTCCTCAACTTATCGATATCGATCCGGTGCCGTTGCCTGTGGTGTATGATGATTGGGCGCCGGAACCGATGGAAGCCAAGGAATGCTGTAAGTGATTTGCTGCTTCTGTCTGTCGGAATTTCAGGGGGTTTGGTCTGACTTGATATTTGCCGTTTCAGATGTTATAATATTTGTTCAGAATAAGCTTTCATCATCTAAAAAGGAGGAAGTTATGAAAATCAGATCTTTCTGTCGTTCATTTTTGTTGATGGTCATCTTATTGTTTACGTTTCAATCCGCTTGTTTTGCCGTGAATCATATCTATGCAACTTTTGAGGGAACGACGGATTACACCCATTATACGCCTTCTGTTTTCCTGCCTGGCCACGTTGTTCCCACGGCGCCCAACAGCTCTGACCGTCCCTGTTTTCTGGATAAAGTTGATGATTTTACGGTGGAAAACAGCAGCACCATTTCAGGTCCAACCCTGGCGACCGGTAATTTTATGCGCGTTCAGGATTCGGATAATTATTTTGCCAATGGGGCGCATTTTGATTTTTATGACCGCACCTTCAGCAGCGGCTGTGTCCGGGTATCCTGGGATGTCCTGTTTGAATCCTATGACGATTATTTTTTCTATTTCCGCAATGGAAGAGGAGATGATTTCTACCATCCTGCCAAAAGCAGCATAGCCAATATCTATGCTTTCAACGATAAAACCCTGGCTTTTGAGAGTAAGGATGGCAGGACTTTTTCAACCACCTATGAAACCGGTATCCCGGTTCATTTTGAATGTTATTTTGATTTGGACAATAATCGCTGGGCAGTGGCAGTAAATGATGAGGTGCTGTTTAACGATGCGGCAATCGATAATCTGCCACTGGGACTTTTTATCCCCGGTTATGTTCACGATCAAAATTTCACCGGGGCCATGCAGGTGGATAATATCCAGATGACTCCCAGGGATGCCTGTGAATGGCCGCAGATGAATGCCCAATGCCCCAGTGGTCTGCCGGATCCCCAGCTGGTTTTAACCGGGACGCGGAACATCATCATCAATGGTGTCCAAAGGCTCCAATATTTACTTTCGGTAACCAATCGCAACGCCTATCCTGAAGCACTCTTTGTCCCTTCCTCAACCCTGCCTGCCTGTGGCACTAATACCAATTCATCCAGAACCTGGGTTGATATTTTTGACCAGGATGACAATAGAATCTATGGATTTTGCGCCCTTGGTACCCCTGAAAATCTCGATGGTTTATGGTTTGATAACGCCATGGCTGATCCGGGGATGAATGCTGTGCGGGTCATCTTCAATGACCGTTTCTGTAATCGGGAATATCCGTCAAACCTGGTGGCTATTACCCCTGATATGTTTGCCACTGTTACCATGACCATCAACGGTTCCGGCAAGGTTCATACGAGTGATGGGTTTGATTGTGTTCATGATCAATTGAGTGGTTCCCAGAGTTGCACTCTGACCTATCTGAAAGGTCAAACAATAAGCTTTTATCCGGAGCCCATCAGCGGGAATGATTATACCAGTTCATTTTCTCAATGGAGTGGTGGGTCTTGCTCTGGTACGGGAGTTTGTACTCTGACGGTTACCGGCGATATGGCAGTAGATGCTCAATTTGGGGCAGTAGGTATTCCTGTTTATCAGGAAGCCTTGCCGATTCCTTCATTGGTCCATTATTTTGAATATGATCCGGTTGTTGCCCCAGTTTATAATAATGACCCGTCCGCCTGTAAACCATTCGCGGCTGGAAATCTTGCCCAGGGTAAGCTGGAACTTCAAATGGGTCTTCCGCCTTTTTCCGGACCGGTAGATGTCTATCTTGCTCTGTATGCCCCGGCGATTAATCCCCAGGAAATCTATTTACTGGTGCCGGTGGCTCCTTTAGGCTACACGTTGGCGCCTTTGTCCAGTGGGTTGGTGCCCTGGAAAACGGCGGTAGCCGATCCCGAATCCCAGAACTTTTATGGTAGTATTCCTTTGACGATCTTTCCTGCGGGTGCTTACTCTTTATTTACTCTGGTAACTCCCGCAGGGGCAAGCCAGTTGACGGACTATTATCTCTGGGTAAGTACGTTTGCCGTACAATGAGAGGTTAAAGGGCTATACTTTTCTTGAAGAAAATGATAGTTGTCAAACATGTTTTTCATCTGCAAACACTGAATATTTCTAGCGTCAAACCGGATATTGAAAAAAGGAGCCGATTATGTCAATCCGTTATCTGCCGTCCCGTTTGAAAAAGTGGTCATTATTTCTTTTCCTGTTTCTGTTTATCGGTGGTTTTGCCACTGCTTCCAGCGGTTTTGCCGCCTGTGACTATTTGTCATCAGGTGATTTTTCTTCCGGTAGTGGCTGGATAGTGGAAACTAAAGATTACTGGTCGATTTATAACGGGATGCTTGATGTTCAGAATAATGATTCGGGGTATAGTTCCTATACAAGACGTGATTTTGCGCCATCGGGTTTTTTCAGCGTTGATACTGAGATTAGTATCGTCAACACCACAGGTCAAGATGACCGGGTGGGAGTCAGTATCTCCACCAGTGGTGATGTACTTTTTGGCTTTACTGGAGAGAGCAAAGAATATACGACCCACAGAGTTATCTGCTACTATTATCCCCACACCGGACAGTTGAAGTTTAAATTGTATGATGTTGCCGAAGGATGGGTAGCCCCGCTGGCGGCCCGTTCAGTTTCCGGTACCGTACAATCCATCGGCCTCAGCATGGTGGCTGACGGGGTGATTTTCCGGGTAAACGGCCAGGATACTACGTACAAACTTACGGGAGATCTTTCTTGGGGTGGGCATATTGTTATCGATACGTTGAAATTGATGGGGGTGGGGGCCGGTCTCCATGCCCGTTTCGACAATGTCTGCGCTTCAGCCTATGAAGTTACTGATTTTCCCCCCGGAAACGCCATGCCCATGCCCAGCGGCCAGGATGTTTTGGCCACCGCCCCGGCGGTTTCTCCGGTAACCAGCATTGTTCCTGCCTCGGCGAATCCCCTTGGTTTTGGGCCGGTGGCCAGCGGCGGTTCGACCCTCTCCCTGAGTGCCGGCCTCAGCGGCCTGACGGCTCCGGTTGATTTGTATGTGGGGATTGGGGTAGGACCACTAATCTATCTTTTTGCTGCTGATAACAGCCTGCATCCGCTTGCCGATGGCCTGACAAAATGGCGGGCCAACACCACCGGTGGCCTGAATAATGTGCCAGTGTTGCCGCCTGGCATTGATATGTCCGGGATCCCCGGTACCTACGATTTTTATTTTATTATGGCACCAGCCGGACGTCTGGATGTTTTTCGTCTCTGGGTGACGCAACTGGTTGTCGGAGGTGGCTCTTCGGTGGTCACTGACAAGCCCATGGAAGCGGAGGTCAGGCAGAATATCGACCTTATCTTCGGTCTTACCTCAGGATTTACCGGCGGCCTGACGGAACTTTCGGAGATATTTGAAGAAGAGCAGGTGGTTACTATCAGTCCAGAGTTGGATTTAATGGGCATTTTAAATGGTGCTCCGATTCCCTCGCCTATCACCATCAGCGCAGATTTTGGTTCCGGTTATCGTATGGAATCCGGCAGCCTCATGAGCGGCAGCGCCCAGATCGTGATCTCAAACGTGGTTTTTGGCCAGCAGGGACTAGGGGCTGATTTTTCGGGAACCTTTAGTAACGTTATGAAAGATGGAGCAGCTTTTGCAAACGGCCAGGTATTGGGTAATATTCATATGACTGAAGGTGCCGGTGAACAAGCAATTGTTTCCGGCCAGATAACCTTCAATAACCTGTCCATCAGCGGCCAGCAGATGTCAGGTGAGATTGAGATTTCAGGAACCATGGATATTCCTTCCGAATTGGATTTGTCAAATCCGACCGAATTGATGGCAAACATCACCCTGAAATTTATTAATTTTTCCTCCGGTGCTTATACAATCAATAGCGGTACTATCGATATTGTCAGCGCCGGGAGCGACAGCATCACGGTGACCACCAACCTGCAGACCGGTGCAGGTCCAGTGAATTTGAATATGCTGTTAACCGGGACTCCCACTGGTGCGATGGCTATCAATACAACTTCCCCCGGCGCCGCGGGTCCCTATACCCTTTCCATGAATAATGTGACCTTGGACGACAGCTGTGCCAATTATCCTGCTGGTGGAAGCGTTTCTTTTACCAGCAGCAGCACGGGAAAAACCGGGGTGGTAACCTTTACCGGCGCCTGTGACGGCAGCTATAGATACAGCGAGCAATAGTTTCAACGTATTTTCAGCTAAAATTTTTTAGGAAAGCCCCGGGATATTATTTCCCGGGGCTTTTTTTTTGAGTTTGTGGAGAGCAATTATCGGGGATGTCCCTGGCAATGAAATTCAGAAAATTGAGTTAATAGGTGAATTCAAGGCCGATCATAAAGCTTGAATCAATGATGCTGTTCAGCTCACTTTGCCGGTTGCCGTGGTTGATGGTTCCGGTGGCAAAAAGCTGGCTGTGATCTCCCAGGTTGTATTCACCATGGGCGAGCAGTGAAAATGATTTGTCATCAAGGTTGATGGTGTCCCGGAGCAGGATGTTCCAGTTAGACAGGAGGTCATGATCATAGTATTGCAGCAGAAGATAATGTTTAAGAAACAGGCTTTCACGTGTTTCCGTTTCATCAAGAGTCGCCAATTTTTTTATCAGTGATCCATGACTGATCCCACTGCCATTATAAAAATATTCTCCGGAAATAGTGCCTCCACCCTCAAGAGTGTAAGAACAGCCGCTAAGCATCTCCAGCTCTTCATCGGACACACTGCCCTCACTGTAGATGATGGTTGAGTCGCTGACGTTCCAGCTCAGAAACCCGCCTAAACGCATGGTTTCAGTGGTTTCCTGGTAGGAAGTAATCAGGCTGAAATACGCTGTATCGGCCAGGTAATCCAACTTGACGGCATAGGTTTTTTCGAAAGCCGTCAGCAATTTTTTCCGGCCCTGGTCGGTGTTGATGATGAGGGAACATGACCAGTTAAGATTCGGGCTCCAGATCAGCCGGCCATAATCGGCACCGGGAACCTCAATTTTCGGTTGGTTCCGACCATTATAGCTCGAAAAAGGATTTGAGGGGGAGAGGAGAAACGCCGGTCCCCACTGCAGGTCTTCACGTCCGTAGGAAAGCAGCACACTTTCGCTGACGGGCAGGCGGACGGCGTATTCATGGACAAAAAGATCGGTATCGGTTTTTGATTGGCCTTTTTTGGCACCGTCATGCCAATGATTCCAGTCTAAGGTAAGGCGAGGCTTGAAACATAGCTGCAATTTGGGGAACGTTGCCAGAAAATCTGGTCGAAGAGAAGATTCTAGCGTTTGGCTGCTGATGCTAAGATGATTGTTGCGGTTGAGATCAGATGCAGCCGGCTGTTGAAACTGGCTGAAATTTAACCAGTTTACTCTGAGATCAATGGCATCCCAAGGTATGTTCAGGGATGAGTTAGCGCTGTGATCGGCAGGCGGGAACGCAAAAACAAGTAATGGCGGGTACATTTCAAGGGCAAAAAGCAGTATGAGCAGCAAAAGTACAGGGCGCCATTTCATCTTCATCGGGATCAACTTTTTTACTTTTTCAGCAGATTAAGATTAAACGCAGACGCCGGAATTGGTTTGAGAGAAGGGCTTGAAAAGTTAAGAACCGTGGTATTAGCGGACATCAACTCATCATGGATTACCATCTGCGAGATAAAGGGCTGTAATTTCCCTTTAGGGGAAGCAATATGGTTCTTATATTCTATCCGGGCGGATTTAAGCAGTTTTGATCCCCGGGCGGTATAAAATTCCGCCTTGATGCCGACCAGCCGTTGTCTGCTGACCCAGTATTTGATCAATTTATAGGTAGCCTTGCTGGTTTTGGCTTGCAAAGAAAAGACAAAACATGGTTCTCCGTCCAGCGGTTCTTGGTCCTGGTGAAGAACTGTATAATTTTCCGCGTAGTTGGTAGAGGCGATATCGCCGTTGTTGGCCAACCCCAGCAGCTTCTGCCGTTTGGAAACCGGGATAGGTTTGCTTAAGCCGGGCTTGTAAAACCACATATTGCCGTTCAGCAGGATTAACATCTGTCCCCGCCGCCGTGCCGGCGACAGGGTTTCGGCAATGATGTTATAGCTCCGTGAACGTACCAGGAGATGGCGATGACTGATTTTTTTACCTTCGTTTGCTTCTACTTCCAGGTTCCAGGTAACCCCGGAGATATTGCCCCGGGCCTGATCACATTGCTGTAAGATAGCTTTTGGCGAGAGAGCCGCCACGCTGCCTTGCCAAGCCAGCAACAGCAGTAGAACAACAATACCCGCTTGGCATATGAAAAAACGCTTGATTTTCTTCGTCATTGCTACACCTTACTCAATTTTCCAAGTTGCTCTAAAAACAACTGAAATAAATTTCCACGGATGTTCCGGCATGGCTCTCGCTCATTCTCGCCGGCCGTCCATGGCCGGTTTCCGAGGCGTCCGCCGCGAATCACCATCCAGGTGATTCGTTCGGCGGCCAAAACCGCCGTGCCTGCCGGCAGGCTGGGCAGACACGGCTATGAGCCAAGCCCGAACATCCTGCAATGTATCCCTGGCAATGCAAGTCAGAAAGTTGAGACCTTATATATGTCGCAAGGCATCAATAATCCTTAGGTGGGCGGCCCGGCGGGCAGGTAGTATCGACGCGATTGCCGTAAGTCCAATCATTGCCAGACAACTGACGATCATCAGCCAGGGGACCAGGTGGATTTCCAACGGTACTTCCTTGGGGATGGTTGGCGGTGTCCAGCTGGGCTGCAGGATGGTGACCGCGGCCAAGCCCAGCACTGTAAGGACTAAGCCGCAGAGAGAGCCGGCGGTGGCTAAAAGGGTGCCTTCAAGTGAAAATATCCTGACCACCCCGGATCGCTTCAATCCTAAAGCCCGCAAGGTCCCAATTTCCCGGGTGCGTTCCAGCACCGTCATGCTGATGGTGTTGATCACGCTTAAAGCCACAATGGTCAGTACGATGATAAAGACAAAGGTGAAAATAACATTGAACATGTTGCGAATTTTCAAATAGGAAGGACGGAGCTGGTCCCAGGTGAAAATCTCGACGTTAAAGCCCCTGGTGGTTAATTGTTGTTCCAGGTGTTCTTTCATCGGGTATGCCAGCTCGGCATTTTTCAACAGGAGGTTGAGGCGATCAGCTCCACTGGTATCATAGAGTTCCTGGGCAAAACGCAGCGGCATTGACACCAGGAGGTTGTCAAGTATTTCCAGGGGGGCGTCAATGGTCTGTACAATGTTGGCATCAAAGGCATTCATGAAGCCGTCGGCGGTGGTGGTCATGGCTACCACATTATCACCGATCTTCAGGTTGAAGTTGCCGGCCAGACCTTTGGCAACCCCGACCTGGTAGATGGGCTCATTGCTGAGTTCATGACCGCGAAATAACCGTAATTTGCGGCTGAAGCCATGACCCAGATGGCGAATGGATCTCATATCGTCAGGGTTTCTGCCCTCGGCCATCATGATGGTGGATATTTTCCCATTGCTGATCAGGCCGGAAATATTCAGCTGGGGTGTGATGATCCGAATGCGGTGATCCCGGTGGCAGAAGGCGGAAATTTCCTTCAATTCCTTTTTATTGAGGAGGTAGTTTGCCGGATCAATCAGGCCCCCGGTATGGAACCCTTTTTTAAAGATGGAAAGATGGCCATTGCCGCGAGCGTAGACATAGCCATCTTCCAGGGCGTTAAAAATATAGTTGCTGAAACCGCCAAGGAGATTGATAGCCGCAAAACCAAAGGCGATTGCCCCCAGGGTAAAAAGTGATCGACGCTTATTTTTGAGCAGGTTGAGATATGCGAGTTTTAACCAGGGAAACATAATTTCAATCTATGTGTAGGGTTTGATAACTATACATCAATGATATCTTCAATGATACGTCCGTCATGAAGCTGAATGCGTCTTGTAACCCGATGTAAAAGGTCATGGTCATGGGTGGAAAAAATGAAGGTGGTGCCCATGGACAGGTTTAATTGGTGCATGAGGGTGATGATGCGGGCAGCATTTTCAGAGTCAAGGTTGGCCGTCGGTTCGTCGGCAATCACCAGTGGTGGACGGGTTACCAGGGCCCTGGCAATGGCCACCCGCTGCTGCTGGCCGCCGGAAAGTTTATCCGGCAGGCGTTCTGCTTGTGAATCCAGCCCGACGGCCGCCAGCATTTCCATGGCATTTTTACGACAGGTTGTTTCATCTTCCCCCCGTAAGATCAAGGGGAGCATAACATTTTCCAGGGAACTGAACACAGGGATAAGGTTGAAGTCCTGGAAGATGAAGCCAACGGAACGATTTCGATGTTCTGATTGTTGATCATCGGACATGCGTGCGATATTCTGACCATTAAGAAATACTTTTCCCGTGGTTGGTTGATCCAGGGCGCCGATCAGGTTGCAGAGGGTCGATTTTCCGGAACCTGACGGGCCCCAGATGGCAACGAACTCTGCCCGTTTGATGGTCAGATTAATATCCTCAAGGGCGGTGAGGGTGGTTTCCCCCAAAGAGTAGAGGCGCTGGATATTTTCGAGGATGACTAAAGGCATGGTATCATCAGCCATTTAAAGTTCTATGGTGCCAGCATGCACCAGTAATCGAGAATCTCGACAATTTCCATGAATTGGTCTCTGGCGGGGACCGCGGGCAACTTCTCAAGGATATTTTTTGCTCGTTCAATGTAGGCATGTCCCAACTGCTGGGCATATTCCAAAGCCCCGCATTTTCGATAAATGTTGATTACTGTTGCTGCCTGTTTTGGCGTGATGGAGCTGCTGCCGATTACCTCCAGCAGCCATGCTGATTCCTTTTTGTCCGCCTTTTTTAAGGCCCAGATCAGCATCGGGGTCGCTTTTCCCTCTCTAATGTCGTTCATGATCGACTTATTGGCCTTTTTCCCTCCCAGGAGGTCGAGAGCATCATCGATGATCTGAAAGGCAATCCCGAGATTTACGCCAAATTTTCCCATTAAATCAACCTGTTCCGAGGATGCATTGGCTACCACCGCCCCTCCCTTGACCGCCCCTTCTATCAGCGCCCCCGTTTTTTGCTCAATCATTTTAAGGTATTTATTGATGCTGTTGTATTGATGCATTGTTGCCATGGTAATATCAAGGGCCTGTCCCAGACAGCATTTTTCCCCCGTTTGACCGATAATATCCAATAAATCCAGCAGCTGTGTTTTAGAGATGGATCTTTCCCTGGAAAATTCCGCCACCAGTGAATAGCCCCTGGCAAGCATCAGGTCGCCGACGATAATGGCATTGGCCAAGCCATATTTTTTATGCAGAGTGGGTTTCCCCCTTCGGGTGCTGGACTTGTCCATGATGTCGTCATGGATAAGTGAGGCGGTATGAAATATTTCGTAGACCAGGGAAAAATTTGTCGCGTCAGACAGGTTTCCGTCGAAAAGCTCAGCGGCCAGAATGCACAGGCAGGCCCGTAGACGTTTTGCTTTTTTATTGCAGAGAATCTGATTGGCATATTTATGGATGGGAACATTCTGATCAAAAATTTTGCTGATTTTATCATTGAATATAGGCTTGTAGATCTCAGCTTTTTCCGCCAGTCCGGCATAGATCAGTTCAATCATCTTCTTTTCCAGCAGATCATAGGCTTTTTTATGTGATTGGCCGGAATTCATGATGATCCGCAGGGCATTTTGTATGTCTCTGTCTGTCTGTCCTTTGATAATAATGGGCTCGATAACTTTGTGGTTCCAGAAAATTTTTTGTAACTTACCGTCCCATTTTTTTTCATTATTATGAAAGAATCTCTTGATGGCATTGCCACCCTGCCGGAGGTATTTCTGGTCGCCGGTTTGTAAAAAAAGTGTGCAGTATGGTGAGGCAATCAGGGCTGATTTCCTGGCGTGGTAGATGCCACCGCCATGGATGATATTGGCCAGACCGGCGGTATCACCGAGAATCATGGTCGAGGTTCCATGCAAGGCAGCCGGCATGGTCATCGGGATGATTCCGCCGGCTTTATGGATTATGGTATGTCCCTGTAGTTTTACCGACGCAATCGGATGATGGGTGATGAACTCATCCAGTAATTTCCTAAGATTGATGCCGCCCATTTTAATGCTTCTTAATGTCCCGCCAATGCCAACCGAAACAATGTTTTTATGGGGAAATATCCAGGCGTAGCCTTCGGGAAGCTCTTTCAGGTAATAGATTTCAATAAACTTTACCAAAGATTCTGGTATGGATTCCAACTTCAGCCAGTAATGACGGGTTACGGCTAATTCTTGTTCATCTCTCTTGATTCTCTGTTTTCCGGTAAGTTTCATTGCGGATGCCCCGCCGGCATTGATGACCAGCCTTGCGGTTAAGGGTTTTTCCTCCCGGTTGGTGTACACGTACATTGTTTCTTCCGCATGGCGGATACGTATGACCTTGGTTTGGGCGCGGAAGTCAGCCCCGACTTCCCGCGCTCTTTCCTGGAGATAGTGGTCATAGATGCTCCTGCGTATAGTAACCGAACACATTCCTGCATCGGTGATATCAATTTCTAAAAGACTGTTTTCAGGAGATATAAGCCTGACGTTAGGGATCTTGCGTTCAATAACCGCTGCGGGCGGTGGCCCGAACTCGGCAGTTTCCTGAACCTGAAGTCCGCCGCCGCATGGTTTTTCCCGGTTAAGTAGATCTTTTTCCAGCACAATTACCTCGAAACCGGTTTTTGCCAGCCGATAGGCGATTTCAGACCCGGCCGGACCAGCGCCGATGACAATGACATCGTAAACTTTTCCAATGCTTTTGCTCAAAAGGTCTACTCCTTCCAACTATACAAATCACTGCTCATTATATAACATTTTTCTGCATAAAGAGCACGAATCAATTGACCATTTTTAAGGATATTTTAAGAGACGTTGAGGCGTGAGGTTGGTAGGTATGATTTTGTTTGGCTCAATAAAAATGCGCCCCCGGGAAAAACATTACGGAGGCGCATTCTGCTAAAAATGATGAGTTGGGGAAATAGTGTTTATTTTTACCCATGGAGTGCAGTCCCAGATATCATCCTGCAGAGTTGCCTTGTCCTGGATGCTGAGTATCCTGCCCCGAGTTCCTTCGATAATTTGGCTCATGCATTCGTCAGCAACAATACCGCCGATGGAATAGAGTGGATCTTCTTCCGGGGTGTCAGCCCCCAGATCTGTACAAAATGATAAAAGAAGCGGGCCTTTTCCTTATAAGAGGAAAAGGCCCGCTCGTCACATGTTTTATCTCTTTCTATTTCGTTTACTGAACGCGAACTCCACTTACGCCCGCCTGGTCGACAATTACCGTGCCGTTACATTCACAATGATAGGAGCCGGAAAAGCTGTCAGCGGTCAACTGGTTAATGGTATAGATATAATGATACCCGCTTACGGTAAAATCCAGTTTGTAGGCGGATTCCGTCGCGCTATAGCTGATACTTGGGTTATAGTTCCTCCACTGGGCGTTAATTATCCCGCTGTTTTCTTGAACCTGCAACAAAGCAGGGTGTACCCGGTTTTCACCATAGTATTCTGATGTTACCCGCCAGTTACCGCTCAGGCTGTTGATTTTCAGCCAGAGTAACTCCACCAACCCCCGATTAAAGTCAAACGGAACACCAGGAATCCCATCGGCAATATAGGTTGCCACATAGAGATTTCCGGTAAGATACTTGAAATCAGCGGCACAGTTGTAGGGGGTGTCATTGGGTGGATGAATGGCAATAGTATTGCCAAACATGAAGCTGTCGTCCCCTGTGCTGGCAGCAAAAGGCCCTGGACAGTTGCTGCAACCCAGTTGCTGGAAATTGACGATTCCCATGCCAACTTTCATCGATGGTGATGAAGCAAAGGAATAATACATATCCTGCCAGCTAAAGGGAGATGTATAGGGAAAGGGAACCATATCACCGGAAGGGGTTAACGCATAGATGGTGCCTGCAGATAAAGGATCATGGATCAACAGTACATAAAGGTGACCTGGTTGTTCGGTAAAGGCATTGCCCCAGAGTTGATAATTCCGGTCGGCGGTAAAGCTGTTCTCTTCTTTCAGAATAAACGTTCCTATGGCTTTGCCACTCAGATTTATCGAGCAAAGAATGCCCGTACCTTCACCTTCGGCAATTTGGGCTTTGAAAGTCAAGTTCAAAGTATCAGCGAAATTTCCCAAATGGGTTGGACTGAAAACTACTGAAAAAGTTAAACTGCCACCGGCAGGGATCTCATCTCCAGGTGCAATCCCATTGATACTGAATTCCTCGGTAGAAACATTGAAATCTTCTACTGCCATGATGTTGGCAGAAGTATTCTTGATAGCAATCTTCCGAGCAATGCTGGTGTCGGTCTCAAGGGTGGGGAATCCAAGATTCAGGGGTGAAAATGTGGCATTGGAACCCGTATCCGAAAGAATGATTTGGGTGGCCACATGGCCATTATCATATACTTGCAGTTCTGCAAGATCGAATCTCTGTCCATAAATATCAGAATGGGTGTTAATAAAATTACGGGCATCCTTCCAGACCATGAAAAACTGGTGGGTGCCCCGGTTGTATGCCGTTTGCGGGCCGTACTGGTTGGCCGTGGTGACATTTATGGCGTAATTATTGCCCCGTAGGCTGCCTTCGCAGTCAACGAACTGGCCATAGATATCAAGATTTTCCTGGGATATCTGGGAATTCCGTCCATCTTGCCAGGTGACCAGGAACAGCTGGTTGGTCAGATCAACCGCCACGTTTGGCCGGGTCTGGTGGGCATTGGCAATGTTGTCATCCTGGACACCATCACCATCCATATCCATAAAACTGAGCAGCCGGTTGACACCATACAGGCCGCCGCCGGAAAAGAGCAGCTGTCCGTAGACTTTGCTGAAACCATTGTCCTGCTGTTCTTCCCAGGCCACCAGGAATTTGCGATGGATGGGTTCAAAGGCCGCCGAGGGGTAATGTCCGGCAATCCCGTCAGCATCAAGCCGTCTGGAATGGACTACGGTCTGGTAGATATGCTTGTCAAACAAAGTGTAAATATGAACCTGGCTATCGTCATCGCCCTCCCAGGTTCCCAGTTCCAGCTCGGATAAGAAATAATCATCGGCGCTTGGTCCTTCAATCTGAACTTCCGTTACCGTTTCATATGTGGGGTTGCCTTCCTCATCCTCACCAGTCTTTCTGGTTATTTCATGATCATGTTCTTCAAAAGTGCAGGTTAAGGTTGCCTTGCCACGGGTTCCTTCCCAGGCTATAAGCGTCTCGGCAGTCAGCTCGTCGCAGGCTACGGTGACATTATTGACGCCGGTAAAGTACTCATAGGTATAGGCATCTTCGTCCTTGGTTGTAAGGTGAGTGATCTGCCTGATGCTGGTGCTGGAAGATGCCCCGCCGTTACGGATAATTTCGGTTTGGCTGGTTGTCGGTTCCCATCCCTGGATTGTCGCGTAGCCGATTGATTCCGTGTCGCCGAAACGCCAGGTCACGCGAGCGGCAGAGACGCCGAAAGCGTATTCTTCAATCCGCTGCAGGGCGTTCCGGCTTTCCACCCAGACCAGCCAGAACAGGTCCCGGGCGGTATCGTAAGCTGCTTTGGGCAGCTTGCGGGAGATGAGCCCGTCTCCGCCGATGGAGTTATAGGTAGCCGCTGTCTCCCCGGCCAGCTGATAGCCGCTGCCATCCGCTGCCAGAAGAGAAACATCAATGGTCGAATAATAGAGAAAGCCGCTGGCGGTCGTTCCCCTGGTATCTTGCCAAGCCACCAGTACCGTGCCCGCCGGCCGGTAGGCCAGGGTCGGCATGGTCTGGTTACCAAATTGATTGCAGATGATAAACTCGTTACCGCAATAGTCACCATTTTTGTCGATGAAGCGACCGTAAATATCGGCGCCGGAGGTGTTCCAGTTCCGCCAGTCTTCCCAGACCACCAGCCACTTGTTTTTATTTGACAAGGCGACAATCGTCGGATTCTGTTGATCTTCGCCCTGTAATTCAACTGAATAAGACTCATCGACTATGGATATGGGCAGATCTTTCCCCGGATTGGCGGCCTGTGTCGGCCTGCTGTTTACCCATAGCAGCCCGGTCAGCACCAGTAGGATGATCAGCATCTTAAGCGGCCGATCATCGGATGATTGTTTTATGATTTTACGTGCAGATATAGACATAGTTCACTCCTTCTACTTTTGGCCTTCAGCGCCTTTAGCCTTAGCATCTATCCCTGCTGTGCCTGGCCGGTACTGGCCGTGTCGCAGTTATGTTTATTCGGTTCAGGGATTTCCACCGGGGTCAACTTTGGTTCACAGGTGGCCATGAAATTGTTTACCAGGCTGCTGGTTACCCGCTTGATTGCCTTGGCCACCAGCACCCGGTATTCCTGGGATGAATAAACACTTTTTGGGACCACTTCCACCTGGGATCGGTTGGTCCACAGCAAAGCGCCAGTATGGGCATCTTGTACCATAATCCGAATCTGGACTACCGCCCGGGGAACTTTTCCTCCCTTATGGGCCAGAAAAGCCAACCCGGTACCCGCGGCTCCCCAGAAAACCGTGTTGAGTTCGTGATAATCATCGACGCTGGTGACCGCCGGATCAAACAGGGGATGACCGCCGCCGGATTCATGGTCCACATCTTTATCAAAGGGGCTGTTCTGGTTGCTTCTGCCATAGGCCAGACCAGCAAGGCCACCAATGGCCATTTTATCAATCATTTCGTATTTTTCCGACTTGGCGACCCCGAATATGGCCCGTTGGCCGGTATTAAAGACAAAGGGCAGTACTCCGACCTGGAAGGGGTTAAAATTGTCTTTGGCTGCCCCTTGATCAAATTCAATCAGGCGTCCGCGAATAATGTAATCGGCGCCGAAAGTGTTGCCCAGGTGTATAATCTGTCCGCTGGTCAGCGAAGCGCTTTCCAACCCCTGCTGCTTGTTTTTCTTCTTTTCCCGCTGCCTTGTCGTTTCAATCTGTTCATTATGGCTGATCGCAGCTTCCAATTCCTGGGTCATGTATATTGACCAGTTCTCATTGGCGGTCATGCCCCTCATGTATTCATTCATGGGCGAATGGCCAAAAAAGACTTCCGGCGGTTCAATGATCTTTTCATCCATCAGATAGCGGACCACATCTTCTTCGATAGCGGTCATTAAACCAAACTTGGTGAATTCATCCTGTAAAGATTCCATTACCAAAACGTTGCGGCGCCAGTAATTTTTCTGGCTTGAACGAGGGGTGTAATCGGCAAAAGGGACCACCACCACTTTTTTGCCGGCCGGCTTAACCAGGTCGGTAGGTACAGGGATGACTGTTTCTTTCACCACATGTCCACAGGCAATAAGACTAAAAATCATGCCGAACGCCAGTAGCAGTTTTGTTAATTTCATGACTTCATCCTCCCAAATAATAAATTTAGAATTACGTTTTTTTAAGGTCACGTACATGCTTATTTCCCGCAATCGGCAAAACAAAAATAAAACTTAAAGAAAAGTTTTTGACATAAATCAGAAATGAGGAGAACAAATTTGAAATCTATTACTTGGTGGACACTGTTGTCCGGCAAGGTTACAATCTTATCAGGGACAGATTGCAAACCTTTCTCTGGCATTGGTGGTTGGACGATAGGTGAAGAAAAGGGCACCGGCACCTGATGATGGTTTGTCCGAAACAACCATGGTCAAACAAAACAATAGCTCGCAATAAGTATGCCGGACAGGGAGTTGGTGACAAGGGGGGGATAAGGGTCAGCCGTTGAAGTGCTCTGCTGTCCGTGAAAGCGATCAAAACAGGAAAAACGCTGATCAACCTCCTCGGGAAAAAAGTACCCTGGATATCATCAGCATATGCCTCAAAAATGACTGCATATGAATTTCTAATTCATGCATCTTTCTGATACGATTCATGGGGAATAATTTCATCAGCGAAGCATACTCCTCGACCAATAAAAGATGCGGATTTTCCGGATCACGTTCTCTTATTCTCTCTGCCAGCGCCTTGGCTTGAAGGATTGACCTTGTCAGATTGTCAAAGCCATTTGACCAATGATGATGCCAGTTATTTTTTAGCGGATTCAGCAGCTGAAGAATATTTCGTGCACCGATTTCATTGTTGCCATGCTGACGATATTTAACTAAAGGCATACCGTAATATTCCAATCTGCCAAAAGCCGCGGCACAGAGCGCCAGCCACCAGTCATGCATGAGTGCCTCTTTTGGAACCGGTAAAGCCAACTGCAGCAATGATCTATTCATCATTACCGTACTGCCAGTAACAAAGTTCTGACAAAGCAGTACTCTGAGCGGGTTGCTACTTTCATGATGGATTTTTTGATATTGCATGAATGAAGGGTGAATGATTTTGAGATTCTGGTTTACAACCTCCAGGTCCGAATGAATGAGAATTGGACAGTGCGGGAACTTTCGCTCCAGCGATTTCATTTGCTTAAACTGTTCATCCAGTTTTGATGGTAACCAGACATCATCTTGGTCAGACAATGTGCAGTAATCAGCCCCCATTTCTCGAGCTTTTTCGAGCAGCCGGGCAAAATTACTCCGGGCTCCAAGCCGTGGCTGTCCATCATCCATAAGAATGACAGGCGTACCGTCGGCGGCCCTGTTACTAACAATTTTTTTTGTCCCATCGCTTGAGCCGTCATCACGTACCAGCAGCTTCCAGCCGTGAGTCTGGGAGAGAATGCTTTCCAGCTGCGCTGGCAAAAACGCGGCACCGTTGTAGGTCGCAAGGAGAACCAGTTTCCTCATTGAAACTTAAGCTCCGAAACTTTATCTATTTCTTACGGAAGAACATAATTGGGTGTGTTTGGCGAGAGGGATCAAAGAGAAATTTTTCTAACACGAAAAATTTTGAATATGCATTTTTGGCATACGATTCTGGAATAAACGTTTCTCCATAAAAATCAGCGGTCATTGCGCCGCCGCCAGTTACTCCATTATTATTACTGTGTACAAATTCTCCGTTATCATAACGAATCCGAGCGTTATCAAAATCATCAAATAATTTTGCAAGAGCACCTGTGTAGCCCTTGTGCCCAGCGCCTTTTAAGCTCTCGCAGTAATCAAAAAATGGACGCCCCCTGGTAGTTAATGCTACAATCCCATCTGGCAAAAGAATTCTATAAAATTCGCGCATCCAACTTGCGCAAGCTTTTTCAGAGAGGTGTGAAAAAACTGAATACCCTATGACGTAATTCATTTTCTTATCAGGAATGGAAGAAGGGGGAAAAGGGGCACAGGTAAAAAAATTCTCGCTATGAAAAGTTTCTTTACAAATTTGAACAAATTCTTCCATTACATCAATGCCATAAATATGGTTCAATGGAAGTTCTCGTAAAAAGAAACGTGTAATCCGTCCCCATCCGGCTCCAAAATCCAGTAAATTATGTTGAGACTTGATCGGCGCCCCAAGGTCCTTGAAGGTTTCTATACAATCCTGATAAAAAATAAATGCCTCTTTTAAGGTATTAACACCAGCCTGCCCTGTAGTGTTAGCTTGAATTGTGTCAGATGGAAAGCCCGGTAATTGTTTGCCATCGACAAACACAGGGGGATTCAAATAACTGTCACATACCTTAGTGAACCATTCATCTTGTATCATTATTATATTTCCCCAATATTGAATATTTTTAATTAGTCCCACACTTATACCCCCGCAAGGATTTAGTCGGCCCTGAAATAGTTGTTAAATATCTGATATTATTTAATTAATAAAGATATTTTACTGTGATTTCTACGGGAAAATGCTAATATATGCGTATTGGTTCAGCGTGAATTGGAATTTTTCTCAGTTCCAGTTAACGATAAACGCCAAACATCGAGACATCTATTACATTTCCTTTGTGCCCTATTTTGCCCGGAGCTCAGCACGAGTTTACTTAGAAAAAATGTAACGGGAATTGTAATGAGCATTACAAAAACCATTCCCAATTGTGGTTCTACGCCACCGGTTTCAACCAATAACCTTAAGATGACTACACCGAGACCATATTGAACTATATAGACAATAGGATATTTAATAAAATCTTTTAAACACAATGATTTTAAAAACACATATCTCGCATTCAAGAAATATGAAATAACAATCCCAAGACAGTAAGCAATGGAATATGCCAAGGTATACGAAAGAAACTCTAACAGCAAAAAAAAGGCGAGGTAACTCAGCAATGTATTTGCCAATCCAACGATTATAAATCTAATGAATGACCTATGCATTCTTACCCACGATAGTTATGAATTCACTATAATTTCTTATATAATCATTTGCATTATAGTATTCAGAGGCAAACACCAGAAGCACCGCATCACTAGAGTATTTATACTGCGTCCCCCAAATCATCGGTGGCAAATAAAGACCGAGATTTGGTCTATCCAGTAAAAACTCTTGTCGATTTACGCCATCATCTGCGACAGCGGCACAACTACCTTTGATGCAAATAAGAAATTGATGACATGCATGATGGGCATGTTCGCCCCGAACTTCTCGATTCGGCACATCAAAAACTAAGAAATAACGCTTAGGGATAAATGGAACCGTTCGCTCAAACTCCCCGACACTCAGATTCCCGCGCATATCTTTGATAAATGGAAATTTGTGCAAGGAAACACCCTTGACGTCTGTTCCTCTCTCCATTTTCTTAGCAGTTGATTGGGCAGAATCGGTTCTACCACCCTGCGCAGCACCTACATAACCAATAATACGCCCGGGGTTTCCTACAATAATTGCATTAGGTGGAACGGAACGTATTACCACAGTTCCTGCACCTATCATCGCTCCTGAGCCAATCTCTAATCCAGGCAAAATAGTAGCGTTAGCACCAATGGAAGCCCCTTTGCGTACATTCGTATTTAGAAATTGATCTGGATAGACCTTACTGCACGGAAATCGATCATTCGTAAATGTGGCGTTCGGTCCAATAAAAACGTCATCTTCAACAACCAAACCATCCCAAAGTTGCACACCACACTTCACGGTAACATGATCACCAACCAGCACATCGTTTTCGACAAATACTCCATCGCAAATATTGCAATCCATGCCGATCACAGCATGGGGTAGCACGTGTGCAAATGCCCAGATGCGCGTATTCGCACCAACATTTTTTGATTCACAGATCGCTTGGGGATGGACATAATATTCTTTCATTTAACTTCTCCATACTGAATATCCGGAGTAAACGACTGTGACTTCATCACTACAGCCAATGGGCGACGCTTTGTATTCTCATATGTGCGCCATGCATACGCACCAACAATACCAAGCCCAAGCAAATTTATTCCACCAAAAAAGATTATCAATAAAACTGTTGCCGCATACCCAGGCACAACGATACTACCAACCAGTTTGGCTAATACTATAACCACTGCGAGTAAACTTGAAATGGCTATACCAAACAGACCGAACAAGGTGAGCATGCGAATGGGAAAATCAGTAAATGAAAAGATACTATCCAACAAATATTTTATTTTTTTCTTGAGTGTCCAGGCACTCTTCCCATGCTTCCTGGAGCATCGTGCATAGTTCACTTCTGTGCGCTTGAAGCCCAACCAGAATATCAAGCCAACTAGTGACGTATTTGTCTCCTCAAAGCCAGTCAATTGTTCTCTAAATATCCGATTACAACCAAATATGTCCACACCTTTTTCAGGAATCTCAGGAATTATAAATTTTTTGTAAAACCTCCAAAACATGTTTGAAGCAAAACGGGAAGTGCTGGGGTCATCGCGATTTTCCCGGCAGCCAACAACAACATCGCAGCCACTAGTTGACAGCTTTTCAAGAAACTTCAACGCCAATTCTGGCGGTTCCTGTAGGTCGGCAGCCAAAACTGTAAAATAATCTCCCGATGCCGCAATGAGACCGGTGCGAATTGCAGAAAAAGACCCAAAATTACGTGAGTGAAGTAATAACTTAGACGAAAATGATACTTGAGGTAATGCACGCTCGAGCAAAAAATAGCAGTTGTCCGGACTACCATCCACCACAAACACGACCTCAGTTTGCTGGCTATAATCACATTGAACGATGTCCGCAACATCGTTCAATGCCGCAAGTAAATCTGGGATAGATTCAGCGTTCCGATAAACAGGAATAACTATAGAGAGCATAATTTTTTACCAAGAGTTAACGCCATAGATAATAAAATCCACTTCAGCATCCGTCATTTCAGGAAAGCAAGGCAGCGTTAGCACCTCACCACAATGTTGCTCAGTCACTGGTTTGTTTACCTTGGGAAACAAATGGGAGCAGCAAGGTTGCCGATAATCTGGAATGGGATAATGGATATCGCTCGGAATATTTTTTTTCGTAAGGTGCTGTCTCAAGTTATCCCGTTCATTTGTCTTGATAACATAGAGATGCGCAACATATTCCTTACCGTGTATTGCTTCAGTTATGATTTTGGGGTGGTTAATACCGTGTGAATATCTAGTAGCGATCGTTCGACGCCGATGATTCCATATATCCAGGAAAGGCAGCTTGACTATGAGTACGGCTGCTTGAATTTCGTCTAGGCGACTGTTCCGGCCTCCGGCAAGCGTGGCACGGTATTTGGACTCCCAACCATACTGCTGCAATTGCCGAACACGTTTTGCCAAATCACTGCGATTAGTGGTGACGGCCCCCCCATCACCTAGTGCACCAAGGTTCTTAGTTGGATAAAAACTGAAACATCCAATATCACCAAAAGATCCAGCCTTTCTCCCATTAATCATTGCACCATGAGCTTGAGCACAGTCTTCAATAACAGGAATGTTCTTATCTTCAGCAATGTTAATAATTTGTTCAATATCCGCCATCATTCCATAGAGATGGGTGATAATGATAGCACCTATTTTTGCTTCTGTAAGTAAACGAGCCGCATCGACAACATCAATTAATGAAGTATCAGGTTGCACGTCAGCGTAAATTGGCGTTGCGCCAGTCGCAAGTATTGCTGCCGTACTATACATTCCGGCATTGGCAACAGTTAAAACAGTGCTTTTGTGCCCAATATCAAGCGCACGGAGAGCTAACTCTAGCGCATCTGTCCCGTTACCCACTGACACGCAATAATCACTTCCCAAATAAGTAGAAAACTCTTGTTCAAAAGCTTTAACTTCGGGTCCTAACACATACCAACCACTGTCTATCACATTTGTAACAGCCTCTACAATCACTTGCCTGATTGGTGTTATGTGACGATTCAAATCATTAATTGCTTTCATCTAATTAGTCCAGATTTACCCAATATCAAATGTTAATTTGCCTGCAAGGCCAATCCCTGTTGGTATGATGGCTCACTCAACTTAACTATTACGTAATGCTCTGTACGAAAAATAGATCCTTTCGCCGGCCATGATGGGTGCAACATAATTCCATCTAATTTTTCACGCGCCTCAGTGATAGGCATTGGAACTAATCCACGGCAACCAAGAAGCCGTAAATATGATGTAATCCTGTATGGATTACCACCGTTATGTTCAAAAAATGAGGTTCCAAAAATCTCCACGCGCAGTGCTGGCCCACTTATTTCATGCCGCCATTCACCAACAATAATTATTGGAATGTTATCACCAAAAGCATCTCTACCAACATTCTCCACTCGAGCAATGATCTGTGTTGCCATTACCAAGTCTCTCTGCCTAGCTATATGATCGGCATAAAATAACGAGTTTGCTATATAGATATTGCAAAAAATAGCAACAAAGAAGATTCCCCATAATATTTTCCGCCCTTTTATGCAGTGAAAGGCCATGGCCGAGAAAAAGGCATACAGAAGAGGAAAGGCAATTAATGCGCGGGTTGGAATATATCCTGCGGACAGCAATATTAGCGATATTGCGAGCAGTAAAATACCAATGGACAAGATAATCGCGTATACTTTATTAAGAAACCCTACATTTCTGTCAAATAGCTTTAAAGTTATTGCCAGGCTGCCAATCCAAGCTAATAATAGTGAACCTACTCCAATCCCTAAAAATGTAGGATCAGTACCAAATAGCAATCCTTCTGTTTTATGAAGAACTCTTATAACTGCATCACTTCCATTGGTGATATAACTTGAAATATTGATAAAATTGTTCAAATAGACAATGTTAGACCCTGCCAGAAACATAAACAAGCAATTCAATATGTAATAGAAAACTACTCCAACTAGTACATTTGACAATAAGTGACCCAACATAGAAAAATTTTTAGCAATAAACTCAAACTTTTTGTTTCCAGTCATTTCCCATTCTTTTTGACATAAAATCAGCAAGGCTACAATGAGGTATAAAATCAGAAATGATTGATAAATGGCTAGAGAAAAGCCTAACAACAATCCTGCTAATATAAAATTTTTAATTCCTTGAATACCTGCATACATGGAAGCGAGAGCTGTCACAACCAAACCTAGAGAGAACCCCCATGACAAGGTATTAAATTCTGCAATATGCAGCCATATAGGAGAAGTGACAAATATTCCTGTAAAAACTATGGCACTTGGTCGATTATGTGTGAGAATTTTTGAAAATAGTACAGCACTTAGTGCTAATCCTACAGCAAATAAAAAGGTTGGTAAAAAAGGGATGCTTGAAAGTCCTTGCGGGAGAATATAGGTAAGTACCCCCATACCCCATCTTCCTTGGGCTATCCACTCGAGCCAATTTTCAGCAATAAAGCTATGAATTTCTTCATCAATAGAAAGTGAAAAATTGGTTATTTCATATGAATAAACAAACAACGCTGTAGCGATTGCGAATGCCAGCAATAACTTGTTAAAAAAATCATCAGTTAATGACGCGATAAATTTGGCAAGTTGTTTATATGTTGTATCCATCTATTTCAAGTCATTTCAAATGCCCTGGGGGGGGGTAACCAAAGCTGCGTAAAGGTTATCGATATGAATCCAGTTCGGGATTGTTGCTGAATTCCGGTGCCGCATCGTCAGCCAGACCAAAATCCTCATAAAGCTGTTGAGCGTAAGCATGGGCCTTTTTGACAATCTCATCAACTGGATGGAAAGTATTCCTGGCTCTCTCCTGAACAGAGAGGATCTCTTTCAACTGAGAAATGTTAAAGCTGCCAAGAGTTATACTTTCCTGATGCCGGCGGTGCGAGTTGAAAGATTCAGGGGAAAAAGAAATCTTACCTTCTTGCAGAACTAATAAATATGTCAGCCAGTCGCCGGCAACACGATATTTTGTAATTTCGGCGATGTTTTTCCGCAAAACCTGTAGTAGCCTCTTTTTTTCAAAAACCACTGCGCTTACATTTGGTATGGTATTTTTAATTGCAAGAGCTGATTTAATTTCTTCCATCCCTTCAATTGTGTAATAAGTAAGCCATTTTGTGGGTGAAATGTCAGCTACATAATCCAGATAGTGATTGCACATGATATCACCGGAAGAGGTTATCTGCTTTGACTGACAGTAACTCAAGACCACCTGTGGATCTGAAAAGGGTTTCATTACTTCTTCAAGAAACCCGGGGGAGGACAAATCATCAGCTTCCGCTATCCAGATATAATCACCTTGGGCCTGTTCGATTCCTTTCAACCATTGAATAAACGGATTTCCGGAGTTCGATTCACCCGGGATAAAGGTGAAATCCACTTCCTGGGTCGGGAGAATTTTTTCAAGCAGTTCGACGCTGCCATCGGTGGATGCGTCATCTAATATGATAATTTCATAGATGGGATAGGTTTGCTGAACAATGGAGCTTATTCTTTCCGACAGGTATCTGGCATAATTATAATTCGGCACAACAACCGAAATTCGTTTTACCGGGGAACCAACTAAATTCAGCAGATCAAACAAATAGTGTCGGAAAGAAAATTCTCCGGCGATGATTCCCCTTCCTTTGGCACCTTTGGCGTTTAAGAGTTCAGGTTGTTCCAGAAGATTGATGATTTCTTCAGCATAGGCATGGGTATCAAAAGCCGGGATCAAACTTCCGGTGTCCCGGGAAAGTAATTCACCACAACCACCGGTGCCGACGAAAGCAATTACCGGGGTTGCTGCATCCAGGGCCTCCAGTACCACGCTGGGGAAAGGATCTTCTCTCGAAGTAAGGGCGTAAAGATCTGCCCCGGCATAATAAAGATTAGTTTGGAAATCCATTCCGGGAAAAATGAAATAATCGCTGAAATCCGATACTGACAATTTTTCCTGTATTTCCTGTTCCATAGCTGAGTCTAGCTGACCGACCCAGACAAAATAGATGTTTTCCTTTTTCTGTGCTACAAGCAAACCAGCTTCGACAAACAAATCAATCCCTTTTCGATGGTCGCCGAAAGCAATGGCAAGCACAATTTTTGCCTCTTGCTTTAATCCGAGCTTTTCCCGCAATCTTTTTTTTGTTTCCGCCGCCGGTAGTGAAGAAAGGCTGTTCTTTTTGTACAATCCTTGGGGGCGGATGATTGCTGTTGAAAGTGGTTTTTTCACATAAGATTCAAATCCTTCCTTTACCTGCTGGGCTGGGAAAACAATAGCGTCAGCATGGTCGGCGATCGCTTGTACCTGGGGCTGCAAATTATTATCTTCTATTACTCGGGTCAATTCATGAATGAGGGAAACAACCTGGAACCCCTGCTCTTTCAGCGTTTTTACAAATATACCCGTGACGGTGGTGTTGCAGATAGCGGTCTGAATTCCCTGGGCAAAGAGGTCTGCAGCCAAGTCTTTTGCTTCTTTACCATCATGTTTTTTCCCTTCAAGAGAATGTATGGTTGCGTATTTGGCGTACTCTTCAAGTAATGTGCCGCCTCCCAGAACAACCATCTCTACGACGAAAAAGAAATTTTCGTGCAGAATCTTTGCCATGTGGAGAATAAGGCTCTGGGCGCCATGGGGGTGAGCATCATGGGCAACCAAGAGAATGCGGCGGCGCCCAAGGTATGCATCTGCCTGGGCCAGCGCGTCCCTGGTAGCCTGCAAATAGGCGTAACCATTCGTCTGGTCCGGTTCGAGATGTGTCCCTTCCGCCCACTCGTTCCAGGCGTTGACAAAAACCAAGGAGGAGTCTTTTTGTTTGAACCGGCCGGCAGTATCAATGGCAGCGTTGCTTAGCCATTGCTGATAGGACGCCGGTGAATCATTGACAAATATGGTTGCCGCTTTGCCGCGCCTGGCAGTATTGTCCCATGAAGGGCAGACGCTGCGAAAAAGGGTGTAATCGGGATGTGTGTAATGGTTACTGCGTTTGGCAATTTCACCTAAATCGTAAATTGTCCCGGTAAAATCCCGATGAAAGAGTTTTTTCTCACACGCGGTTAGCGGTGGAATCCCGGCGAGGTTGGGGGGGAATTCAATTGCCGCGTCAAAACCGTATTTTTTCGGGTTTACCATCTCGAAAGACTGGGTATAAGCCAGGTAGATTTCACCAATACCATGGTTGCGACACCATTGCCGCCAGCGGTTTGCAGTTGACTTGGCTGAGGGCAGCAGGCCTGGACGGTAGACAATCAGCAGCGGTTTTCCCTGAACACGGATATAACGACTGTCTCGGAAATATCGGGCCGTGTATTCGATGAAGACCAGATCATCTTCCGGCGAATGGTTCTGACTTATCAGGATTTCATGATCCAGACCATCCCAGCAACGACTCCAGTTTTCATTGGCCCAGCACAGACAGAAAGGGAAATCCAGTTCTTCATTCTCAAGATATTGCAGTACCGGCGCTTCGAGTAATCGCTTACCGCCAAACCAATAAAAGTAGAAACAAAAACCCCCAAGTCCATACAGCCTGGCCAGTTCGACCTGGCGGCGTTGTGTTTCCAGGGCATTGGTTAAATCATAGTATCCTAGCTCCCCCGGGACATGGGGCTGATAATGACCTTTAAATTGTGGTTTTGCTGCTTTGACGTTGGTCCATTCAGTAAAACCTTCTCCCCACCAGGCATCATTTTCAGGGATTTGGTGAAACTGGGGCAGATAAAAAGCAATCAAGCGGATACTTCGGAAAAAATAAGGCTCTTCCCTGGTTATTAGTACATTGGTGCGCCGGTTGTTATCGACTATGTTTTGCAGTGATAATGTCGATGTGGCGTGAGGAGCAATGTAAGTGCCGTGAATATTGGATCCCTGCCAGTTTTGATAAGCCCGCGTGTGTTTGAATAACAAGGGAAAGGCTTCGAAGAGTCGCTCTTTGGCGGCCAGTTTACGTTCCAGGGTTATGGGAGAGACTATCCATAGAAATCGTGCTCCCTTGGAGGTGAACCGTCGTAAAATCGGTTTAATGGTTGTGGTGAACATTCGCCGTATTTTTCTGAATACAGCGGTCAGTCGCCAGGATTTGCTGGCATAGATTTTTGCCAGTTCTTCGTGATGGTGTTGGAATTCTTCCGCGAGAGCATTTCTCTCTGCCGTGAGAGCATCCCGCTCAACGACGAGGCTATCCCTTTCAGCAGTTATAGCATTCCTTTCAGCAGTTATGGCATTCCTTTCGGTGGTTATGGTATCCCGTTGTTCTATTACCATCTGGATAGTAACCGTAAGTTCTTCAATCCGTGCCGATTGCACTTGTTCGCGGAGGCTGAACTCTTGAGCCTGAACCTCATAATCATGCAATGCTCCAGCCTGGTACGCAATAGTGAAAAGCTGTTCATCCGACCATAAAGGTGCCCATTTCTTGAAAATTTTCATGGTTGCTTCTCTGGCAACCTTCTCATCCTGCCAGATATTGGAGGCACTTTCCCTGATTTGGTAGGTGGCACTGACGTGATCTAGATGAAAAAATTCTGTTTTTTGAGCTGCCTGGATCCAAAAATCCCAGTCTTCGCAAAGGGATAAGTTTTCATCGAAAGAACAGCCGTATTCGACTATTTTACGACTGAACAAGACTGCGTGTATGGGAATATAATTATGGCAAAACAAGCGAACAGGGTTGAAAGGGTCATTGTAAATTTTCTCAGAATTACATGGGATGGATCCCCCCGAAAGCGTGCGTATTCCGGAATAGGCAGCCAGAAAATTCTTTTTCTTTTCGAGGATTTCTGCCAATCGGGCCACATGATCCGGATCAAACAGATCATCATCATCCAGGAAGATCAGGTAATCCCCTTGGGCATTTTCCAAGCCCAAGTTTGCCGCCCGACTTCGGGATAATGGCTCCCCAGTTTCACATATCCTCAAGGGGAAGCGGCCACACCACTGGTTAAGTTCGGGGTGCCCTTTCCCTTTGGCATTAATTACCAGAACCTCAATATGTGGATAGGTTTGCAAGGTGACCGAAGCAAGGGCTTCGGTCAAAAATTTATCCCGCCCGATGCTGCGGATCATAACCGTAATTAGGGGTATGTTGCGGGTATCAGCATCAAATCCGAGCAGGGAGATCTTCCCTGCTTCTGGATGTAGAAGTGCCTGGGGATGCTCTTTTAGTTGCAGACTGTTGGTTATGAAGTACGCTTCTGCCGCCTGTACCTGCCGGGGAAGCGTATAGGTGCGAAACTGGTTTAGAGCTGCAATATGCTGGTCATATTTCTGTTGTTGAAGTTGTGACGAAAAACAGGCCATCGCCTTCCGCTTGAGAGCCATAACATCGGTGATGTCCAGTAAGCGGTTTGGCCGCAGTGGTATGCCAATCTCATAGAAAGCAATGGTAATATTTCTTGTACTTCGGCGGACAGCCTCGGCTGCTGTCATTCCAAGTGACCGGTGATCGGGATGTATTTCTGAGACCGATGGGGTATAGATGAGGTCAATGCCCAACGTATTGATCATATCAGATATGCGGGAAATCAGTTTTTCACCATAGACGACTTCCCGATCTGCAATATTCCAGAATTCAGGAACATAGCCCAGCATCTTCCCGGCTTGGATGCTTTCCTCTTTTCTTATCCGGATATATTCTTCTCTTGAGCCGGTCCCCACGGATTCCAGGTAGCCTCCATCTGTGACAATAATGACGTGGACCGGATCCTTGGATTCCACATGTCTTATGATGGCCCCGGCGCAGCCAAAAACCTCATCGTCCGGATGGGGAGCCAGGACCAGTACGTTGCCGGTGCCGATATTTCTTACCGCCTCATAAGGGATAAAATTATTTTCGCTGGCCATACCGTTCTTCTCATGGTTTCTTGTTTTTCATTGATTTATTGCCATGATTACCATATATTAGGAAGTTAATCCATGGTAACGAGGGAATCCATACCCGAAAGAGGAGTATAAATCAAGATGAATAAACAAAAATCTGCTGTTGCTGCCTCGCATAGATGTTGGTACAATAATTCCGGGTTCACGCTTATAGAGTTGCTGGTTGTGATCATTATTCTGGGGTTGCTCTCGGCCCTGGTGGCACCGAAGTTTTTCGGCAAAATCGACAAAGCCAAGATGAAAACCACCAAGGCCCAGGTAGAATTGTTGGGAATGGCGTTGGATGATTTCCGCCTCGATACCGGTCGTTATCCTACTACTGATGAAGGACTCAATGCGTTGCGGGAAAATCCCGGGGAGCTGGAGGATTGGGACGGTCCCTACCTGCCAAAACCGGTGCCCAAAGACCCTTGGGGACATCCTTACCAGTATCGCAGCCCGGGAGAACATGGCCGCTATGATCTCTTCAGTTATGGTGGTGATGGGGTTGAAGGGGGCGAAAAGGAGAACAAGGATATTGTCAGTTGGGAATGAAGATGAAACATTTTGGCAATACTATCCGTGACCGGTTGAAAGATTTGACCGGTGGGCAGGGTACCCATGTTCATCCGGTCGATGACGCCGACCTTTCAGCGGTTCCGGTTCTTTTGCCTTCAGTTGAAGCACTGGCGGTGGAGGATTTTCCCGAAACCCCGCCAGATTTTACCAACCTCCCCGTTACCTTTATGAAGCGTTTCCTGGTCTTGCCGGTGCAGGTGAGCGATGCTCAGGTAGTGGTGGTGATGGCGGACCCCTTTGATTTCAGTACCAGGGAAATCATCACCCGCACGTTTGAGCAGCCGGTTCTTATCCGCCAGGCCGAGGCTGAGACCATCAGCCAGTATATCTATCGCTGGTATGAAGCCGAAGTCGATATGGCAGCCAATGAGGGTGAAGGTGAGACTGACCTTGAAGATCAGTTATGGGATAATCCCGAGCACCTCAGGGACATGGCTTCCGAGGCCCCTATTATTCGCCTGGTTAATCATTTAATTACCCGGGCAGTTAGCCTGAATGCTTCCGATATCCATATTGAACCGCGGAAAAATCATGTCCAGATCCGTTATCGGATTGACGGAGTGCTGCACAATATGGAGAGCATCAACATCAAGTTGAAATCAGCAATTATTTCCCGGGTTAAATTGATTGCCAAAATGGATATTGCCGAGATGCGCCTGCCCCAGGACGGCCGCATTCGTTTTGCCGGCGGTGGCCATGAGATTGATATTCGTGTATCGTCAGTTCCGGCATTTTTTGGTGAAAGTCTGGTACTGCGCTTATTGAAACAGGATGAAATCAACCTGGATCTTGACAGCCTCGGTTTTCCCGACCGCATTCGCCGGCAATTTGAGCAGGCAATTAGGCTGCCCTATGGGATGATCCTGGTAACCGGACCGACCGGTTCAGGAAAAACCACCACCCTTTATGCGGCCCTCAATACCTTGAATCAACCGGATGTCAAAATTGTCACAGTTGAGGATCCGGTGGAATACCAGCTTGACGGTGTCAACCAGGTTCAGGTCCAATCGGCTATCGGCCTGAATTTTTCCAGCCTTTTGCGTTCTTTTCTCCGCCAGGACCCCGACATTATGCTGGTGGGGGAAATCCGGGATGTGGAGACGGCGGATATCGCTATCCAGTCGGCCCTGACCGGTCATATGGTTTTTTCCACCCTCCATACCAACGATTCCCTGGGGGCCATTACCCGGTTGGAAGATATGGGCGTTGAACGCTTTATGGTGGCTTCAGCGGTGGTGGCCGTACTGGCCCAGCGGCTGGTCCGCCGTGTTTGTCCTGATTGCAGCGCCACAGTGGAATTGACCGAGGGCGAGCGGGAGCAACTGGCGCTGGAACTACAGATTCCCGTTTCCAGGGTATTGCCACGTTATCAGCGCGGTCAGGGCTGTAAAAACTGTGGTGATACCGGTTACCGGGGGCGGATCGGGATTTACGAATACCTCTTGCTCGATGAATCGGTCCGGCGGGCTGTTTCCCGGGGAGACAACCTGGAAGCCAGCCTCAGGCGTCCCCTGGAGGAAGGCGGTATGCCTTCCCTGCGTGATGATGGCATTGACAAGGTTGCCCGGGGGATTACCACTTATGAGGAAATTTTGCGGGTAACCCGATAATTATCGGTATCAGTCAATGGTTCAGTATTTTCCGAGCTGAAAGCCGAGGACTGATCGCTGAGAGCTAAAAAAATGCCACAGTTCAGCTACGAAGTCATGAATTCACAGGGTGAGCGGCTGGTTGATGCCGCCGAGGCCCCGGATCGTCAGGAATTGCTGCTGCGCCTTCAGCGGCAGGGCCTGACCCTCATCCGCTGGCTGGATGCTTCAGGAAAAGCAGGGAAGCGGAGCCAAAAGATCTTTCAATGGCGGGCTAAAACCGGAATGAAGCGCCCCCAGCTTCTTGATTTTACCCGGGAGCTTGCCCATCTTACCCGGGAAGATGTGCCGGTGGACCGGGCACTGGCTATCCTTATGGAAGTGGCGGGTGATGATTCAACTCGGGAAACGGCAAAATATCTGCGGACGTCCCTGCAGGGAGGAAAAAACCTTTCGGCGGCGATGGCCGATCGACCCCAGGAATTTAACGATCTCTATGTCAACATGGTCCGGGCCGGGGAAGCCGGCGGCATCCTGCCGCAGATTCTCACCAAGCTGGGAGAATTTCTCGAGCAGTCGGAGGAAGTCCGCCGCTATATCATCTCCAGTTCCATCTATCCGTCCATTCTGTTGTCGGTGGGATTTCTTTCCATTTTGATTATTGTCGGTTTTGTTGTTCCCCGTTTTGCCGATATCTTTGCTGATCTGGGGCAACAGTTGCCCCTTTCCACCCGGATGCTGATGGCGGCCAGCCATTTTCTCCAGCGCTGGTGGCTGGTGCTGCTCGCCCTGCTTGCCACTTTCGTCTTTGGCGGACGACGACTGGCCCATACCCCCAAGGGAAAAAGTTTTTTAGATCGCCTTTCCTTGCGCCTGCCCGGCCTCGGATCATTGGGACTTGATATCCAGGTGAGCCGTTTTGCCCGGACCCTGGGAACCTTGATCATCAGCGGCGTATCTTTGCTCAAAGCCATTGATATTTCCGGCAAGGTAGTGTCCAACAGCCTGATTCGGGTCGATATCGAGCGTATTTACCAGCAGGTTAAAACCGGCAAAAGAATCAGCGAATTGATGCGGGTCGGTGGGCTTTTCCCCGTCAAAATGATCCAGATGGTGACCCTCGGGGAAGAAACCGGTCAGATTGGCAAAATGCTGGAAACGGCCGCCAATGAGCTTGACCGAACGATTGAAATTAGGATAAAACGCTACTTGGCGCTGGTGGAACCGATCGCAATTTTATTGATGGGTTTGATAATCGGCGCGGTTGTCATCTCCATGCTTTCGGCGATACTGGGAATCAATGATATCAATTTCTGATGGCTTCGTAAAAGCTCCCTCTTCTTCGTTGCCCGGCAGCCTTCGTTATTGTGGCGTACCTTCAGGTACGCCTCACGCTTCAGGTTTTAGGTGCCTCGAATATGAATCTTTTACTGTGCCGTCCCGTTTCCCCGGCTTTTTTCGATTTTTAGTGCGACAGAGGTTTCGATTGGTGTCTGACCGTCGCGGCTTTACTCTGCTGGAACTGATCGTGGTCATGGTGCTCATGGCCCTGGGGGTTTCCCTGATTACCACCAGCCTTGGTCGGGGTATAGGAAGACGGCGTCCCAAGGCCTTTGTTCAGCAGTTCGTCAGTCTTTGTCGTCAAGCCCGCAGCCAGGCGTTGTCTACTGCCCGGCCGGTGTTGCTGACCATTGATGGTGATGCCCGTTGCTGCTGGTTGGATGCCCGAAAACCGGGCTTAAAAATCCCGGACATCATCCGTATTGAAGTGGAAGATCGGGTTTCCAGTTATCAAGCGGAAGCCGGTTATCAGGTTGTTTTTTTCCCCGACGGCAGTTCCACCGGTGACCGCCTGTTTTTTTCCGTCGATGGCCAGCCAATGGCCTTTCTCCACCTTGATCCCCTGACCGGCTTCATCCAGTTGCAATCAACCCGGGAGCAGAATTAGATGGTTTGCCGACAGAACTTCTCCAGTGGCTTTACTCTGCTGGAGGTGATGGTGGCCCTGCTGATCCTCGGTGCTTCCTTGGGCGCTGTCTTTGGCGGTTTATATCAGGCCAAGCGCATTTCCTGGCGGGCGGATGAACGGTTGACGGCAACCCGCATCCTGCATAATCTCCTGGTTGACGATCAACTGCGGCGCCAGTGTATTGCCGAAGGGGAAATCAATGATGAGGTGAAGGATGAGGACGGCTGGCATTATGCTTTCAGCAGTGAACAACTGATACTTGATGCGGAAGATGATGAAGAACCTTTGGAGATTCCAGGGGTGTTTAAAATCACGGCCTGCGTCAGCCACACATCTAACGACCGGGAGAAAAAATACTGCCTGGAACGTTGGCAACGAAAATAATAGGAGGGGGTCAAATCTTTATCATTGACATTTTTTAAAAAATGTCAATGATAAAGATTTGACCCCCCTATGAGAGATATGGACGCCAGACAAAACTGCTTTGATTCCCCGCATTCTTCACGAGGTTATACCTTGCTGGAGATTATGGTGGCTATGGTTCTGGTCAGCACGGTAACTCTGATTGCCACCATGGCCCTGCGTCTGTCCATGAATGCCTGGGAGCGGGGCCGGCAGGAAGGGGAGGTTGGGGCTTTAAGGGTCACCCTGCCCTTGCTGCTTGAGCATCAGCTGGCTTCCCTGGTTGACCAGGCCGATTTTCCGGCAAAAAGGAAACTACCTTTCGACGGCCGTTCTCAGGGGCTGTCATTTTTTACCACCTATGCCCCCCGGGGGGCTGGTGCCGGGGGGCTACAGCGGGTTACCTATCTCTATGAAGAAGAGCAAAAAACCTTGTGGATATATTTGCAGACAGTTACTCGTGAGGAACAACTTAAAACGGAATATGATCCCTTGTCGACGGAATGGAATCGGGAGTTGAAACCGGTTTCGCAGCTGGCCGGAATTGAATCATTGACCTTCGAGTACAATACCCATCCTCATCCCGTCTTCAGTGAAGATGACCATTGGCAGGAAAAGTCTGAGAAGGTACCCACCGGCATCCGCCTGCAACTGACCCGCAGTGGCCGAAAAAAAGTGGAATCATGGTTTTTCATGGTGGCTGGAGGCCAATGATGAAACAGCGGGAAAGTCATGGCCGGCGGGGCAGCATCCTTATTGTTGTCCTCTGGGTTCTGCTGCTGATCAGCCTGCTGGCGGGCCGTTATCTCAGTCACAATCGGGGTAAAGCGGCGGCCGCCGCCTATGGCTGGCAATCTTTAGCCCGGGAACAGGCCTTTTTGTCGGTGCTGGAATTGTACTCGGGCAGCGGCCAGCCACTGCCGCCGGTGAACAAAGTCGAGGGCAGTGAACCGGAGGAGAATCAAAAGCAAGACGGAGAGCTGGGGGTGCCGGATACCCCTGACTGGCGTCCATTGATGATCGGTAAACTCAAGCTCTTGCTGCGGGAAAGTTCCGAAAAAAAGAGGTTCAATCTGAACAGTGCTGCTGATGAAGCGATCAGGAAAGCAATTCGCCAGGGTTTGGGGGATGATCGCCTGGAAGAAGCCGACCAAGTGGCTGATGCCCTGCTGGATTGGCGTGACCCTGATGATCTCGTTCGTAGCGATGGGGCCGAAAAGGGTTTTTACCAGCAGGAAGGCTTGGCCTACGAACCAGCCGACGGTCCTTTCAAAACCTTGAATGAAATGCTGTTGGTGCGCGGGGTTACCCCTGAGCTGTTTTGGGGTGATGCTCCCGTTATCGCTTCCCTGGATCAGGATAATCAGGGCGAGGTTGAAGATGTTGGCCAGGAACCGATATTTTCCCTGATTAACGCCTTCACAATCAGTGGGAAAAATGTTAAAAGAGTCGAGGTGGTTTTCCTGCAGGATAACGGTGCTGCCATGGCTTTTACCGCCTTCTTACAGGGAAGGGGACAAAAGTGGAGTCTCTTTCGCTGCTTCCGCTGTTACTTGTCGGCGGCTGAAAAAGAGAAAAAAACCGAGAAAAAATGATAATGGCTTTGCAACGAAAAACAGAAATGCTGGGTATGTATTGCGGCAGTGAGCGGCTCTTTTATGCCGACCTCAACCGAGGCCTGGTGGGTGGCTGGCAGCCCAAACCACCCTGTGCTGGTTTCTCTGCCTGGGGAGATGTGCCCCAGTCCGGCCCCGCTGGGGTTAAACATCTGCTTTCCCGGATACCGCCGGCCACCGGCCGGGCTATCTACCTGGCGCTGCCCCAGCATTATTTTTTCATTCGCAATCTCGAGTTGCCTCCCATGTCCCGGGAAGATGCCCTGGCCGCGGTGGAAGCCTCGTTGCAGGTTTCAGCCCATCTTCCTTTGGCTGAGATTTATTACGATATTCATCTCTGTCCATCGGCTGATCGACGGGTGCATGGCCTGTTGATTTATGCCCGGCGGCAGGATATGGACCCTTTTTTGGAAGCCTTGAACAGCACCGGCCACCAGCGGGAGCTGGAAGGCCTGTTTCCCGCTATTCTTGGCATGGGTGCCTGGGTAGCCAGGCAGGGTTATACCCTGCCCCTGGCTCTGGTTGTCGAACAGGATGGTGAACGGGAGCTGGGGGTTTTTGCCAAAAATGGCACCTTGTACGCGGCCTCGGTGGCCGAATTGGAAAATACTATCTGGCAGCAGAATATGGTGGTCCGCTATCCAGAACTGAAAGAGCGGTTTTTTTCAGCTGCTGGCGGCGATGAAACCCTGCCGGTTATGCCGGAGCCCGCGGCTGATCATTGTTTTTCCCTGCCGCCGGTGAAGGAAAATCCGGCGGTCGCGGCTCTGGCCCCGGTACTTGCCGGCCAGCAGCCGGTTTGTCTTGATGATCGACCGGTGAAATTGAAACAGGTGCATCCGCTTCCCTGGTTGTTGTTGGGGGCTTTCCTCCTTGCCTTTTTTTGTGGTGGCTTGAGTTGGCGGGCAAGGGTTGTGGATCGTACATTGCAGCAGGAACTGTCTGTCCTGAACCTGGAGAATAGCAAGCTGAAAAAACGGCTTTCTCCCCTGGAGAAACGCCATCAGCTCAGCAAAAAAGCCAAGGGAATGCTCAAAGATATTGATGATTTTCTCAAGCAGCGGCCGCGTTTTTACAGCTTATTGAACGATATGGCTGATCGAATTCCGGAAGGTACGTGGTTTTCCTCGCTTGTCTATCGTAAAGGACAGTTAACCTTGCGCGGCCAGTCATCCGATGCGTTGAAAGTTGTCGAATCTTTGCGGGAAAGTGAGTTTTTTTCTGAGGTTAAGCTCAGGGGAACCGTGAATAAATCCCGTGGGCAGGTGGAGCGTTTTGGCCTTGTTTTGCAGCTGAAAGAAAGTAATGATGAAAAGGATAAGTAAACGCGCCCGGAAGTGGCTTTTGGGTCTGGCACTGATTGCGACGGCGCTGCTCATTTGGTGGGTTTATGATTATGAACCCCAGCTCAGCCGGTTGACCTTTGCCAGGGATGCCGTGCATCAGGCTCAGGAGCGTCAGGAGATGTTAAAGAACCGCTTGCAGCGCTTCTCTGCCGATGACAAAAAACAGCAGGCTCAAAATAAACAACTGGAAGCCTTGAGCTCCAGGATTATTCCAGGAAAAAGTATTGAAGAGGTTAATGCCCAGGTGCAAACGGAACTGCAGAAATTTCTCGATGACCATGACATTTCTTTGAGCTCCTACCAGGCAATGGCTCCGGGGAAGTGGCGTGATTACAAATTGGGAAAGATGCAGTTTCGTCTCAGTACTACGACCCGGAAATTTTCCGAGGTGCTTGAGTATCTGGAAAAATTGGATACGGCGGTATGTGTGACCGGAATGAATATTCGCTATCAGAAGAGGAAAAAAGGGTTGCTTAATGTTACTCTGGAGCTTTCCACCTTTTTTGTGGAAGAGGAGAAAACGTCATGAAACAAAAAATAGCTAGGTATTGGTTTTTTCGCCAAACGATTATCATGCTGATCTTGTTGGGAATGTTTAGCTTTTTGCTTCTCCATATACCATCATTCCTGATTGTTGATGCCGCTGCGGCTGAAACTCCAAAAAGTGACGAAGTCCCGATGATGGTCAAACGGCATATATTTTCTCCGGAAGATGAACAACCGGCAGACAAGGCCCTGGGACCTCGCTCGGAGGCAGCCAGCAAGCTGGAAAAAGAGCTTCTTTTTACCGGCGTGATCCATTCCCCTCAAGGAAAATGGGCTATTATTCGGCCTAAGAATAAAACAAAACGGGAGGATGCTTCCTGGCGCTTGAGCGAAGGGGATGAAATCAAGGGCTACCATGTGAAGGAAATCGGCCCCAATTATATTATCCTGGTCAGCAAAGATAAGCCGGTACGCCTGGATCTTTACCGGGGGACCAAGAGCCGACCGGCACCGCCGCCCGAGCCATCGGTTCCGTTAACGCCTGTTCCTGTAGCAGCCACGGTTAACCTGGGGCAACAGGGGGTTGCAAAGAGTGCGACACCCGGTGCCAGATCTACTACCAGTGATACAAGAGCGCCCTTAATTCGCCGGCGGGGTTCGAGGTCGACGGCAGCAGTGCCTTCGTCCAAAGAAAATGCTAACAATCCTGCGACGCGGCAGCCGAGCACTTCGCTTGCTGATATTCTTAAAAGTGCCCGCCAGAATTCCAATACCAAAACGGGAGGTCTTCCCTCGACTAATCCCTTTTCCCGGATTATCCAGCAGAGCCAGGGGAAGTAGGCGGCTTTTGAAAAATTATCGTGGTCGTTACATATTCAACGTATTTGTGGTGTAGAAAGACCATGAAGAATTTTTCCTTGAAAGAAATAGCCCATCCATTCGTTGGATTCACTGCATTGCTCAGTTCGTGGATCATGGCGCCTTTTCGATTTCACACGCTTTTCAAAGGATTTGTCAACCAGGAAATTCGGGGAAAATATGCCGGTTCCATGGGCGGACTCATCTGGTACATATTGACGCCATTGAGTACTCTCCTCATATACATTTTTATCTTTTCTGTGGTATTCCAGATTAGGATGAAACCGATTGAAACCGGTACTGACAGTTTCGTTGTTTATTTACTGGCCGGCCTGTTACCATGGCTGGCCTTTTCTGAGGCGGCGACAAACGCCCCTGGATTGATCATTGGAAAATCAAACCTGATCACTAAGGTACTTTTTCCCACCGAGGTTCTACCCATTGCCTCCGTGGTGGTAACCTATCTGATAAATGGTGTTGGATTTCTTTTTCTTTTGGGATTCCTTCTCTTCATGGGTTACGGTCATGTGGTGTGGTTGTGGTTTCCCGTGGTCCTCGGATTTCAAATGATTTTTACCTTGGGATTTGTCATTTGGATATCAAGCCTGAGCGTATTTATCCGGGATATCCAGCAGTTTATCGGAATAGTAATTCAGATCTGGTTTTATCTGACCCCCATTCTGTTCCCTTTAACCATGGTTCCCGAAAAGTATAGGGTTGTACTTACTATAAATCCCATGTATCCATTCATTGAACTGTACCACCTGGTCTTATTGCAACACCGGATTTCATTGCCGTTGCTGGGCTTTGCTGTTGCGATGGCTATGCTTGTATTTCTTACTGCGATCATGTTCTTCAATCATGTTAAGAATTCCTTTGCAGATGTCCTGTGAACGTTTAGGGACGTTCTCCAGGTCTACTCGGTAAAACCTTGAGGATCATAAATTGTACGCTATTGAAGCTGACACCTTGACCAAACACTATCGGGTTTATCTGGAGCCTTTTGATCGCCTGAAGGAAATGGTGACGCGCCGGTCATGCCATGAGTTGGTGGAGGCCCTGAAAGGCGTTTCCTTTCAGATTCCCTATGGGGAAACTTTGGGGATTATCGGTGAAAATGGTTCGGGTAAGTCTACATTGCTCAAAATTCTTGCGGGAACTACCCAGCCTACGGGCGGAAACTTGGTTAAACAAGGTCGAACGGCGGCTCTCCTGGAACTTGGTTCCGGTTTTCATCCGGATTTCAGTGGCAGGAGAAATATCCATCTCAATGCCGCGTTGCTGGGCTTGAATGAAAAAGAGATCAGGGAGAAAGAACCGGAAATTATTGAATTTTCAGAATTGCAGAATGTCATTGACCGACCGGTAAAAACATATTCATCAGGGATGTATATGCGCCTGGCTTTCTCCATTGCCATCAGCGTGGATCCCGATATCCTGATTATCGATGAGGCATTGAGCGTTGGCGATCAATATTTTCAGCAGAAATGTATCGAACGGATGACACGTATCAAGGATACTGGAAAGACCTTCCTCTTTTGCAGTCACAGCATGTATCTGGTGGCTGAATTATGTAAAAAAAGTATTTGGCTGCACCAGGGAAAAATACGTGATTATGGAGAAAGTGCCGACGTGGTTGGGTCCTACTTGGCGTATCTGGAGGAGAAACAGTCTAAAGAAGGAAGTGGTGCCTTGAAACCTTCTCCGGAAATTACTACAGAGCCACCAGAAGTAATAATCGACGAAGTTTTTGTTACGGATATAAATGGTGTCAGGCTGGAGCGGGCCATGCAGTTTGAACCTTTGCTTGTTAACATAAAAACCCACCGTGATGGTACGCCTTTCAGAGGCCATATGGCTATCACGCTGATGAAGCCTGATGAAAAAGTTATTTTTGCGGTTATAACCAAAAAGGCGGGGTTGGACCCTGTGGAGTTTGCGGGAGAGCAATTGACAAAACTTCTTTTACCATCCCTGCCCCTGGGTTCGGGAGCGTATAAAGCATCAGCCCTGGTGTCCGATGAACATGGACTGAGATGTGTTTATGACGACAGGTCAGATGTTTTTCACGTTGCCAGTGAACAGCCGGCGCTGGGTATGTGCTGGATGGAGCATGAGTGGCAGTTGCCGGACGGAAACCAGTAAAAACATGGAAACCCTGGCGTTGTTAGTCAACTATCGGGTTGCGGATTTAACCTTCCAAGCGGTTCGTTCTGTGCTCGATTCAGATTCTTTTGGCTCTTGCCGCGTTGTGGTGGTGGATAACAGTGAAGATCCCGGCGAGGAACATAGGCTGCGCTCGTTGCTTCCCGAAGGAGTGGAACTCCTGGTACCCCCGCAGAATTTGGGGTTTGGCCGGGCCTGCAACCTGGCATTGGAGAACTTTGCCGGCGATTTCATTCTGCTCTTAAACCCTGATGCCCGGTTGTTGCCTGGCTGCCTCGTCCGGATGCAGAAAACCTTGCTAAGCGGCAAAAGAGTTGCTGCTGCCGGCCCCCAGGTGTTCTGGGATGATAGCTGTGACTATTATTTACCGCCGCCTTCCCCGCCCTTCATGTTTCTTTTTGCTTCGGCGTTGGCAGAAATGTCTCCCGGGTTCTGGATGAAAAAATTGATGAATGCAGTCTGGCGGCGCCACGCGATTAAAATCTGGCGATCCGAAGCGCCGATCAAAACGGGAAATCTTTCGGGAGGGCATGTCCTGCTGAAAAGAGCGGCAGTAGAACGCGTTGGGGGCCTGTTTGACCCCCGCTTTTTTCTCTATTTTGAAGACACAGACCTTTTTATGCGTTTAAGAAAGGCTGGCTACTCGCTTATTTTTGATACCAGGGCAAAGGTGGTGCATCACTATGATCAGTGTGCTCGCCACGAGACCGAGCTGAAAAGACAGTTGTTTATGGAATCCCATGAAAAATTTCGGCAAAAACACTTGGTGGGTGGTAAAAGATGGCTGTATACGCTGTTGCAATTAGTTTCACGAAGGTGCAGAGAAAAAGCCAGGCCTGAAGAAATCCCGGTTTTTACCACTCCCTTCCGGCTGGAGATTCCGGCTATGATGCGGGAAAAATGGTTGTTTGAATGGAGTCCTGTGCCTGATTTCACCCCTGCGGCCGGGATGTTCGGGCAGGGGAAATTCCTGGATTTTAGTGCCGAATACTGGAACCTGCTGGCCCCAGGGATTTATTATGGCCGCCTGGGAAGCCCAGGGATTCTGACTCCCTATGTTCACCAAATTTCCTGGGAGGTCTGATTATGGAAACTGATGCATTTTCTCCTGACCCCGTTATTTTGTATCAAGGAACGTTTGGATGGAAATAGATAAACACTTGATCAAGGATCTGCCTGATCCTTTTAATTTCTACTCTTTGCTTACCTCGGCGGGACATCTTCATTTTGGCCTTTGGCCCGACGAATCCCCGGATTTAAGTCTGGCGGAAGCTCAGGAAAAGATGTTTGCAGAGCTGCAGGCTTTTTTCCCCCGGCCGCCGGCATCGGTACTGGACGTGGGCTGTGGTTTCGGAGTTTCCGCCCATTCCCTTTCCCGGTTGGGTTATGAAGTGACTGGGATTGCTCCGTCAGCAGCTCTCGTCTGTTATGCCACCGAACATTTCAGTGACGAACGTACGACGTTCCAGGTTGCCGACTTCCTTGGCAGTGCTGGGATGCCGTTCATGGAAAAATTCTATGATGTTATTTTTTTTCAGGAATCCCTGCAGTATTTTCCTTCACCAATGGTAGTATTTCAGCGATGCTGCGTCCTGCTCAAGCCCAAAGGTATCGTGATTATCAGCGATGAAATCCGTGATAATGATACCCTGAAAGACCAGACGGCAGTTCATTCCCACCGGGATGTGCTGCTTGCACTCCATGAAAACGGCTTTCGCCTCACCCGCCACTTGCAGATTGGCAGCCAGGTGAAAAAAACCTGCGATCAGGTAATCAAGGTGTTCACCAGGGATTTTGATTCCATTGTCTCCACAGTTGGTCAGCCGGATGCCGCCGACCGCCTCCAACATTTCCTGGCTGGCTGGAAGTCCCAGCAGGAGTGGTATGCTGCTGGGCGGATGGGATATGAGATTTTTGTAGCCAGGAAAGATCCAGTCTTTATTCGTGCCTACCGGGAAGGTGATGAAGAACAGATTTTGCCGTTGTTCAATCGGATCTTTTTTCAGGATCGCTCCCTGGAACACTGGCGCTGGAAGTATAGGGACAACCCTTTTGGTGCCCGAAAGATTGTGGTCGCCGTTGATGAAGCGGGGACTTTGGCCGGGCATTTTGCCGCCTATCCTGTTCCTTATCATGCGCCGGTGACCAAGCCTGTCTCCGACTTGGTTTTGCATGGGGGGGATACGATGACCAACCCCGAATTCCGTCATCTGGGTCGGGGAAAAACCAGTGTTTTGAGTCGGATGTTCTCCTATTTTTACCCTAAATTCTGCGAGGGTATTGTCCCCTATATTTACGGCTATAATACGGCGACCATCCGCAAACTGGGGGAGCGCTACCTGGGCTATGAATATACCTCGCCGGTCTCCCTGTATGTTTTGGATTTACAGCAGCAATTGCCGACTTCCCCTGGCTGGCTCCAGAAAGTATTTTCCGGTTTTAGCGTTGGTCGGGTAACCGGGGTTGGTGTGGACTTCGACCACTTTTTTGACCGGGCTGCAGATAACTACCATTCTCTGGTAAAACGGAACGCCCTTTATTTGCAGTGGCGTTACCTTGATTGTCCCGATACCGAGTATCATTTTCTTGCAGCCAGGCGTTGGGGAAAATTGGCAGGTTGGGCGGTTTTTAAACGCCGTGGTGAAACATTGATTTGGGGTGATGCCCTCTTTGACCGGTCTCTAGCCGCTTTAGCTGTCCCTTTACTCCTTGACCAGGCGCAAAAAATCTTTGTCGGTGAGGTTGCCAGGATTGAAGCCTGGTTCTCTCCCACTCCTTCATGGTGGATCGACATCCTGGGAGAAATGGGATTTATTGCCGAACTGGAACCCAACCAGTTGGCCCCGGCCTATACCATTTTCGACCATCGTTTTTCGGTTGATTTTTTCGAGCACAATCATTACTACTCTATGGGTGATGGTGATCTCTTCTAAGGGGGTCAAATCTTTATCGTTGACAAAATCTTGATTTTGTCAACGATAAAGATTTGACCCCCATCCTTTCTGTAGGATAAAACCATGTCGAAGAATGAGGCAAGGTACTTGGATATGGGTGATGCCTGGTTGGAAAAGCTTCTGGTGCTCATTGTAACGTACAATGGTGTTGATACCGTGGCTGATGTTTTGGAAAGCTGCTATCAGCCTGGAATTGAAATTTTAGTAATCGATAATGCCTCCATTGACGGGACCAGAGAACTTATTCTCAAACAAAGGCTGCCAAAGCTTGAATTGATATCATCACCACACAATATCGGTGTGGCTGCAGCTTATAATCTAGGTTTAAAGCAGGCCCGGAAGCGGGGGAAATCCTGGATACTGATTTTAGATCAGGATAGCTTAATTACCGGATCGGCCATCCACCAACTATATGATACCGCCCAGGAATTGAGCCGTAAGGGAAATCCTGTCGGTGCGATTTTCCCCACCATTCGGTCGGCCCATTTCCCCACGGTGATTCATCTTCCTTATTACTGGACAGGAAAACGACTGCTTCAAGTTACCGCCAGCGCAGTGATGGAGGGTCCCATCCCCGTGGATTCTTCAATTACGTCGGGAACGCTTTACCGCGTTGAAGCCCTAATGGCGACGGGCGGTTTCTGTGAACCATATTTCATTGATTTTGTTGACCATGAATGCCATATTAGAATGCGGCAGGCAGGTTGGAGTTTGTGGTGGGAACCCCGGGCGGAACTGTTACATCGTTTGGGAGAAATCCAAAAAATGACTGCTGTTGGTTTATGGATTGAGCACTCCCCATATCGCTATTATTACATGGCCAGAAACATGACCCGTGGATACCGGAAACTGGGTGGCATGAAGGCTTTGTTTTATTTCTGGTTGGAAATGCTCCGCCATATGAAACGATTATATTGCTATGGCCGCCAGCCGGGAAGCTGCTACGGCTATATTTTGAAAGGGGTGCTTGATGGGCTTCGGGGAATTGATGGTCCACTGGATCCAGCGGTTTGATTACGGCGTGTTGTTGCCGGCAATGGCCATAGACCACAACCCGGTTGTTGCCTTGGACTAATCTATTATTTTGTTGAATATTGGATAAGTCATTATACATCATGCTGGATTGCCGTAGACTTGCTTTCTGAATTCGAGGATTTTTAATGATTCCATTTTTTGTGCTACCTGAAACAATTAAGGAACTAAGTCCGGAAAAACGGCTGGCCAGATCTATGGGTATCCCCCCGCTAACTGTGCGATCATTAGCCGTTGATCAAACCGTTGGTCAGTTGCTTGCGGCCATCGACAGTAAATTCATTGGACTGATTTTTGATCCTGAATTTTGGTATAACCATCATTGTTGGCAACGTTGGTTGGCCGCTATCAAAGTAGAAGGAAATGTCGATAGCATTCATGTGCCGGCCGGAAATCAGGACCCAGGATGGAAGCTGCCTGCGCCCCTGTATCTGTCAGTTCGTGGGTTGGAAGAAGCTGAAAACTGGCAGTATTCCGTTTCATGGTTGTCCCGTGAATCTGTTCAACCTATGGGATATTCAGTAGTCATTGTTGGTCGGGAATGCCTGGAGAAATTACCGGTAACCATGATGGTAAAAGAATTGCCCTGCCATTGGGTCTCCGAAAAGCAGACCGTTCACATTTTTTGTTATGGCTGGCTGCACCATTTCAATGCCCTCGGCGATGCCGGTTCCCGGACAGATCTATTAGCAATGTGTGATTGGGGTGATTCTCGAGTACTGGAACTGGGATGTGGTACAGGACTCATGGCCGCTCGTTGTCGGGAAATGGGTTTTTCCGGTTTATGGGTGGGAATTGACTGTGATCGGAGATCTTTATCCGAGGCAAGGCAGTATTGTGATTTGGCAATTTGCGCTGATCTGAATGTTGGTATTCCTATCAAAGAGATGCCACAATTTTCTTTTGATCGTGTGGTGTGTGGCGATGTACTGGAACATCTGGTTTGTCCAAGCCGGGTTTTGACGGACATCCGGCAATTGATAGGTGCGAATGGTCTGCTGATTGCTTCTTTTCCCAATGTGGGGCACTGGTCAGTCGTTGCCGACCTGCTGGCTGGTCGCTGGGATGAGGCTCCCTCTGGTATCCAGTGTGTCACTCATCTGCGTTTTGGTACCCGGCGGACATGGCAGCGCTTATTAACTGCTAGTGGGTGGTGTCCCGTGACCTGGCAACGGGAGATCGTATCCCTGCCAGATGATTGGGATACTCCAGTCAGAGGTTCCCCGAATGATGTGGAAAGTCTGGAAACCGCTCGTTATCGGGTAAAAGCCATTCTTGGCAATAAAAGATAATGGAAGCCTTTACTGCTATCCGGTACAAAAAATGACCAATTTTTCATATTTCGTTGGGTTCAAATATCCCAAATAAGAATGACGACGTTTGCTATTGTAGTGCATCTCGATATAATCAATGATATCCTGGAGGGCTTTTTTACTAGTTTTGTAATTTGATCAAATGTTCAGGGATGCTGTTTTCATCCGGTCATAATTGTTTTGCTCATGGGTGTGCTCTGGTTAACCCCTTGAGGATAAAAAATTTCCAGTGTCTTGATGTAATTCAGTTTACTATTTATTTCCATAATGATACATGCTTCTGCATCGTATCCATGATCAGGAACGTTGTTCATTTGTTAACTAATGAACAACGTCCCAAAGATCAGCAATATTTTGAACTTTTTACAGAAAATTTATCAGCGTTGTCCGGTTTGCTTTTTGCGTAGTGGGTGACGTTGTTAGCCGGCGTTGTTTCAAGCGCGACATCGTGAGATGTCGTTGCTTTTCCCAGCGAATAGAGCGTAAAAATTGATATGTTTGAGCCCGAAAGGGCGAGTTTGTCAATTTTAGCGCCATGAGCTATTGGAAAAGCAGACTATCGAGCGCCAAAAAGCGCTGAAATCAGCGACCGTTAACAATATGCAAGTTTCTAACCGGACACTACTGAAAATTTATTGGTAAAAGACTAATATTATGAATAATAATTTAAATGCTGAAGAAATTCGTGAATTTTATTGTTGGTCCCGGGATTATTGGGATGAATTGAGTGCTGATGCTGATGGAACATTGTCGCATGTATTGAATTTTGGTGTTTGGGAAAAGGACACCGCTAATCTTTATGCTGCCCAAGAAAATTTTCGTCAGATAATTGTTGCTTTACTAGGCGATGTTAGTAGCGATAGCCACTGTTTCGAAATTGGTTGTGGTATTGGGGGCTTTGCGGTAAAGACGGCAATGGATATAAAAGGACATCTGCATTGTCTTGATTTGTTGTCTGAGCATTTGGAATTGTCCGCATCATATGCCGATGAAATGAATATTGCGGAGAAAATGACGTTTTATCAAGGCAGTGCAATGCAGCTGTCTTCATTTACAGATAATAGTTTTGATTGTGCCTATTGTATTGAATCTTCTTTTCATTATACTGATAAGGAAATTTTTTTTCGGGAAGTATATCGGGTTTTAAAGCCTGGCAGTATCTTTGTTATTGCAGATATAACTTGTGAAGATAATAGCAAAATTACTTTCAAACAGGGTAATTTTTTCCCATCTTCAGATGAATTTACACACTATTTTAACAGCGCGGGTTTTACCAGTAATCAGTACCGTTCTATTGGTCCGCAGGTTTTTGCTCCTTTGTTGAATTTTGTTAGAACCTATAACCAGAAAAATAAGTTGCGCAACAAATTGACCAAGTTTTGGGGGCGTGTGTTGACCAATTATTCCGAATTATGTCGAGCTGGATTGCTGGATTATAAAATTTACCAGCTGAAAAAATGAATTTCAGGCAGTTTTACATTCAGATTATCAAGAAAATTTCTTACTATTTTCAGATTCTCGACTATAGTTATTTTCTGCCGGCCAGTACGTACTTGCCAGTGTCTTTGGGGCTTGCACTTGCCCGGATAAGAGGATTGTTTAATGTTGTTTTTGATCTGGATTGGCGTTCTCTCTCAACCGGTGTTCGGTTTGTTCGTAAAGGAACCTGGAAGGTCATGTGTTACCTGAGGCCAGAAGGTAATACTTTCCTCTGTTTATACAAGACTGTTTCACGCTTTATTGTTATGTCAAGGGAGGAATGGGAGGCCTGTTTCTTTATCCGGCATTCTATGCAGAAGGTGATGGACGAGAGCACTGTCAAAGGATTTGATGCGGTGTTAGCGGCTCAGCAAAAGGGTCGGGGTGTTATTTTGTTGACCCCTCACTTTGATAGTTATTGTACGGGCGTAGTTTTAATGGGGATGAAAGGATTACGTTTAAATGCCATGACGACAAATGTTATTCGAGATCCCATGGTCAATCCTGCCATTGGAACCTATTTCGCGAATAAATTTGATGCCATGGAACGATTTTTTAACGGTGGTAAAATTGTTGCCAAGGAAGAGAGTAAACGCTTTTTTTACCAGGTGTTGTCTGATGGTGAGTCGTTAGTTATGGGTGCTGATTTACCGGCAACCGGAAAGACAGCTTCGAACATATATTTTTTAGGTGAAAACCGAAAAATGTCGCCTGGCCCTCTTAGATTGGCTCAAAAGACAAATAGTTTGCTGACAGGTTTTGTTTGTTTGTATGAAGCCCCCGGGCAATATCTTCTGGAGTTTGCGCCTCTTTATGATGCAACGGATGGAGGTCTGAAACAGGTGTATAAATTTTTGGAACAGCATATTCGGCGCAAGCCGCAAAACTGGTGGGCATCTGATCTTTTTGCTCAATATGTGGAATAAAAAGGTCCTGAAAAATAGCCATTTTTGAACCGGTAGCAAGTGTGCTTCACAATGTGTGGGTGAAAACAGAGGCGGTGTCCGCCTCATTTTATTTTAATAGGTGCATTTTATCAGAGAGATGCTTGAAGCATGACGTTGCAAACGGGCTTAAAACAGAAAAAAAGCCAACCCTTTTTCTATGCAAGCGTGATAGTTGTTTTTTTTGGACTGATTTATCTGATCATCATTCCGCCTTGTGAAGCTCCAGATGAGCCAGCTCATTTTGCCAGAGCGTATGGGATTACCGAAGGTCAGTTTGTTTTAAAGGATCACCCTAGAGAATTACTGGAATTTGTTAAAAAGAGTATGAGACGCCATGAAAGCTTTTATGAATTTATTACAAATATTTTACACAATGATAAAAGCCGTTTTGAAAATCTGGCGTTTAACACCGCTCTCTACTCCCCTTTTCCTTATGTTTTTCATTCCACTATAATCAAGATCGTATCATTAGCTACAAACTCAGAAAATAAATTTAAGGTGTACTTCTATTTTGCAAGGGCAGTATCTCTGGCATTGTTTATTGGCGTAATTTTATGGCTGTGTGCTTATTCCTATAATCTTAAATGGATAGTATTCTGGGTTTTTACCAATCCCATGGCTTTAGCCCAGGCGAGCACAATAAATCTGGATATAGTGATATTCTGTGCTTCTATCTTGATATTGCTATCTTCAATCTATATTGAGAAAAAGTATAATATCTTTTTAATAATTATAGCCGGTTTTTTTTTAATGCTTTCCAAGCCAGTCTACACTCCAATTCTTATTTTGCCGCTGATCACAATATTTATTAAAGATATTGAAAAAAAATATTCAAAATTATTGGGACTGGTGGTTGCATATGCTGCAATGTTTTTGACAGGAGTAATCTGGGGAGCTGTGAGTAGAAAGTATGGTGTTTTTGATCATTATATTGAAGTATCCGGTTCTGTAAGATTAAGCCCGCATGATCACCTGGTCCATGCTTTGACTTCGCCAATTGATTTTTTGAAGATAATATTTAATACTTTTGTTCAAAATGGGTTGCAGATTTATCATCAGTTTGTCGGCATTCTTGCCTGGCTTGATGTCCCGGTTTCAGTATGGGTAACTGTATTGTGGGGCATTTTTGCAATTATAATCTTATTTTCAGTCGATACAGGTGAGTTGAAATTCACAAAAAAACAAGCAAGATGCTTGGGATTAGTGTTCATATCAACGGCATTGCTTTGTTTTATTTTGGTTATGCTAAGTGGCTATATACTATGGACTCCGGTTTCGTCAGAAACTATTCCTTTGCAGGGTCGTTATTTTCATGTAATAGTGGCTACTTTGTTTTTGGGTCTTGCTTTGATTCGGCCGGAGTTTAAACTTAAATCTAAAACTAGAAACCTAATGGAATGGAGTGCTGTTGTTGCTTGTTTAGTAATTCACGCGAGTACGCTGTATACTTTACTTGATACATTTTGGTTCTAACAAAACACCGCTACGATTCATGAAAAACAAGGAATACTTCAAAAAAATTGAAAAAGAATATCAAGAAGCGACCGCATATAATGATGAGTTATATCAAAATATTGCCACCGAACTTGATAAGATTCTTTGGGGCAAGGTCATTGATTTCGGCAATGGCGGAATTATCAACTATAAAACCGAACACCTGGAGAAATTGATCTGCGTTGACATAATAAATGAGGAGCGTGAACTGTCTCACCATAAAATAGATTTTATTTATGGAGATTTTTACGATATTGAGCTGCAATACCAGGCAAATTGCGTCTTATCCCAACTCATGTTGCACCATTTAGTCGACAATGAAAAAGTGAAAAAATCCCTTGGTAAGCTGAAATCCATTCTTGCAGAAGATGGGAAGTTTATTATTGTTGAAGTTGAATTTTCCTGGATTCTTGAACTGTTGCAAAACATTTTCAAGCCGTTTATCTTTAAAGTGTTGGCAATGATAAACAAGCCAAGTCTGCGTTTTTTTTCTCACAAAGGACTGATAAAATTATTAACAGAAGCAGGATTTGGTAACATCAAGACTCAAAGTATACCAATTGGTGAAAAGATTAGTCCCGCATCGGTTCTCTTTCCAAAGCTTAAAATTCCCGGCAAATTCTACCCATTCAAGTGTGTGATAATGGAAGCACAAATTGTTAACACGGAATGACGAAGAAAAAACTTATTAGAGAGTCCTTTGCATGAACAATCAACAAGTATATGAGTTAAGCATCATTATGCCATGCCTCAACGAGGCTGATACCGTTGAAGCGTGCGTGAAAAATGCCCTTTCATTTCTGGAAAAATCGGCAATAGTCGGGGAAGTCATCGTTGCGGATAACGGCAGTACGGATGGATCTCGTGACATTGCCTGCCAAGCCGGGGCCCGGGTGGTCGACGTGAAGGACAAGGGGTATGGCAATGCTCTCCTGGGTGGTATTCATGCGTCCCAAGGGAAATATATCATTATGGGAGATGCCGACGAATCCTACGATTTTTTGCATCTGGAACCCTTTGTCCAAAAACTGAGGGAAGGGTATGACCTGGTCATGGGAAATCGTTTCAAAGGTGGTATTGCCCCCAACGCCATGCCGTGGTTACATAAATATTTAGGCAATCCTGTCTTGACCAAAATTGGTCAAATCCTTTTTAAATGTCCATGCAAAGACTTTCATTGTGGATTGCGTGGTTTTACAAAAGAGGCTGCAAGCAGAATGGAACTGCGAACCACCGGGATGGAATTCGCCAGTGAAATGGTGGTTAAAGCAACTCTGTTTGATATGGAAATTACCGAAGTGCCGACAACCCTGTCGGTTGATGGGCGTAGTCAGCCGCCGCACCTTCGTACCTGGCGAGACGGCTGGCGCCATCTGCGTTTTTTACTTCTTTACAGCCCCAAGTGGCTTTTCTGGTATCCAGGGTTAACACTTATGATCATTGGAGCCGTTATCAGTTTGTCGCTCATTCGAGGGCCTGTCATTATTAACGAGGTCACCTTTGATCTCCACACCTTGCTTTACGCGGCCATGGCGGTTATTCTTGGTTTTCAATCCACTATGTTCGCCGTGGTCAGCAGAACCTTTGTTACCACTGAAAATCTCTTGCCTCCTTCGCGGCGTCTTGATTTCTTATATCGCCATTTCAAACTTGAAATTGGCTTGATTGCAGGTACAATCTTTTCTATCTTCGGGCTGGGCGGATCTATTTATACTATTGTCCTATGGGGCAGCACCTCATTCGGAAGGCTTGATCCTGGGGTAACAATGCGTATCGCCATTCCATCACTGACGTTATTGACTTTGGGGATGCAAATTATACTTTTTAGTTTCTTGATCAGCATTATGAATTTGAAAAGACGATGAACCTGCTTGAACAAATACACGAAAAATATTTTTTTGGTCGCCGCATACGAGTCCTTTGTGAAAATCTTGCTAAATATATTCCACCCAACGCCACTCTCTTAGATGTGGGGTGTGGCGATGGATCGTTGGCTGCAAAAATAATGCAGCGGCGGCCTGATGTTGCCATCAAGGGGATAGATGTTCTGGTCCGGGATAAAGTCCATATCCCCGTGGAATTATTTGACTCTGCAAATTTTCCGTATGATGACGCAAGTTTTGATACGGTCATGTTTATCGATGTGTTGCATCATACTCAAAACCCGGAATGTCTCTTGCGGGAAGCGGCACGAGTGGCCCGAAAGAACATCATTATTAAAGATCATCTATTGAACGGATTTTTTGCTGGTCCCACCCTGCGTCTTATGGATCACGTTGGCAATGCCCGGCATGGAGTCAATCTGGTTTACAACTTTTGGCCTAGGGCTCAATGGCAACAGACCTTTGAGACAATAGGTGTTACCTCTGAGAAATGGTGCGAGCGGCTCAATATTTACCCATGGCCGATGGGATTCATTTTCGATAGATCACTGCACTTTATCTCCAGCCTCTCGGTTCCAGAAAAGAACAACGCTTACCAATAATGCTTTTAGACGAAATTCTCCAAAAATGGCGCATGGTTAAAGCAATGCGCCACATTCCAAAACATGCCAGAGTACTGGATGTTGGTAGTGGAAATGGTCGCCTGTTTCAACTTCTTGGCGATCATATAACTGAGGGTATTGGTATTGATCCTCTGCTTGCTGAACCTATTAGCCATGCGAATTACAGTCTCGTGCCCGGAAATTTCCCAACCCAGGTTCCAAAAGGAAAACTATTTGACGCCATAACCATGTTGGCAGTTATTGAGCATTTTCCTGAAGATCTTCTTCAACATTGTAATGAAATATGTCGAGATTTGCTCCATGACGGTGGTCTTGTCATTATTACAGTTCCTTCGAGATATGTTGATACCATCCTATCCATCCTCAAATTGCTCCGCTTGGTTGATGCTCATACGCTTGATGAACATCATGGCTTTGAGGTGTCAATGATAAGTGAAATTTTCTCCTGTGACTCCTTTGAGTTGATTTATAGGAAACATTTTCAATTGGGTCTGAACAACCTTTTTGTATTTAAGAAAAAAAGATGGCCACGGTCGTCATGATATGCCATGTACCCTTTGGATTTCTCAAGCCCAACGCGTTTTTTTAGAGTTTTCAGAACAAATCCCCCACTTTATTTTCATTCCTTTCATCACCCTGATGGTGTAGGTCGATTACACCATGAAGCCATGAAGAGCGTGAAGGGGTTTTGATAGATTGAGTGCAAATCTTTCAATTATATTTCCACTCGGGAGGGAAGCTGTGGATGGAGAGCACCCTGATGATATGGTTAATTTCATAGGACGTCCAAACCCTTCAGATTTTCAAGATCAAAATAGTCACTGCAGCTGAAAGTTTTTGCCAGTTTCTTGCCACCACAAAAGACATAACACGAAGGGGTTTTTCTGTCAGCCGCCCCTCTGCCTCTTTTTTCTCTGACAGACGCGGCTTCCATGGGGTATTTTGTTGTTTGTTAACTAAATTAAGCGGTTAGCTATTAGCTCAATGAATTCAAAATGTTTTGTTATTTGCAGCTTTAACCCGTTTGGTGTTTTAAGTTATTTAGTGTCCATTTGGAAATGGTGGTTTTGAGCGAGCTCAGGCATCCGGTTTTCTCAGTTTAAGCTACAGTGCCAGCTTCAGATGCCCACGAATGAGATCAAGCCACCATTTTTTACGTTCTTTTTCAGTTTTCGGGTATACCTCACCATTGAGGCAGTTTTTCTCCCTTGAAAATTCGGCGTTCCGTCTGGTCGATGATTTTTCTCATGAGGATGACTGCACGTTCCAAATGTAAAGCCATGTTCAACAGAAATAAAATATATCGTTTGCCGGGATTGTTCAGCTATTGCCTGCTGGCTTTAGGGCTTCCAATATTGTGTGTGTATCGTTCCATCAGCATTTGGCGCTTGGTCAGCCAACATACCGGAAGCAGCGAACCGGTTTATTGGAGTGTCCTTCACCAGGATGCCATTGTCATTGGCATTGTATTGCTTCTGTTATACCTGGGATTTTTCAATCCTTTTTTTAGACGTTTACAGCCCCTGAGTTATCTTCCCAGAATATGCGCAGCCTTTATCGGTCTGGCCTACACCATGGATGTGTGGATGACCCTAAACTTTTACACCCGATTGTACTACCGCAACATTCTTAAATACGGCCAGGAGTTCAAAAATGGTCTGAGTTTGCTGGCAGGATTTTTGCCGGATTGGCTCTACTGGATCCCCCCCGGGATTTTAGCCATACTGGCGGGCCTCTGTTTATTTTTCATGTTTTTTGTATTCCTGCGGTTTCAGTTTAAACAGCGATTTTCTCCACTGCATGGTCGCATTTTGTTCGTCCTTGGGTTCTGTTTGCTGCTTTTGAGCCTGACACCTATTAAGCGCATCAATCGCCCGGGGGCTCTTTATCAAAACCTGTTCAGTTTCAACCTGCCAAAAGGCGTCGACAAACCTTACACGGAAGTCTTTATTCGTAACTTGCAGCAATCCGCCCCACCTACAGAAAAACATATCGCCGGTCTGGCGTCGACGCCTGATATTATTGTTCTGATCGTCGAATCGCTTTCGGCAAGCCACAGCCGTTACTTTTCAGGGATTCATAACTACACCCCCCACTTTGATGCCATCGCCCGCGACAATATCAGCCTGATCAACTTTTTTGCAAACGGCCCTGCCACCGAGCATGGCCTGATTGCCTTGCTGTTAGGAGAAGTGCCACTGCCAGGTGTAATGCTCGACAATAACCAGGCCTTTACCTGCTTTTACAGAGAAAAGTCCCTTGCAACATTTATGAACCTGGCCGGATATACTTCTCTTTTTCTCAGTACAGGAGATCTGTCTTTTACAAACAAGCAGGACTGGTTGGAACATATTGGCTTCCAGATCATCGAAGGCCACAAAACTCCTTTTTATAAAAAGCTGCCCCGGTACCATTTTAGGGCCGCCCCGGATCAGGCCCTTTATGACTATGCCCTAAAAAAATTGGCGGCTTTAAAATTGACTCAAACCCCTTATTTTATGGTCTTGGAAACGGTTTCAAGCCATTTGCCCTATACAAATCCGGTGGGCGGTCCCAGAACCGAAAAGGCGATTTTCAACTATGTGGACCGTGAGTTAGGTCGATTTTACCAGAGACTTCAGAAAGCAGACTTTTTTGACGATGGCATCCTCATCATCGTCGGTGACCATCGTGTGATGGCGCCCCTGTCCAGTGCCGAATATGACCGCTTTGGTAAATCGGCGTTTGCCAGAATTCCGTTAGTTGTTGCTTCAGGCGGAAAGAAACGCCGTCGAATTGAAGTCCCCTTTCAGCAAACCGATCTGATCAGTTCATTAGAATACCTGGTATCCGATTCATATCGACTCGGTGAATGGCATGGCAATTTTTTTCACGAGCCGCCGATTGCACCCGCCTGCATCCTGGTACCGCTGACCAACGATCCGGATTTGGTTTATGCGCAATGCGGAAACACCATCGGATACATCAAGCTGGATGGGGACAATACCCGCCTTGACAAGGGAAATATTGCCGCTCCGGTTTTGCCGAAACTTCTCGACCACATCAACAGAGCCCGGATTGCCCTGTGTCCTCCCTCGAAAGCTAGCAAATAGGTATTTTAAAAATTTCATCCAAAGCACGAAGTGGACAAAAAAGGCATAGGACCCTATATTTTTTCAACCGGCAAAAGCAGATTGGCGGGGCGTAACCCTAACGTCCCTCTCCCTTTTTTTTGTTCTTTATTCTTTGACAACTGCAGCTCAACTGGGGTATGATTTTACCTGTTGGTGAACAGATAAAGCATGGGGAGGGAACATCTTGATGGAAAAGGATCATCTGGAAATTCTGCTTGAAGATGTGAACGGTAAGTTCGACCTGGTGCTGGAGGGGCATGAAGGATTGCGCAATGATATGCGGCGGCTGGAAGAACGGTTGTGTGAAAAGATAGACTTGAGTGCTGCCAAGATCGAAGTGCTGGCCGACCACACCAATGAGCGCTTTAATTCGATGGAGCATAAACTCGAGGCGCTGGACGAAAAACTGAGTAACCGTATTGACGCGGTGGCCGCCGATCTCGCCGCCCACCGCCGGGACACAGAGGTCCACGGCGGCTACCAGGTCAGTGAAATCCCACCTGAAAAATAGGGGGACACCATGCTAAATGCGATGATGAATGATAATGTTCCACTTTTTTCTTATGGTGCCCCCCCTATTTTAAAAAGAATTATTTTCCCTTCATGTTCTGGTGAAATGAAATCTGGGTTGCGAGCCACGCCCGCTTTGGGTTTTTGTCCGGCAGTTGGTTGAATTCAACCAATGCTGTTTAATACAAGCCACTGTCTGCGGGGAGTGGAATGCCGGAATCCCGCATAGATAAACACTTTCCATCATGGCATGAAGATTGCTATCAATATCTATTGCTATGAAAAAGATCCTCGCCATCTTCATTCTTTTATTGATCAGTCTGTCGTCGGCCGCCGCTTTCGGTGACGAGCAGCCGCAGGCTTCCATGTATCTCTGGCGGTTGATCAATGAGGCCCGGGTTTATCCTCTGCGGACCATTGGGTCTCTGGGGATTGACGAAGAAACCGCGCGCCTGGCGCTGGGCGATGATGCCTGGATGTTCGATCAAGGATTGCCTCCCCTGGCTTGGAATGATGCTCTTTTTCAGGCGGCTACTGGCCATAATCAGGATATGGTGGCCCAACTCCATTACAGCTCAACAGGCTTGGATGGTTCCAGCGTTGCTAACCGAATTGCCGTTGAGGGTTATGATGCGGTTGCGGCCGGCGAACTCCTGGGGCTCATGGCCTTTCCGAATTATATGGAGCCCTTGGAAACCGCTGAAATGGTTTTTCAGTGTTGGTTGATGGATGAGTTGAGTATTGGTTATCAGGGCGACAGACGGATTTTCAGTCGGGATTTTACCGAACTCGGATGTAGCTTCAATGCTGCGGTGCTGGAGCTGGGAGAGGCTATACCCCATAATGTCTACGTCGCCGTGATTGATTTTGCTTGTCCTCAGGAGCCACGGGTGTTTTTGCTTGGCAATGTCTTCCAGGATGTTAATGGTGATGGGCGATGGAATTACGGGGAAGGTCGCCCGGGAGTCGGGATGAGCTTTCAGGGCGTTGGCGGTGGCGAGGCCGGGATCATGGATAGTGGGGTATTTGGTGCTTACCAGGTAGAAATTTCCGGTTTTTATTGCACTGTCAGTGTCCTGGATGATCAGGGGCAGCCGGTTTTGAAAAGAATGATCAATGGTATGGCTTTGGGCCGGGAAAACAATGAATTTTTTGATTTTAGTCTCCAGTGAGTTGTTATCAGTGGCGTTGTTTGCTGTTTATTGATCCGGAAAAGGAAAATAGTTGCATTTAATTATTAAAGCGGTTATGTAAACTAGCTGTATTTATTGGGAAGTGATGAAAACAATCAGAATAATTGTTGTAAGTTTGTTCGTTGTTATGCTTGCGGGAGCGGGAGTTTATGCCGATTCAGAGCGAATTGTGGCTCGGGGCGACGGGATTAAGGTAACCGCGGCCGATATGGCGGCGATGAAAAAGGCTAGTAAGCAAGCGGGGCAGCCGTCAGAAAAGGCCCTGGTGGATGGCACGCTGAGGATGAAGCTGTTTGCCGCCGAAGCTCGTAAAGAAGGTCTTGAATGTCCGGCGGCAGCCGACAAGGGTGGGTTTGATCAGGATATCGCTCTGGCCCGGTGCTATCTGGAAGCCTGTCTGGCCGTCTTAACCCTCAGAGATGAGGCCGTAGAATCATATTACCGGGCGAACTGGCAAAAATTTGTCGATAAGAAAGATGGTGAACTGCAGGATATTGATGCTGACTTGCGGAAAATAATCGGGGAGCGGATACTTGCAGCCAAGAAAATGAACTTCGGTCTTCAGGAATACAATAGATTATGCGAAAAATACCATATTGTTTTTGCCGACAATGGCTCATAGGAAGCATACTATGCTTTTTGATTCTTTTGAGTTTGGGAAGTTGCAGCTATAATCAGGTTTTAATCGAGAATGCCGACAACGTTTTTAAGGAAAATGACGGTTTAGAGGCGGCATTCAACCAGTACTGGTGGCTCATGGCCGGAAAGGAGGTGAAAAAAGCGTTTACGATGGAAGCCCCTTATGCGCAGGAGATGATCAGCGAGGAAAGGTATGTTTTGTACAAGAAGCTTTTCCTGAAAGGTGAACTTGAAGAGATCAAGGTTCTGAAAGTAAACTGCGGTAAACCTTTTTTATGCTGTATCGATTGTCAGATGACCTACAACGTCAGGGGTAAGCGTCAAGTGCGTGAGTTGCGGGATTGCTGGGTCCGGGTGAAAAGTGGCTGGTATCATGTTTTCAGGAGCCCGCTGTTTTTTCCCATGTAAAAAAAGAGTGAATGCTGCAAGGGTGTCGAGTGTGTACACCGAAATGGAAGTAAAGAGTGGTGCATTGACTGTACCGTATTGTCAACCTTTTGAATTGGAGAAGAAAATGAAAAAACAGATTGTTAAGGGAATTGTGGTCTTGTTGTCCTTGGCGTTTCTGGCTATGCCGGCCCTGTCGGCGGTGTCCGTTTCGCCGAATGAGAAGGGTGATCTGCTTATATATCCCCTGTATTATGCCCTGGAAGGTATAGAAACCAATTTTACTGTTATCAATACCTCGGCAACCCAGTGCGCCGTGGCCAAGGTCATCGTCCGCAGCCACAAATACAGCATCGAGGTCCTGGGCTTTTTTATCTATCTGACCCCGAATGATGTTTTTAAGGCAACCCTTAAATATGAAGGTGGAAAATATATCCTGGTTTCCACTGACGACAGCCTGCTTTTGGGGCAAACAGCGGTAGTTGCCCAGGCCAGCGTGGAGGAGCCCATCGCCCTGGAGCTGTATTCACCAACGTATGCCTGCGACTGCGCTACCGCTGACAGTCCTGACTGGGGTTATATTGATGTCATTGAAGCTACCGCATATACGCACCCGACTGCGTCAGCATGTGCGGGTAATGATGATCTTCTCTGCTGTGTGCAGTCAGATGGCTCTATCCTGAAGTCGGATCTTTTTGCAATTTATAAGAATGATGTAGGTCCGTTTACCCCAGCAAATATCTTGACCGGCTATGCTGAAATGGTCTTTCCCGGGGCTGAATATGCCTTGTACAAACCGACCATCTTGAAAGATTATGATAACGCAACCAAGTTGCAGATAACCGAACGTTATCCGGTTTTTGCAAACCGCAATGACCTTGAGGCTGCCCTGTCCAAGAATGACTTGGTTATTCCTTATTTCAACCGGAGCGATGCTTTCACCATCGCCTGGCTTACGTTCCCCACTAAGCTGACAAAGTGCGCGAGAGATGATGATTGTGCAGTTTGGGACTCTGATTCATGTTACTTTGAAGGACTGTCCAGCGCTAAACAAATACCAACCTACAGTGTTTATATTTATGACATGAAAGAACATGAGAGACACGTGGAAGGTTGTGTACGCTCACCATGCCTGAGTCCTCCGAGTAATCTTCCCGAAGAAGTCAATTTGATTTTTGACTGGCTCGGCAGTGTCAATCCATTTACGGAAGGATGGACCCGAGTGGTTCTGGAAAAAACTACCGATAAAGAAAATGGTACGGCATGCGAGACCGATAGCTGTGACACCATTTTTTACGATGATGCACCGGTTATCGGCCTGATTGCGCAGATTACCCCTGAAGGTCTCAGCCTCATGTCTCCGGCTTATGATTTTGGTGGGATCACCGTTGGTGAAGCAACATCCGCCGATTACAGCGGCTGTTACCAGCTTGGTTGTGTTCCTTGTCCTTAGTGAGTGAGGTGTAAGATCTTTTGGCGTGTAAAAGATTGCAGTAATTGTAATGTTTTTGCAAAAGTGTAATTGGTTAAGAGTGGGGCGGGGGGGCATGCGAGAGTGTGCTGCCCCGCTTTCACTTCATCATTACTTAAAGAGACTATGGTATGATTTTTGCTTAACTATTTAGCGATAGGATTATGCTTCAATTTTTTGACTACCCAGCCGATATGAAAGTTAAGTTTGTTTTGATATCTTGGTAAACCTGAAGTTGCATCGCCCTTGTTGCAGGGTAGAAGTCGATCGCTGAATGGAGGAGGAGATGAAAGTGAAAAGTTGGAAACGTTCTTTTTGTTTGCCGGTTGCATTGCTACTGATGGGAATCACCCTGCTGCTGTCTGTAAGCCCCGTAGTGCAGGCGGCTGAGTATATGACCTTGTATCCTTTAGCCCATCTTGAGGTTGATGATTGTCTTAAATTACCGTGCGATGGCTATATCAGGCATATTACCAGGTTTGTGGATTCTGCGGTTCTTAGAGGAGATGTGCAGCCACCAGACGAAGTCATATTGCCATTGGTACTGCAGGCAACCAGTTCTGATGGTGTAGGATATATTTCCACGTTTCCTAATGATTTTAGACTATTTATTCCTCATGGTACGACTAAAGTAATTATAAGCATGTTTCTGGCAGAAAGTGATGCAAAGCTGGTTTTACGCTATAAGAGCCCTCCAACGTGTTCGGCATACTACAGCTCCGAGGATATTGATTGGGAGACTAGCACCGATCTTGATGAAATGGACCAAGATGTTTACCTGAGTTATCATAACCTTTATGTGTCAGATACTTTTCGTCCATCCGTAGAGGAATCTGGATGGTTGTACATTAAAAAACTTGCTGGTACGATGGATAGCATAACTGTTAGCATCACGGTCGATCCGGCCGAGTTTATGGTTTGGTATAATGACTTAGAGGTGATATGGGATGGGAATGGTGATCCCTGGTCTGAAAATAACGGGGTTGCTTCCATTGAGGTCTGTGGCAGTGATAATCTCGATGCCTGCCAGGAGTCGAATTGTTCGACAGATGGTGATGGCTACTGGTATAATGATGTTGAGGGTGCAGA
>CAYZIS010000002.1:0-169540 GCA_964478545.1 uncultured Thermodesulfobacteriota bacterium
TTATGGCTATAAAATACTTATAGGCAGCTAAAATTGGGGGCATTTCAACACCTTTTCACTATCAGGGAATCATATTAGATATAACCGAACGCAAGCAGATTGAAGAGGAGCTGAAAGAAAAGGGACAGAAAATATCCGCTATTCTACAAGCTGCCCCCACTGGTATCGGCATAGTGGTTGATCGGGTCTTTCAGGAAGTAAACCAGCAATTTTGTGACATGGTGGGGTATTCCGAGCAAGAGCTGCTGGGACAAAATTCCAGGATGGTCTATGTTAACGACGAAGAGCACGAAAAGGTTGCCCGTGTGCAACTGAAACTCATAGGTGAACAGGGCATCGGCATTGTTGAATCCTGTTTGCGCCACAAAAACGGTACAACGGTTGATATTCTGGTATCCTGGAATCCGTTGAATAAAGATGATCTATCGGCAGGCATCATTTTTAATGTCCTGGATATAACTGAACTCAAGGAAGCAGAAAGGAAACGGCTGCAGAGCGAGCAGAGATTCCGCTCTATGATGGAAGCAATGAGTGACCTTGTCTATATCTGTTCTCAAGATTGCCGGGTGGAATACGTGAATCCGGCGATGATTAAGAGAACCGGTCGGGATGTCACTGGGGAATTCTGTTATAAAGCCATCCATGATTTTAGCCGCCCATGTCCATGGTGTAAAAACGATCCTGAGAATATTGGAACCTATTTTGAATCAAATGTTGACAGTCCAAAAGATGATCGTTCATACCTTGTTTCCCATTCTCCTATTATCAATGATGATGGTTCTGTTTCAAGAGTGGTTGTTTTACGGGATACAACTAATTTTAAGAAAATTGAAGAACAACTTGCACGGGCACAGAAGCTGGAAACTATCGGTACACTTGCCGGTGGTGTTGCCCATGATTTCAACAATATTCTCACCATCATTAACGGTTATGCCCAGATACTCCAGATGGGCCTGGAAAAAGAAAGTAAGCTGTATTCGGATGCCGAACAGATCCTGAAAGCCGGGGAACGGGCCGCCAATCTTACCCGCCAGCTCCTGGGCTTCAGCCGCAAGCAGGTGATGATGCCAAGAACCACGTCCATCAACAACCTGATAAACGGCATGAAAAAAATGTTGGTGCGGTTGATCCCTGAGAATATCCGCCTGGAAACCTCATTGGATAAACAGGTTAGCACTATCTATGCTGATCCCGGCCAACTGGAACAGATTATCATGAATCTGGTGGTTAATGCCCGGGATGCCCTCAACGACCAGCCCGAAACGGTTGAGAAAATCATCAGGATTTCCACCTCAAGGATTTTTCTGGACCAGACTTTTGTCGCCGCTCATGAAGGAAGCAAACCTGGTTGGTACTTGCAGCTGCAGGTTGAGGATAACGGTGGTGGTATGTCCAAAGAGGTGTTGGATCATGTTTTTGAACCATTCTACACCACGAAAGGGGTTGGTAAAGGGACCGGCATGGGGTTGGCAACGGTCTATGGTATTGTCAAACAGAATAACGCCAGCATCTTGGTGGACAGCGAACCGGGACGAGGAACTGTTCTTAAAATCTACTGGCCGATTAGGGCAACAAAAAGTACTGAAGTGGTGGATGCAAAGCCTGCACTGCCGAACGGCGGTCATGAAACAATCCTGCTGGCCGAAGATGATGAGCAAGTCAGAAAAATCAGCAGCCGTCAGCTGCGGGAAGCCGGCTATACCATGCTGGAAGCTGAAAATGGGGTGGAAGCTCTGGAGGTTGCCAAAAGCCATCAGGGTGGGATCGATCTGTTATTTACCGACGTGGTGATGCCGCTCATGGGTGGGGGAGCATTAGCTGAAAAAATCAAGAAGCTCCACCCTGGGATTGTCGTCCTTTTTGCCTCCGGCTATATGGATGATACCGTTCAACAAAGTATTGCTGACCTTGGCAAGAATCAGCTGATCAATAAACCCTACAACATCAGTGATGTTTTATCCCGGATTCGCCAGCTGCTGGATGAAAAAATATCCTGAGCATTATCATTGTGACCATGACCTGAGGTTTTTAATATCGTATGTTGCATATATTTGTCGATGCTGATGCCTGTCCGGTTAAACAGGAGGTATATCGGGTTGCCGGCCGCTATGGCCTTGGGGTGACCCTGGTGGCCAATTCCTGGATGCGGGTGCCCTCTGAGTGTTGGATTTCCCTGGAGATTGTGGGGAAGGGGTTGGACGCGGCCGATGATTGGATTATGGAACAGGTTCAGTCCCATGACGTCGTGGTTACTGCTGACATTCCACTGGCGAGCCGTTGCCTGCAGAAAGGAGCACGGGTTATGAGTCCAACCGGAAAGCCGTTTACGGAAAATAACATTGGTCAGTCCATCGCGACCCGGGATCTGCTGGCGGAACTTCGTGAAGCCGGAGAGATGCATGGCGGCCCGCCGCCGTTAAAAAAGCGTGATCGATCACGTTTCCTGCAACAGCTTGACGAAGTGATTCAAACAATCCGTCGTCAAAATCCAGATGATGCTCTGGGTATTAAAACCAACCCGAATATAAACGGTATTCTTGATACTGCGAGAGCGTCAAGCGAATAATTTGTTGAGGAAGATGGAGTTTTTACGAAGCTATCAACCCTGGAATCCCAGGGCGATCAGATACAACTCGGCCGAACTTTTGCGGCTGGCTTCCGGTTTGGTCAGGATTACCTTTTTGAACTGCCGACTGACTTCCCGTTGAAAAGCTTTTAATCCCTCCTGTTGAAAAACTTTGCAGAGAAAAAATCCCCCCGATTGCAGAAAAGTGGCGGCCAGTTCCAGGGCCTGGGACGTCAACTCCTGGCTCCGCTGCTGATCAGCCATTTTGATGCCCGAGAGGTTGGGGGCGATGTCGGAAATTACTCCATTGAAGGGTTGTGTGGTTATTGTCTCGATCTTTTCCTTCAGGTCGTCATCCAGGATGTCCGCCTGTAGTGTGTGGCAGGGAGATTGGTCAAGGCCAGTGATCGGCAAGAGATCGATGCCGATGACCAGGCCCTGGGGACCGACCAGCCGGGCGATAATTTGCATCCAGCCTCCGGGTGCCGCTCCCAGTTCCAGAATTCTGGAGCCTTTTTTAAACAACCGGTGTCGCTGGTGTAATTGCTCGATTTTGAAAGCGGCCCGTGATCTTAGCCCCTCCCTCTTGGCTTTATAATAAAACCCGTCTTTGCGCTTGAATGCCACGGTCAGCCTTTTTCATCGTTTAAATGTCCGAATTTCAAGTTTGACAGCAAAATATCATGCATGGTAGGAAAAACAAGCATAAAATTATGACGTAGGTAAGATTATTTCAAATCATGAAGGAAGCAAATGTTAAATAGTATTGAAAAGATCAGCAGCCTGTTGCCGGGGATGAAAAAATCGGGTGAAGGGATAGATGAAGAGCTGACCCTTGCTCTTGGTTCACTCAGTCGTGAAGAATTCTTTGCTTTATTGCCTTTAACCGATCAACTGCGCCGCCATTTTTGCGGTCCAAAGATTGCCCTGTGTGCCATTGCCAACGCTAAATCAGGCAAATGTCCGGAAAATTGTGCCTACTGTGCCCAATCATCCCATTATCAGACGGCGGTTAAAACCTTTCCCCTGGTTGGAGTGGATGAACTGCTGGCGGCAGCCGCCCAAGCAGGGAAACATGGTGTGACTCATTTCTCGGTGGTCACCAGCGGGACGAAAGTTGCTGATGCCGGTGAGATTCAGCGGATCAGGGAAATGATTTCCGGGATTAAACAACTGGGTATGGGTCCCTGTGCTTCCCTGGGTTTCCTGGATGCGGATACCGCCGGTACCTATCGTGAAGCTGGCCTGGATCACTACCATCACAACCTGGAAACTGCCAGGAGTCATTTCTCGGAAATTTGTACTACCCATACCTATGACCGGGCAGTGGAGACGGTTAAAACTGCCAAAGACACCGGCATGTATGTCTGCAGCGGCGGGATTATCGGCATGGGTGAAACTTGGAATCAGCGGGTGGAACTGGCCCTGACCCTGAAAGAGTTGCAGGTGGATTCCATTCCCTTGAATTTTCTCCAGCCGGTTGCCGGGACCCCTTTGGGGGATCAGCCGGCGCCGGGGGCTTTTTCCTGTCTGTTGACGGTGGCCATGTTTCGCCTCGTCTGCCCGACTCGTGATATCCGCATCTGTGGTGGTCGGGAAAGAAATTTTTCCGATGCTCAGGCCATGTTATTTGCCGCCGGAGCCAATGGCATAATGGTGGGAAATTATCTCACCACCAGCGGCCGTCAGTGGGAAGATGATCAGCAGCTCCTGGGGGAGTGGGGATCTTTCAATAATGACTGATGGTAAAAGTGCTTTGTTGCAGATCAGGAAAGAGTTGGCACTTTTGGACTCCCGGGGGATGCGGCGGGAATTGAAAACGGTGACTGGCCCCCAACGGAGTGAAAGCACCCTGGGTGGTCAGTCAATGACTATCCTCTGTTCCAATAATTATCTGGGTCTGGCTGATCATCCGCGACTGAAAGAACTGGCGGTGGAGATGACCCGAAAATATGGTTGTTCATCCGGGGCCTCCCGGCTGATTTCCGGGACTATGACCCTGCACCGGCAGTTGGAAGAAGAACTTGCCGTTTTTAAGGGGACGGAAGGGGCCTTGGTTTACAATTGCGGTTATATGGCGAACTTAGGCGTGCTCTCCACCGTGGTGGATGAGGGGGATGTGATTTTCAGTGATGCCTTGAACCATGCCAGTATTGTCGATGGCTGCCGTTTGAGCCGGGCCGAGGTGAAGATTTATCGCCACAGTGACGTTGGCCATCTGGTGGATCTGCTGCAGCGGTTTGGTACTTCTTTTGGCCGTCGCCTGATTGTGACTGACAGTGTTTTTAGCATGGATGGTGATCTGGCACCGTTGCCGCAGATCGCCTCCCTGGCAAAGAGATATGATGCCTTGCTTTTGGTTGACGATGCCCATGCTACCGGGGTCCTGGGTCGGGGTGGACGGGGTTCCGCCTCTCACTTTCAGCTGCCGCCCGATAGCATTGATTTGCTCATGGGTACGCTGGGAAAAGCCATGGGCAGTTGTGGCGCCTTTGTTGCCGGTCGCCGGGAATATCTGGATTATCTGATTAACAAGAGCCGCAGTTTCATCTATACCACCGCTCTGCCGCCGGCGGTTCTCGGAGCCTCATTGGCGGCGGTGCGATTACTGCGGGAAGATCCCGGACTTGCGGCAGAATTGCGGGAAAAGGTGGAATATTTTCGCCGGGCATTACGGAAGCTGGGTTTTGACGTCTCCGACGACCCGACCCCGATTATTCCGCTTATTGTTGGTGATGCCGGACAGGCCATGCGGATCAGTGAAAAATTTATGGAAGCGGGTGTTTTTATCCAGGGCATTCGTCCTCCCACCGTGGAACCGGGCAGCTCCCGTTTACGGATAACCATAACCCGTGATCTCAGCTGGACAAGAATGGATGAAATACTGGCGGTTTTTTCCCAACTTCATGGTAGCTTTTTGGTAGGAGACGCCAGTTGAACCGGGCGACATCAGCACCATGGTCTCGGCAATCAGCATGTACCCACTCATCCGCCGGTAAATCTTTGATATTTCCAAGTAAAAAGTCGAGAAAAAACTTGACAAAACAAAATGATTATATTAAAAATCGTTCCTCTTTGGCGTTGTCGGCTGGCAATAATGGCAGGGCGACGGTGGGTTGTGTCTTAAGTGGAGAAGATGAATGAAGACCTTTATGGCAAAAAATGAAGATATGGAACGCGCCTGGCATCTGATTGATGCAGATGGCAAGGTGCTTGGTCGCCTGGCGACGGAGATCGCGGATATCCTGCGGGGCAAAAATAAGCCGATTTATACTCCTCACGTAGATACCGGTGATTTTGTGGTGGTGGTGAATGCCAGAAATATCAAATTGACCGGCAATAAGTGGGCCGATAAAATGTATTACCACCATACCGGTTATCCGGGAGGGATTAAATCGATTTCGGCTGAAAAACTGCATGAAAAGAAGCCGGAAGAGATAATTCGTCTGGCAGTTAAAGGAATGTTGCCTAAAAACCGTCTGGGACGGAAAATATTTAAAAAGCTCAAAGTATATGCGGGTAATAATCATCCCCACGCGTCCCAGCAGCCTGTCAGTAGAACTGAGGGGTAGGGAGATACAGCGTTCATGGTTTTGCAGGATTGATTTGTTTTAAGGAAATTTAGCATAGGTTAATAAAAATATGGGAACGAAACGTTATTACGCAACCGGAAAAAGGAAGTCAGCCATTGCCCGTGTTTGGTTGACAGAAGGTTCAGGATCAATTTTGGTTAACAGAAAACCGATGGATGAATATTTTTCGGTGGAGATGGCTCGTAAATTGATACATCAGCCAATGCAGTTGACGGAGATGGACAATAAATTTGATGCTATGGTCACTGTTGCCGGTGGTGGGGTTACCGGTCAGGCTGGAGCGGTAAAACATGGCATTACCAAGGCTTTATTGGAGTATAATCCTGATTTTCGTCCGGTTTTGAAAAAAGCCGGGTTTGTTACCCGTGATTCCCGGATCAAGGAACGGAAAAAATACGGACAGCGTGGCGCCCGGGCTCGTTTCCAGTTTTCCAAGCGTTAAGACCTGCTTGGTAAGTGTCGGTGCTTATGTGTTGCTGCTTGCCAGCTCGTATTGCGGTTTTTTCACAATAATGTTAAGGAGGTCCTTAGGGGCCTCCTTTTTTATTGATTCTTTACTCAACTTTCTGCCTTACGCGAAAACAATGATAATACTTTAGTAACGCAATGATAGAGACACCACGAAGAGCACGATGAACACGAAGTTTGAAAGAAATTTGCTTTTCTTCGTGCCTTTCGTGTCCTTCGTAGTAATATAATTTCTCGGTAATTTATTCTGGCAGTGCAACTCAGAAAATTGAATTTTTTACCTTAAACATTGACTGAAAGATAGGTGTGAAAATGATTCGTGTGGGAATTGTCGGTGGAAGTGGCTATACGGGGGTTGAGCTGATCAGAATTCTCTCCCGTCATCCTGAAGTTGCATTGACCGTGGTGACCTCCCGGCAATATGCCGGTCAGAGAGTTGATGAAGTATTTCCATCATTACGGGCAGTATGCGGACTCTCTTTTTCTTCCTATGATCTGGCCGCCATGGTGGAACAGGTTGACCTGGTGTTTACCGCCTTGCCTCATAAAACGGCCATTGAAGTTGTTGCTGGTTTCTATGAAGCGGGGAAAAAGGTGATTGATCTCAGTGCTGATTACCGGTTTAGTGATGCCGCTTTATATGAATCATGGTACCAGGAACATAGTCGTAAAGATCTGTTGGCAAAGGCGGTTTATGGGCTCCCCGAGCTGTATCGTGAAGATGTTTGCCGAGCCAGGATTGTCGGGAATCCTGGCTGCTATCCGACCGGGGCCATCCTGGCTTTGACCCCGCTTTTCCGCCAGGGGCTGGTGGATGCTAAACAGCCGGTGATCATTGATGCTAAATCCGGGGCCAGCGGCGCCGGTAGAACTGCTTCCACTTCCACCCTCTATGGTGAAGTGAATGAATCATTCAGAGCCTATAAGGTTGGGAACCATCGTCATCAACCGGAAATTATGGAGCAGGTCAGCCGGGCGGCTGCGACTTCTTGCCGGATACTCTTTGTTCCTCACCTGGTGCCCATGAATCGGGGAATTTTGTCAACCATCTATGTGCCGCTGGCTAGAAAATGTCAGCCGGATGAACTTATGTCGCTCTATGATCACTGTTATGGTCATGAGCCTTTTGTCAGGTTGTTGCCGGAGGGAATATTGCCGAGCGTGGCGGCTGTTCGAGGTTCCAATTACTGTGACCTGGGCCTGGTACTCAAACAGGAAGAAGGGCTATTGGTCGTTTTGACGGCTATCGATAATCTGGTCAAGGGCGCCGCCGGCCAGGCAGTACAGAACATGAATCTGATGCTGGGCTTTCCAGAATCAACCGCTTTGGAAATGGTTCCGCTGGCTCCCTGAAAATGCACAGCCAGTCTTGACTAAAGAGGATAGTTCAGATATACTCAAAGCCAATATTATATCTTGGAGCTTTCGCAGCCATCTGACGCTTTCGAAAAGGGGTAGTCTATGTCGCTTTCCGATGAACGCCTGATTGAGCAGTTGTGTCAAGAGCATGAGGAATTTAAGCAGGTTTTCCAGGAACATCGGGAGTATGATCGGCAATTAGGGAGTTTTGCCGGCAAAATATTCCTGACGGCTGACGAGAAACTGAATGTTGCCCGTTTGAAAAAGTTGAAACTGAAGGCTAAAGACCGGATGTTTTGGTTGATGACAGAATATGCCAAGCTGCAGTGAAAGGGCATAACAGGAGGACAGGGTGAAAAAAACCGGGGCACAGATTGTCTTGCAGTCATTGCAGATTGAAGGAGTGAAAGCCGTTTTTGGCTATCCTGGCGGTGCGGTCATCAACCTCTATGACGAATTACCTAATTATGAGGTTGAACATTATCTGGTTCGTCATGAACAGGCGGCGGTGCATGCCGCTGATGGTTATGCCCGGGCAACCGGTGAAGTTGGTGTTGCGTTGGTTACGTCCGGTCCGGGAGCGACCAATACAGTGACCGGACTGGCTACCGCCTATATGGATTCTATTTCGGTGGTGGTGTTTACCGGCCAGGTGCCGACAGCATTAATTGGTAATGACGCTTTTCAGGAAGCTGATATTGTTGGCATTACCCGGCCGTGTACCAAACATAATTACCTGGTCAAAGATGTGAAGGAACTTCCGAGGATCATTAAAGAAGCCTTTCATATCGCTCGTTCGGGGAGACCGGGGCCGGTGCTTATTGACCTGCCTAAAGATGTGCTGGTTGATGCCACTGTCTTTGAGTATCCTGAAACGGTATCTTTGCGGGGGTATAGTCCCACTTATGAAGGACATCCTGGGCAATTGCGGAAAGCTGTCCGGGCTCTGTTGAAAGCCAAACGGCCGGTTTTTTATGTGGGTGGCGGGGCGATTTTATCCAATGCTGCCGAAGTTATTACCGAGCTGGCCATTCGCCTGCAGATCCCGGTTACCACGACCTTGATGGGGTTGGGAGCTTTTCCGGAAAGCCACGATCTTTCTTTGGGGATGCTTGGCATGCACGGGACCTACCGGGCGAATATGGCCGTTACCGAATCTGATGTACTGGTTGCTATCGGTGCCCGTTTCGATGATCGGGTCACTGGACGGATTGATGAATTTGCTCCGGACGCCAAAATTATCCATATTGATATTGATCCCACATCCATCAGTAAAAATGTCAAGGTGCATATTCCTATCGTTGGTGATGTTCATGATGTGATGGACAAGATGATGATGGCGGTAAACGAGATGAGTGAGGAGGCCCAGAAATTTGCCATTTCACACGACGAATGGTTGGCAAAAGTCACCAAATGGAAAGAAATGCACAAATTGAATTATATCCAGGAAGAAGTTATCAAGCCCCAGTATGTGGTGGAAAAAATATGTGAATTGACCCGGGGGCTTGAGCCGATTATCAGTACCGAAGTGGGGCAGAACCAGATGTGGGCGGCCCAGTTTTATGAATATACCAAGCCCCGGACCTGGTTGAGCTCCGGTGGTCTGGGGACGATGGGTTATGGATTTCCTGCAGCCCTGGGAGCCCAGGTGGCTTTTCCTGATCGGCTGATTATCGATATCGCCGGCGATGGCAGTATCCAGATGAATAGCCAGGAGCTGGCGACGGCAGTTCAGTACCAGCTGCCGGTAAAAATAATTATTTTGAATAATGGTTACCTGGGGATGGTCCGCCAATGGCAGGAATTGTTTTTCCGGAAAAATTATTCCGCTACAGAAATGTCAGTGGTCCCTGATTTTGTTAAGCTGGCCGAGGCTTACGGGGCGGTGGGATTGAGAGCTACCCATCCCCGGGAGGTGGAGTCTACCCTGAAAAAGGCCTTTTCCATCAATAAGCCGGTGTTAGTTGATTTTGTAGTGGCAGGTGAGGAGAATGTCTATCCTATGGTGCCGGCCGGACAGCCCATATCAAAAATGCTGCTGGTTTGATTCACAGAAATATCCATGCAGGCTGGTTTCCGGCCGCTTGGTGGAAAGAGTAATGGAGACTTGAGCCGATGAGACATGTCATTGGAGTGCTGGTTGAAAATGAATTTGGGGTTTTATCCCGCATTTCCGGGTTGTTCAGTGGTCGGGGTTTTAATATTGAAAGCCTGACGGTTGCTGAAAGCAATGATCCGGAAATTTCCCGGATGACTATCGTCACCTTGGGGGATGACCAGATTATTGAACAGATTACCAAACAGCTGAATAAATTGATTAATGTGATCAAGGTCATTGATTTCACGGATACAGACCATGTAACCCGTGGATTGATGTTGGTCAAGGTTTCTGTTGAAGGCAGCAAGCGGCTGGAGGTCCTGAAACTTATCGAGGTCTTTCGGGCCAGGGTGATCGATATGGCAGCCAAATCCGCTATTATTGAAATTACCGGCAACGAGATGAAATTGAAAGCTTTTCTTGATGTTCTGGCTCCGTACGGCATCAAGGAGGTAAACAATACGGGCATTGTGGCGATGAATCGTGAAGTGAAGGCCAGAAGCAGATATAAAATAAAAGTGGTATGATTGAAGGGGAGTGAAACAAGATGAAAGTATTCTATGACAAAGACGCGGATCTGTCAATTCTCAAAGAAAAGAAAATTGCTGTGATCGGTTATGGCAGCCAGGGGCATGCTCATGCCCATAATCTTGCTGAAAGTGGTTTTGATGTTATTGTTGGCCTGCGTCGTGATGGTAGTTCCTGGGCTAAAGCAGAAAACAGTGGCTTGACCCTGATGGAAACTGCGGACGCAGCTAAGGCAGCGGATGTGATTATGATTTTGGCCCCCGATGAGTTGCAGGCAGAGCTCTATAAGCGGGACATTGCACCACATCTGGAGGAAGGTAATTATCTTGCCTTCGCCCACGGCTTTAATATTCATTATGGTCAGATAGTTCCAGCACCGGGTATTAATGTTTTTATGGCCGCCCCCAAAGGACCCGGACATCTGGTTCGACATGAATATACCAAAGGTATGGGTGTTCCTACCCTGATTGCCGTGCATCAGGATAACAGTGGCGATACCCGGGAAATAGCTCTGGCCTATGCTTCCGGGATTGGTGGCGGCCGGGCCGGTATTATTGAAACTACCTTTAAGGAAGAAACGGAGACTGATTTATTTGGTGAGCAGGCGGTTTTGTGTGGTGGCGTTACCGAACTGATGAGGGCGGGGTTTGAAACTCTGGTTAATGCCGGTTATGCTCCGGAAATGGCGTATTTTGAATGTGTCCATGAGCTGAAATTGATAGTTGACCTGATTTATGAGGGCGGGATTGCCAATATGCGCTACTCCATCAGTAATACCGCCCAATTTGGTGATCTGACCCGTGGGCCTCGGGTTATCAATGAAGAAAGCCGCGAGGAAATGGCGGAAATCCTGACAGAGATCCAGGATGGTTCTTTTGCCCGGGAGTGGATTCTGGAAAACCAGGCTAACCGGCCGGTATTCAATGCCCTGACCAAAGCCGGCGAAGAACACCAGATTGAAACCACCGGTAAAAAATTACGCCAGATGATGAGCTGGCTGAGCCAGGAAAAGTTGGTGGATAAAGAGAAAAATTGACGTTAGCAATTTGAAGAGATAATAAAAAAATGAATCTAAATGAATTACCGCTATTTAAGATTATTAACCGGGAGGGCTACCGGTTTATCGGCATTTTCCTGGGGATAGCATTGCTTCTGCAATTATTTGGTCTGTCCCTGCTGGCCAAACTATTTTTCCTCTTGGCCCTTTTTACTGTCTATTTTTTCCGGGATCCGGAACGTTACGCGCCATTACTGGAAAATTCGGTGGCCTCGCCGGCTGATGGTAAAGTAATTTTGGTTGACCAACTTGAGGAATCTGAAGTATATGGTAAAAATCCCTGTATAAAGATCAGCATTTTCATGTCGCTGTTTAATGTCCATGTGAACCGGATCCCGATCAGCGGCAAAGTTGTGGAAATGCGCTATCATCCGGGGAAATTCTTTTCTGCCAATCTTGACAAGGCTTCGGCTGAAAATGAGCGCCAGGAAATTGTTATTGAAACGTCCTGGAAAAGTAAGGTTGCTTTTGTGCAGATTGCCGGGTTGATAGCCCGTCGGATTGTTTGCCATCTGGAAACAAATGACCGGGTAATCAAAGGTGCACGCTTTGGTTTGATTCGTTTCGGTTCCCGGCTGGATGTGTATCTTCCGGTGGAAACTATTGTCAATGTGCATCCCGGGCAGCATGTGAAGGCCGGGGAGACGGTCCTGGGTTATCTGCATTATGATTGATGACTTTGAAAAAGTATCATGATTGAAATGGTTAAAGGCAGCCGGGAAAGTGTCGATAGTTAAAAAAGATGATCATAGTGAAAAACAGGTGGATTTGTCCATGATGCGTGGTGTCTATATTTTACCGAATATGTTTACCATGGGGAACCTTTTTTGTGGGTTCTTTGCCATCATTTCGGTGCTGAAAGGTGATTTTCAATTAGCTGCCACGGCGATTATTGTTGCCAATGTGTTTGATATCCTTGATGGCAAGGTTGCCCGCTTGATGCATGCAACCAGCCGTTTCGGGATGGAATTCGATTCCCTCGCAGACCTGGTATCGTTTGGTGTGGCCCCTGCATTACTGGCCTTTATCTGGGGATTGTCTCAGTATGGTCGTTTCGGCTGGCTGGCGGCATTTCTTTTTCTGGCCTGCGGGGCATTACGTCTGGCCCGTTATAACGTCCAGGTTGGTTCGGTGGAAAAAGGATTTTTCAACGGTCTGCCAATTCCGGCTGCGGCCAGCATGGTTGCCGCCGTGGTGATGATCTTTTATCATTTGGGTGGCAGTGGAACAGCCAGGAACGTCTTGGTCCTGTTGTCGATTTATGTCCTGGCTTTTCTGATGGTCAGCAACCTGAAATATCGCAGTTTTAAAGAGTCGCTGAATAAAGAACGGGCGCCGTTTATGGTGCTGGTGCTGGTGGCTGTTTTTATTATTATACTGGCTTCAGAACCCCAGATTACCCTTTTTGTGCTGCTTGGTCTGTATGTGATTTCCGGACCGATGGAACGGTTGTTGCTGCTCTTGGGGCTACTAAAGCATGTTCCCCGGGGAGAAGAAAGGGAAGAAATCGGGTGATGTTTTCATAAAGGATTTCAAATTTTTTATTCAACCCCCCGGGAAGTAATACCGGGGGGTTTTTTTAGCCCTCTCGGGTTTTTAGATTATGGTTGTGCACCAGCATTAAAAAAATCAGTAATTGCTTAGAGGTTGTTCCGGCATGGCTCCCACTCACTCTCACTGGCTGTCCATGGCCTGCCTGTCGGCAGACACGGCTTGGAGCCAAGCCCGGACATCCCTGATAATTGCTACATAGTACAAAGTTGATGTATTCATAAATAGTTGCAAAACCGATGGCAAAGTAAAAGCTTCATATTTGAGGCATGCAAAACCTGAGGTGTAGGTGTACTTACACGCTGCAATAACGAAGGTTGCAGTATAACGAAGAAGATAGAGTTTTTACGAAGCCATCAAAATTGAGAAAGGAGAAATATCATGAGTCAGGTAAAGATTTTTGACACCACCTTGCGTGATGGTGAACAGTCACCGGGAGCCAGTATGAATATTGAGGAGAAACTGCTGGTGGCCAGGCAACTGGAACGCTTGGGGGTGGATATTATTGAGGCTGGGTTCCCTATTGCTTCGGATGGGGATTTCCAGGCGGTGAAGCTGATCAGCCAGGAAATTAGGGGTTGTGAAGTGGCCGGCCTGGCCCGGGCCAGCCGGGGAGACATCGATCGTGCCTGGGAAGCCTTGCAATATGCAGCCAATCCGCGGATCCATACCTTTATTGCCACTTCTCCCATCCATATGAAGTTCAAGCTGCGGAAAAATGCCGAGGAAGTACTGGCCGATGCGGTGGAAGCAGTCACCTACGCCCGGACCTTGACGGATAATATCGAGTTTTCCGCCGAGGACGCGACCCGTAGTGAGATTGATTTTCTCTGCCGTATTTTTACCGCTGTGATTGAAGCCGGGGCGACCACCATCAATATCCCTGATACAGTGGGTTATACGATTCCCGAAGAATATGGGGTGATGATCCGGACGATCAAATCCGGGGTGCCGAATATCGACCGGGCGGTGATCTCAGTCCATTGTCACAATGATTTGGGATTGGGAACGGCTAATTCCCTGGCAGCGGTGGAAAATGGTGCCCGCCAGGTAGAATGTACGATCAACGGTATCGGCGAGCGGGCCGGCAATGCGTCACTGGAAGAGCTGGTGATGACTTTCCGCACCCGGCATGATCAGCTTGATTTTGAAACCAACATTGTCACCACCCAGATTTATCCCGCCAGCCGTTTGGTTAGCCAGGTGACCGGTATCCGGGTGCAGCCTAATAAGGCCATCATCGGAGCCAATGCCTTTGCTCACGAGGCTGGAATTCATCAGGATGGGGTTTTGAAGGAAAAATCCACTTATGAGATTATGACTCCTGAATCCATTGGTCTGCCCCAGAACCAACTGGTGATGGGAAAACATTCCGGTCGTCATGCTTTCCGGGAAAAGATTGTCGGCCTGGGCTATGAGCTTAGTGATGAACAGATCGAGATTGCCTTCCTGGCTTTTAAAAAATTGTCGGACAAGAAGAAGACCGTTTTTGACGAGGATATCGATGCCCTGATTGCCGATGAGATTATCCGTATACCGCACTACATTAAATTGTTGTACATTAATGTGAACAGTGGCAGTGTTTCGGTTCCCAATGCCACTATTCAGCTGGAAATTAATAATGAAACCCTGCAGGGTGCCGAGTTTGGTGACGGGCCGGTGGATGCCACCTTTAAAGCCATTAAGCGGCTGACCAAAACGGCTAGTAAACTCTTGACTTACGAGGTTAAATCCATTACAAGGGGAACGGACGCCCTGGGGGAAGTGACGGTCAGGATTCAAGAGGAAGGCCTGACGGTGATGGGCCAGGGTGCCCATACGGATATCATTGTGGCTACTGCCAGAGCCTATATCAATGCTTTGAATAAGTTGGAATACAAAAAACATAACCGTCCCCGGGTAACTGTGTAAGGAGTGTTTATCCGGAAACGTTCATTTCCTGCTGAACGCTTTCAGCGCTCAGCAGCCAGCTTTCAGTAGAATATTGAAAAAACAAGTAGCTAAGCTGAGAGCTAAAGGCTGACAGCCTATCCAGAAACATCAGTTTACGGATGGAAACTAAGGAGTTCTGATTATGGCAATGACCATTACCGAAAAGATACTGGCTGCCCATGCAGATTGTGAGCTGGTGCAGCCGGGGCAGTTGATTGAAGCTCGGGTTGACGTGGCGTTGGCCAATGACGTTACCGCCCCCATCGCCATTGCCGAGTTTGAAAAACTGGGAATTGAAAAGGTTTTTGATCAGGATCGGGTTATCCTGGTTCCGGATCATTTTACCCCCAATAAAGATATTAACTCTGCCGAGCAGACAAAAATTGTCCGGGATTTCAGCCGCCGGCAACAGTTGACTAATTATTTTGAGCAGGGACGGGTGGGGATTGAACATGTGCTGCTCCCGGAACAGGGGCTGGCACTTCCCGGAGATCTAATCATCGGAGCTGATTCCCATACCTGTACCTACGGTGCCCTGGGGGCTTTTGCCACCGGGGTAGGTAGTACTGATCTGGCGGCGGCCATGGCTACCGGCAAAGTTTGGCTTAAGGTTCCTGAAAGTATCAAACTGGTATACCATGGAACCCCCGGTCCCTGGGTGGAAGGAAAAGACTTGATTCTCTATACCATCGGTAAACTGGGAGTTGATGGGGCACTGTATCAGAGTATGGAAATGCAGGGTGAGGCCATTGAGAAACTGCCCATGTACGGTCGTTTTTCCATGGCCAATATGGCCATTGAAGCCGGGGCAAAAAGTGGGATTATTACTCCCGATGATATAACCCTTGATTATGTCCGGGGGCGTTCAAAACGTGATTATCAACTTTTCTTCAGTGACCCCGGGGCTGAATATGTCTATGAAATGGATATTGATGTCTCCCGAATTAAGCCCCAGGTAGCCTTTCCTTCATTGCCGGAAAATAGTCAGGATGTGGCGGAGGCGGTGGAACAGCAGATTGCTATTGATCAGGTCGTGATTGGTTCCTGTACCAACGGGCGGATTGAGGATTTAAGGCTGGCGGCAAAGGTGTTGAAGGGGAAAAAAGTGGCCCCCTATGTTCGGTTGATCGTGATTCCCGGAACTCAGGCTATTTATCTCCAGGCAATAAGGGAAGGGCTGGTGGAGTTGTTTGTGGAGGCTGGGGCAGTTTTCAGCACGCCGACCTGTGGCCCCTGCCTTGGCGGGCACATGGGCGTTCTGGCGGCCGGTGAAAGGGCCGTGTCTACTACCAATCGTAATTTTGTCGGCCGCATGGGACATCCGGACAGCAAAGTATATTTGAGCAATCCGGCCGTGGCTGCGGCTTCTGCCGTTTTCGGACGCATAGCTAGCCCGGAGGAGGTGGTATCATGATATATCAGGGAAAAGCCTGGAAATTCGGTGATGACGTAGACACGGATGCCATTATCCCGGCCCGTTATCTCAATACTTCTGATCCTGAAGAACTGGCGAAGCACTGCATGGAAGACGCTGATCCGGAATTTATGCATAAGATGCAAACTGGTGATATTATTGTTGCCGATAAGAACTTTGGTTGTGGTTCCTCAAGGGAGCATGCGCCCATTGCCATCAAAGCTGCTGGCATTTCCTGTGTGGTGGCCGGAACCTTTGCCCGCATTTTTTACCGCAACTCTTTTAATACCGGCCTGCCGATTATGGAATCTGTGGAAGCGGCTAAAGAAATCAAGCCAGGGGATGAGCTGCGGATTGATTCAGCAACCGGTAGCATTGAAAATCTAACCAAGGGGAAGACATACCAGGCCAAGCCGATTCCGCCTTTCATGCAGGAGTTGATTGACGACGGGGGGTTGATGGCTCATATCAGCAAAGAATCCTAGGAGGCTGTTCTCGGACAACCTCCTCATTGTACATGAAACAGTTTTTATAAAACATCGACAGAAAAATTAAACCTAAGGACCAACAAATGAAAAAATATGATATTGCTGTGATCCCCGGTGATGGTACCGGGCCGGAAGTGGTAAGTGAAGCCAGAAAAGTATTGGCTGCCGTGGGTAAGCTGGAAGGCTTCAGTTGTGATTATCAGACCTATGATTTTGGTGGTGAACGCTACTTGAAAACCGGTGAGATTTTGCCGGATAGTGCCATAGATGAACTGCGGGATTTTAAAAGCATTCTTCTGGGGGCCATTGGCCATCCGGAGGTGAAGCCGGGAATCCTGGAACAGGGCATTTTGTTGAAATTACGTTTTTCCCTTGATCAATACATCAATTTGCGGCCAGTTAAATTGTATGTTGGGGTGGAAACGCCGTTGCGTGACAAGGGGCCGGATGATATTGATTTTGTGGTGGTGCGGGAGAATTCTGAAGGTCTTTATACCGGTTCCGGCGGTTTTCTTAAGAAAGGAACAGCGGATGAAGTAGCAATCCAGGAGTCCATCAATACCCGTAAAGGGGTGGAGCGCTGCCTGCGCTATGCTTTTGATCTGTGCCGGGAGAGGGGGCGGGAGAAGAAGCTGACCCTCTGCGGCAAAACCAATGTTTTGACCTATGCTTTTGATCTCTGGCAGCGTGCTTTTGATGAAGTGGCCGTGGAGTACCCCGATATTACCACTGATTATGGGCATGTGGACGCGGTCTGTATGTGGATGGTGAAAAATCCCGAATGGTTTGATGTGATTGTCACTGATAATTTGTTTGGGGATATTATTACCGATCTGGGGGCAATGATCCAGGGGGGGATGGGGATTGCCGCCGGGGGAAATATCAATCCTCAAGGTACGTCGATGTTTGAGCCCATCGGTGGCTCAGCCCCTAAATATACCGGCCAGAACGTCATTAACCCGCTAGCGGCGATTATGGCCGGCCAGATGATGCTACAGTATCTGGGTGAACATTCGGCTGCTGAGCGGGTGGAAAAGGCGGTGGTGACGGTTTTGCGCGACAAGCTGAAAAGCGTTGCCGCCGGAAAAATGGGTTATACCACCTGTGAGGTCGGCGATCTGGTGGTGGATAATTTATAATTATTTTTTAAAAAGCGTTTTCAGTCCGCTTGCTGCGGCCACACATCTGTAAAGTAAGTAATTGTTCTTGATGATGTCCCGGCATGGCTCTCGCTCATTCTCGCTGCACATCGTGTGCAGCTCCGAGGTGCCCGCCGCGAATCACCATCGTGGTGATTCGTTCGGCGGTCAATGCCGCCTGCCTGTCGCCGTGCCTGCCGGCAGGCTGGGCAGACACGGCTATGAGCCAAGCCCGGACATCCTTAGGCAATTGCTTTATAAACGTGAGATATTGATAAACAAAAGATTAATGATTTCAATATATTATAATTAGTTACTCAGAAGTGGAAGATTGAAATGAAAAAAGAAGCATATAATGTGGCCGTAGTGGGAGCTACAGGCGCCGTAGGCGAAGAAATGTTGAAAGTATTGGCGGAACGGGATTTTCCCATTGCCAGCCTGAGACCTCTGGCGTCGTCAAGATCGGCGGGATCAAAGGTCGAGTTCCGCGATGATGAGTATCTGGTGGAAGAATTAACCGATGATTCATTTGCTGATATTGATATTGCCCTTTTTTCAGCCGGGGGTTCAGTCAGCAGCAGGTTTGCTCCTTCGGCAGCCAGCAGCGGGGCAGTAGTGATTGATAATACCAATGCTTTTCGTATGGAACCTGATATTCCCCTGGTGGTGCCGGAAGTCAATCCTCATGCCATTGCTGATTACCGCAACCGAGGGATTATTGCCAATCCCAACTGTTCTACAATCCAGATGGTGGTAGCGCTGAAACCCATCTATGATGAGGCCGGTATCAAACGGGTGGTGGTTTCCACCTACCAGGCGGTATCGGGAAGCGGCAAGAAGGCGATCGAGGAGCTGGAACAGCAGGTGCTGGCCATTTTTCAGCAGCGGGAGTTGCCGGTTACCGTCTATCCCCACCAGATTGCCTTTAATTGTCTTCCTCACATTGATGTTTTCCTGGATAATGATTATACCCGGGAAGAGATGAAGATGGTTAATGAAACCAAAAAGATTTTAGAAGATGATCACATCATGCTCACTGCCACCACCGTGCGGGTGCCGGTTTTTTTCAGCCATTCTGAATCAATTAATGTGGAAACCGAAAGATTTATTTCTGCTGATGAAGTGAAAGAAATTCTGGCACAGGCTCCCGGAGTCCGGGTGGTGGATAACCCAGCCGAAAATGATTATCCCCTGGCTGTCGATGCCGCCGGCCAGGATGATACTTTAGTGGGGCGCATCCGTCAGGATGAATCCATTGCCAACGGTATCAATATGTGGGTGGTGGCTGATAATATCCGCAAAGGGGCCGCCCTGAACGCGGTGCAGATTGCCGAGATCCTGATTCGGGAGTACCTGTAAATTATTACTGTCTTGTTATTTTATTGTGGTAAAATCATCAACCCTGATTGTCCCATCGGCGTTTGAAGTGCTTAGGGAAAAATCGGGGTTTTTGCTTTGGGAACAGTATGGATGTATGGAGAGATCAGGAACCCCTTTCAGTGAACGGCTGCTGAACCTGATTTTTTTCTGGTGCCGGCTGCGACCGGTACAATGGCTGACTAACCGTTGTTGTGTCAATAAACTCAGAATGCAAAAAACGGTGATGGTCAAGGAAGTTGTTGAAGCGGTGGGCCGCTACTACCGGGAACATAAGCTGGAAGTCGCCATGGATGCCCGCCAGGCCCTCATCTACCAGAAAATTTATTTTCGCCAGAAAGCGAAAAGCATCCGGCAAAAATTAACCGCATTGGAGGATGAGGCGCCGTCGATCAAAGATCCTGCCAAACTGCAAACCCTGCTCTTTTTTTACCGGCGTCGGGCACTGGAGCTGAATAAACAAAAGCAGCCTGTTGCCATTGTTGATTATCTGTCCCGTTATTACATTGAAGATATGGCCGCTGATTTTGATCCGGCGTTCCTTATTGCTTTTCGCAGTATTGCCCGCCATATTTTTCCTCATCTGGTGAAAAGTATCAGGCTGTCGGAAGAAGAATCGGGAGTGTTTGATCAGATAAGGGATTTGATGGGTAAAGCTCCGGTTTTTATCCTTCCCAACCATGTTTCCAACGCCGACCATATCCCCATTTGTTTTGCCATCAATGGCTTCAATGGTTTGCAGCCGGTGATTGCCGCCGGGGCCAACCTGTTTCGCGGCGTCTCTAACTGGATTATGCCCCGGGTGAATGCTTATAAAATCAGGCGGGAACACCTCGGTCGGGATTCCCGCTGGTTCCAGAATCTTAAATGGTTTCACAACCCGGTGTATCGCCAGGTTCACCGGGAATATTTGCATTATCTCTGGGATCATAATGAGCCCTTTATGTTCTATATTGAAGGAACCAGGTCGCGGGACGGCCGCATCGGCAAACCGAAAACGGGAATTATGGAGAACTTGGCCGGGTATGTCAAAAATACCGGGCGGCAGGTTTATCTGGTTCCGGTTTCCCTGTCGTATACAATTGTTCCCGAGGATGTGGATATCGAAGCGAGTCGGACGGGGAAAAATATTTCAGAAAAAGATATTTTTACCCAGCTGGCCATGTTGGATAAACAGTATGCTAAATTGCCGGATTCGGCCATTCATGTTCATTTTTCGACACCGATTTCTTATGGGTCGGAGTCAGGAAATATCAATAATGCCGTGATCCGGTTGATGGAGAGCATCGGTAGAGGGGTGGTGCGGTCTTATACCTCACTGCTGGCTGAGGCGATTATGAATATGGATGTCGATAGCCGGGAGGAAAAGTCTTTTACCATTCAGGAGGTCAGCGATTATTTCCTCGAGCATTTTGAATTGTTGCCGGAAGTAGTTGATGCCGACGTCGCCCATGATATCATGATGGCTATTGATGCTTTTTGCCGCAAAAAGTTTATTCTGCAAAACAGCTTGACGGGGGATTATCAGGTAGAGAATATGCCACTTATCCAACAATATGCCCGAAGGATTGCCCATTTGAGCTGAACAAATGGCCGAAAATGATCCACTGGCAGGGGATCATCCGCTGTTTTCAGCGTCGGACTGAACACAGCGGATTCCTTCTCCCTTCCAGGCCGGTTTGAAACAGCCGTTGCAGGAGGTGCAGGAGGCCGGATTGAGATCGCCGTTCTGCCAGCGATTGATCAGTTCCGGTTCACGGATCAACGGTCGGCAAAGGGCTATCAGGGGGATGCCCTGATTGATTATACGGCCAATGATTTGGGGCGAACGGATGCCCCCCACGGTGATCACCGGGATGCTGACTGCTCGCTGGATGGCCACCGCGTCATCTAAAAAATATGCTTCCTTTTCCGGCTGATTAATTTTCCTGATCACCGGTTGCTTCGGTGAACTCGCCCTGCTTCCTCCACTGACCTCAATGGCATCCAGTTCCAGATCCGCCAGACGCCGGCAGATTTCCACAGTTTCCTCAAGTAGCAAACCATCTTCCAGGTAATCCTGGCCATTGATTTTTACGGTCAGGGGGAAATGGTCACCCACTTGCTTTCTGGTCCGCAGGTAGCATTCCCGTAAAAAACGAAAACGGTTTGTCAAACTGCCACCAAAATCATCACGTCGTCGATTGGTGGACGGTGAAAGAAACTGGCTGATCAAATAACCGTGTGCTGCATGCAGCTGGACGCCATCGCAGCCGGCTTCTTTAGCCCGTCCGGCTGCCAGAGCAAAATTGGTGATCAATTTTTCAATTTCTTCCCGGGTTAATTCCCGTGGCTTTTGTGCAAAAAGTGGGTGCTCAATAGCGCTGGGAGCTTTGGCCGGCAGTCCGGTAACTTTGGAATTTGCCTGGCCGCCGCAATGGACCAGCTGAATGAACAGCCGTGACCCGGATTGGTGTACCACCTCGGCCAGTTCTGCCAGGGGTTCCATCAGCCGGTTTTGATCCAGCCCCGCCTGCCCGTGATGCTGCCGGCCTTCAGGGCTGACAAAAGTATAGCCGGAGGTCAGCAGGGCGGTGCCGCCGCCGGCGAGGGTTTTAAAAAGTTGCATTTGCCAGGGACTGATTTCTCCCTGTTCCCCGGCCATACCGTCCCAGGTTGCCGAACGGATGAAACGATTTTTAAGCTCCAGGTTACCGATGAAAGTCGGGGTAAAGACAGTTTTCATTTCATTTTTGGACATTATCTCATTCTCTGTATATATTTTACTTAAGCTGAGCCATTAGCGGTTAGCTTTTAAAAATTAGGGCTTTACGTTGATTAGTAACAACACCCAACGGGTGAAGATTTGTAAAATTAAACATCGGTGTCCCTCGCGAATCACCATCCAGGTGATTCGTTCGGCGGCCAAAACCGCTTGCCTGTCGCTGTGCCGGCAGGCTGGGCAGACACGGCTATGAGCCAAGCCCGAATATCTGTAATGTTCCTGGTAATACAAGTCAGAAAGTTGAGTATTTTACCTGGTAGAATTTAGTCTAGCCGTTTTATCCGGCCTTTTTCAAGGGAAATTATAACTTTTATACCTTTCTGGAAAAATAAGGCGATTTCACTTGGGAAAAGGGGTAATTCATAATATTAACCTGGCAGATAAAGATAGAAAATAATATTCAGATTTGCTATAATTTTTGCATATGGAAAAGATTGATGCAAAGAGACTACCACCAGAGGTTCAAGCACAAATGCGATGCCAGGTAGTTCGCCTTCGTAAGGCCGGAAGCCATCCAGAGTGAAAAAATACTTTAGGCAATCTAAAATCATTTATGCAGCATAACCTCTATGAGCCAAGCCCGAACATCTTGTCATGTATTCCTGGCAATGCAAGCCAGAAAGTTGATCAACTATCAAATGGAGAGCATATTATTATGAAAAATGTTGTAACTCTTGTTTTATTAATATTGCTGTTCCCTATATCTGTAACAGCACATACCACAACTCTTATCCCACATACAAATGAAGATGGCCAGAAGACCATTAAGGTTCTTCATTTTCATCCCTTTACTGGTTCTAATCTTATGGGGATACGCTTAGACGTTGAAGACTCAAAACATATCAAAGGATTGGATTCAATTTTTGTGATTCATCAAGGGGAAGAAAAAAAATTACATACTGTCGCTATCCCTGATTATTATACGGTGAGAGATGAAAAAAGAGAGACATATACAATTCCAATAAATAGTAAAAGTGGTTTTTCCGGACCTGGTGACTATATTATTGTGGTGAAACATAAAGCACATTGGAAAATACAAGAAGAACTTTACCGGCAGAAGGTTGCAAAATTTTGTCTTAATTATGGGGGGTTTATCACTGATTGGCCGAAACGGGTGTTCAAAAACGCGCCTGAGATAATACCACTAGTCCCACCATACAGTGTGTATGCCGGAAGTCTTTTTCGTGCCGAGGCCGTCAATGACGAAGGCAAGCTAATTCCTCACGCCAAGATACAGGTTGAATATCTCAACCATAAATTAGGTGATACAGATCTTGATACAACCACTACTGGTTTCATCAAAGAAGATATTGGAAATACCATTATTTTTACGGACAGTAGTGGAGGGTTTTCATTTGTTCCACTAAAAGAAGGTGTATGGACATTTACCCTCCTGGATGGAGATAACAACAAACTCCTACAAGGAAAAAGGCTAGAATATGACTCCTCTCTTTCAATACTGGTTAATCAGAATGAAGAGTAAGCCTTTAATAGCTTTACCGGGAAATAGTGATTGACAAAAATGAGTATCTTTTAGAATGTAATTGCTTGTTGAACAGGAGTGTTTCATATGGCTGATGTATCGGAGTTGTTGCAAAAAGCTAAAACCCTGGCCTATGAAAATCGTTATGAGGAAGTTCGGCAGGTGGTAAAGCTGCAGCCTGATTTTGCCAATGCCTGGAACATGTTGGGATTGGGCTTCTTTCAGCAAAACAAAATGGAGGAAGCAGAACTGTGTCTGCTGAAAGCCTTGGAGTTGGAACCGGAAAACGAATACGCCAAAAAAAATCTGAATGCTGTGTGTTCCCATCGCTAAGGTCTTATTGTCAATTCAAATGGTTGTCTTTTTGTTTTTTTCCGCCATGGTGTCCAAATAAGCTGAGATTTCCGGGATAAGTGCCTGATTTACGACCATGAAAAGTTTGTCATCGGGGAAGACTTTGTCGTGGCCCCGGGGCATGACAATCTTATCAGATTTTTCCTGCATGATGCCGGCAAAAACACAGTTTTTGGAAAAAACGCTCTGGGATGACAGCTCCTGGATAGTAGTTCCGTCAAGATTTCCGGTGACCGGGTAGCGTATCATGATCAACTGGGTGTTTTGACTTCCGAGATGGGTGATAATCCTGATGTTGGGATTCTCCAGTTCCATCATGATATTATTCTGGAACAGGTCATTCATGTTGCAGATGGTCGTCGCCCCCGCCAGTTCAAAAGCTTCCTTGTAGGTCGGGTTGCGCATTTTTACCATAATCCTCGGTACCTGAAAGCTGTGGGCCAGGAGGGCAAAGGTCAGGTTGTCGCTATCCCGGTAGAGGGCTCCAACGGCAATCTGAGCCTTTTCTATGCCTGCTTCTTTCAGGGTGACAATATCTGTCGCACTGCCGTTAATGGTTACCATCCCTGTCTCGGCATACAGCTGTTCACATTGTTCCCTGTCCTTTTCGATGATGACCACATCATCTTTACGGTGAGCGAGCATGTTGGCCAGGGTCGTGCCGCTGATTCCCCCGCCGGCGATAACGATGTACATAATCTTCCTCCTATTGCCAGGATTTTCGAGAAAATAATACAAAGAAAGGTAGTATTTCCAGCCTGCCGATCAACATCCCCAGGGAGTAGGTGAGTTTGACCAGGGGATGGATACTCACAAGTCTTTCAATGGAAAAATAAAACGGTCCCATATTGCTGACCGCGGACAGCATGCCTGAAAAACCTTCCCAGGCGTTTAAATCGGAAAAAAATACGGTTATCCCCGCGCCGACAAAGATGATCAATAGCCAGGCAAACAGCAAAGCGGTAATCCGCTGAATTTCCCGGTGTTCAATAATCTGCTCATGAACAACCAGTGGAACAATGCGTTTTGGTGATGAGATACTGCGAATTAATTCACTCTTCAGGGCTTCCCAGAGGATTCCCAGGCGCAGGATCTTGAACCCGCCAGACGTTGAGCCGACACAGCCACCGACAAACATCAACAGGAGAAAAAGCTGTTTAGCCAGGGCCGGGAAAAAAGTGCTGTTAATGTTCTGAACTGTATAGCCGGTACTTGTTAACAGCGAGGCAACCTGAAACAGACTTTTGCGAAACATTTCGTGCAGGTGATGGAAAGTGGTTGAAAGATTATCGGCTAAATAAGAGCTTCCTTGAGGGCTATGCAGCAGATGATCAAGACAAATCAGGATCGTACAGCCGGCCAAAAGACTCCAGAACCAGCGTATTTCGTAGTCCTTGTAAATTGATCGCCATTCGCCGGTGAAGATTTTGTAGTGGATGAGAAAATTGATGCCACCCATGACCATGAAGAAAATCAGGGTATATTCAATCAGCTCAGCATGGGGATAGTGAGCAAAAAAAGAGATGCTGCGGTCATGGGTTGAAAAACCTCCGGTGGAAACCACGGTCAGCGCATGATTAAGGGCCTCGAAAGGGGGAAGCCCTTCCAGCCACAAGAGGAAAAAACAACTGATCGTGAGCAACCCGTAAATTGTCCAGATAATTTTGATTGTATTGAATATCCCGGGCACCGGCCTCCGGCTGGCTATTTTATGACCTTCGGCAACAAAAAGGGCGGCTGAAGTACTTCCACCCCTGAAACTGACAGCCAGGAAAAAAGTTAATATCCCAACTCCTCCCACCCATTGAAGAAGTGAACGCCAGAAAAGGATGCATTTTGGTAACTGATCCAAGCCGGTAAATACTGTCAACCCCGATGCGGTAATGCCGCTGGTGGCTTCAAAAATGGCATCTATGACTGGTTTATTGATGCCGATTATGAAAGGCAGAGAACTGACTAAAGCAGCTGAGAGCCAGGCCAGGGCGGTAATGACCATGCCTTCTTGTACTGATGGGATCCGGACTGGTATTTTTTTCTGCAACAGAATGCCACCAAAGAACAGAATCATACCGGGGATAGTAAAAGCCGCAACCAGGTGGGTGCCCGTCATGGTTTCCTGGTAATAGAGTTGGACAATCAGGGGGATGAACAGCAGCAGGCCGAAAAGGGTGAGCAAGGCTCCCAGGTAGTTAACGATGAATAAATATTCCTTAATGCGTCTAATCATCGTTATGGATACCGTTGGGGTTGACATTATTCATGCGTGAAAAAGGAAACGTCATCTACTTGAACATAGATTGTGGAGTTTTGCAACCGAGATTTGATGGTTTTGTAACCATCGCGAGTCCATCAAAATCAGTTATTTACACTTGGGATAATTTTATGATAGCTTTAACTGTCTTTGTAAGGGTGCCGTTTTAAGAACGGCTGTTTTTTATTCCTGTAAGCCATTATTGTGACAGCTTCATGATTGCCATTCAGCAATTGACCAAAGCATACGGCCAGGTCCAGGCCCTTTCCGGCGTTGATTTATCAGTGCAAAAGGGCGAACTGTTCGCGCTTCTGGGTCCCAATGGGGCTGGTAAAACGACCATGGTTCGGATTATGACCGGTCTGACCAGAGCGGATTCGGGGACTATATTACTCAATGATACGGATATCAGCAAACATCCTACTGAAGCGAAGCGTCAGGTCGGCCTGGTTCCCCAGGTACTGAATCTTGATACTGAATTGACGGTATATCGCAATCTGGATCTTCATGGCCGGTTTTTTTCCCTTCCCCGTAATCAGCGCCAAAAGCGGATTGAAGAGTTATTGGCTTATGTTGAGTTGTCTGATCGGGCCCAGACGCTGGTGAATCATTTATCGGGAGGAATGAAGCGTCGATTGCTCATTGTCCGGGCCATGATGCATCATCCCCGGATTCTTTTTATGGATGAACCGACGGTGGGGCTGGATGCGGCCATCAGGCGGCGGGTCTGGTCGATCATCCGGCGGATTCAAAATGAAGGAACAACGATTTTTCTGACTACTCATTATATTGAGGAAGCGGAGTACCTGGCCGGGCGGGTGGCTTTTATTGACCGGGGGCAGATTGTTGCAGTTGATCAGCCGGCAACCCTGGTGCGGCGAATGGGTAGCTGGGCCGTAGACCGCCTGGTAGATAATGAGCTGCAGACCGAGTGCTTCCCTGATCGGGCCGCCGCCAAACAGGCTGTCGCAGATTTTCCCGGACGGGTGACCATAAGACGGGTTAACCTGGAGGATGTCTTTCTTGATTTAACCGGCCGCAAGGTGGTTGAGGAATGAAGTTGCGGGGGACGTCTATCATGACAACGCTGGCTGGCAGTTGGGCAATATTTTTACGGGAGATGCTGATACTGGGCAGCCGGGGGAAAAAAGTATTTTTTTCCATGGCCGTTTCTCCAAGCCTGTACCTGGTGGCCTTCGGGCTTGGTGTTGGCCACAATATGCACGTTGGCGGCCATCCCTACCTTGAGTTTCTGATTCCCGGTCTGGTGGCCATGGGGACGATGAATCAGTCATTCGGGATTGCCGGAGAAATCAATATCGCCCGTTTTTACTGGAGAATTTTTGAGGAATTTCAGGCCTCCCCCATTTCTGACCTGGCTTATGTGATTGGTGAAGTGATGGCCGGGATGGCCAAAGCCTTGATTTCAGTCATTATTGTTATTTTGCTTTCAGGTTTGTTCGGGGTGCAGCTTCATTTCCTGAATCCGATTTTCTGGTTGGGTATTTTGCTTAATGCCTTTGTTTTTGCCTCCATGGCCGTGATGGCGGCCATGGTGGTGAAATCCCATGCTGACCAAGCCATGTTGTTTAATTTTATTATCACTCCGATGGCTTTTCTGGGGGGGACTTTTTTCCCCGTGGACAAAATGCCATCCTGGGTTCAGATGATTTTGCAGGTGCTGCCTTTGACTCATGCTTCCCATCTGATCCGCAGTGGGGCCTATGGTCAGTCAGTAAAGCTTTTGCCGATCGTTATTTTAGCTGTTACTGGCATAGTCTTTTTTCTGCTTGCGCATCGTTCTGTCTGCCGGGCCCGGGATTAGCCTATAAACCAGATATAGAGGGTGTTTAACTTGTGTCCATCTGGAAACGCTCATTTCCTGATGAACGCTTTCAGCGGTCAGCAGTCAGCTTTTAGTGTCTTACAGGTCATTTAAGAGTACTTATTTGCGGGCGCACTAATTAAATTTTTGATTTCGGACCTCAAGCCCGCATTAGTAAAATATTGAAACAAACAACGGGTTAAGCTGAGAGCTAATGGTTGACAGCTAACAGCCCATCCGGAAATATCAGTTTCCGGATGGAAACTAACTTGAAAAATGGGGGAATTGATGGACCATAAACGGGTCATTCTGGGGACTGCCGGTCACGTTGATCATGGTAAAACCACCCTGGTGAAGGCCTTGACCGGTACGGATACCGACCGCCTGTTGGAAGAAAAAAAACGGGGCATTACCATCGAACTGGGTTTTGCCCATCTGGATCTTCCTGACGGCCAGTCTCTGGGGATTATTGATGTTCCCGGCCACGAGCGTTTTATTAAAAATATGGTTGCTGGCGTTGCCGGTATCGATCTGGTGGCCCTGGTGATTGCCGCCGACGAAGGGGTGATGCCTCAGACCCGCGAGCATCTTGATATTTGTCGTTTGCTGGGGGTGGAAAAAGGCCTGGTAGTCATGACCAAAACGGATATGGTCGATGATGAATGGCGAGAATTGGTTATTGATGATATCAGAAAATACCTGCATGGAACTTTTCTGGCTGAGGTGCCGATCATGCTGGTTTCTGCTATTACGGGTGAAGGTATTGAAGCATTATTGCAGGAATTGATGCGGCTGGCGGCTGAAACTGCTGCCCGGCCGATTGCCGGCCCTTTTCGGTTGCCCATTGATCGGGCTTTTGTGATGAAAGGTTTTGGTTCTGTGATAACCGGAACCACTCTGTCCGGTTCGGTTACTGTTGGCGATCAGGTGGAATTGCTGCCGGCCGGCTTGGCCAGCCGGGTGCGGGGCATTCAAACCTATGACAGCATCAGAGAAACCGCAGCCGCTGGTGAACGGACGGCGGTCAATCTACAGGGTCTGGAAAAATCGCAGATTGTCCGGGGGGAAATTCTGGTTCATCCTGATACGGTCGAAATAACTTCCATGATTGATATCTATTACAGCCATTTACCGGGAGCTTCCAATCCGCTGAAACCACGCAGCAAGATGATGGTTCATGCCGGCAGTGCTGCTATTATGGCTACGGTGGTGGTGCTTTCGGGTAATGGTATTAACCCGGGTGACTCAGATTATGTTCAAGTTCGTCTTAATTCCCCCACGGTAGTTTTGTATGGCGACCGGCTGGTGTTGCGCAGCTTTGCCTGGCAGGAAACCATGGGTGGTGGTCAGGTACTGAACCCTCATCCCCGCAAACACCGGCTGAAGGAATTTCCCGAGCTGCTGCCGTCACTGGAAATATTGCGGCAGGGTGAGATCAGCCAAGTGGTTGAGGTCCTGATAGACAACCATGAACTACAGGGGCTGAATGCCGGAGAAATTGCCGGTCAGGTACCGCTTTCATCTAAGAAGTTGCGATTGGTGCTTGATGAGTTATCTGCCGCCAAAAAGGTGGTTCGTTATGATGTCGAACGCCGGGCTTATATCAGCGGCAAGCGATTCCGGGAACTGCAGGATAAACTGGTGGAATTGGTTGCCGCCTATCATCAGCAGTTTCCGGTGAAGTTGGGGATTTTTAAGGAAGAGTTGAAATCCCGGCTGCAACTTAAGCCCCTGCTGTTTGCCAGTGTGTTGCAACGAACAATGAAGGACCAGCGCCTGGTGCTGGAAAAAGAAATTATCCGCCTTCCCGATCACCAGATTTGCCTGGAGGTGGATGAGAAAGAGCTTAAGGGGAAAATCCTGCGGATTTATCGACAGGCCGGTCTGCAGTTTCCTGATTTTCGCTTCCTGATCAGTGAACTTGAAGTAACGGAAGCCGAAATAAGAACCATGGTCAGCCTGCTGGAGAAAGAGGGTGCGTTGGTGCGGGTTAAAGAAGGCAGTTATATTCCCAGCGGAGATTATGAGCAGTTAAAGAAGAAAGTGGGTACCTACTTTGAAAAACATGGGGAATTGACCACCCCTCAATTCAAGGAAATGGTCGGTTTGACCCGAAAATATGTGATTCCCCTGATTGAATGTCTGGATATGTACAAGGTGACCCAGCGTCAGGGTGATATCCGGGTGTTGCTGAAATGAGGAGGGGGGGGGGATGGGAACCAATTAATAACTTGTTCATGTCCGATCATGTTGTTATACTTATTTGACAGTGATGAGTTCAATGTCTATGTTAGATCAGTGAAAGGAGGTAATTATGACTGATTCATTGCATGGTAACCGGGTTCGAGGTTTTATTATTCGCTGGGTGGTGAATGCCCTGGCGTTATTGGTAGCCGCCTGGATTTTGAAAGGAATTGTGATCAGCAGTTACCTTTCCCTGTTTGTGGCCGCTTTTGTGATTGGTCTGCTGAATGCTTTTTTGCGGCCGGTGGTCCTTCTTTTGACCCTGCCGCTCAATATCCTCACTCTGGGACTTTTTACATTTGTGGTTAATGGCATCATGATATTATTGGCGGGGGATGTGGTTCGTGGTTTTGACGTTCACGGCTTTTTTTCGGCGGTTTTTGCGGCCCTGATCATGGGTTGTGTCAGTTTTCTCCTCAATCTTTTTATCAGCGACAGCGGCCAGATTGAAAATGTGATGATTGTTACTGATGAGCATCGTTTCTGAAGACTGTGTTGTCAGCGGAAATTTAAACGTGATATTTTCGCTTTATCGTTGAAAACCCGATCATAATCAGGATTTTTACTCATGCCTAAAAGAGCTTTTCGCCTCAAGCCTCCGGAACCGGAGATGGAAGTCAATAAACCCCGGGATCAGTCCCTGTGGAAGAACCCGTGGAATTTTTCTTTTATCTATTTCATCCTGATGTTTGCCTTTTTCTATTTTTTCCAGGCATCCATGGGGGTACAGCGCCAGTCTATTCCCTACAGCCAGTTTCAGGAGTATTTGCGTAACAACCAGGTGGGCGAATGTGTCATCAGTGAGAAAAAGATTACCGGTACCCTGAAAATCCAGGATGCCCAGGGACGGCCAAAATTATTTTCCACCGTACTGCTCAAGGATAATGCCCTGGTGGATCAGTTGAATCAGCACGGGGTTAAATATTCAGTTCGTTACAATGATAATTGGTTGAACAAGCTGATTTTTGGTTGGATTCTGCCGATGCTGTTTATTTTTGTCATCTGGGGATTTTTATCCCGGCGGATGGGCAGCATGGGTGGCAACTTTCTGAATATTGGCAAACATAAGGCCCGGATCCATGCCAGTGATCAGGCCAAGGTAACCTTTGATGACGTGGCCGGGGTGGAAGAGGCGGAGCTGGAATTGGAAGAAGTGATCGAATTTTTGAAAAACCCCCAGTACTTCCAGCGGTTGGGAGGACATATGCCTAAAGGTGTAATGTTGGTCGGCCAGCCGGGAACCGGGAAAACCCTGTTGGCCAAAGCTGTTGCCGGCGAAGCAGGGGTACCTTTTTTTAGTATCAGCGGCTCGGAATTCATTGAGATGTTTGTCGGGGTGGGGGCGGCCCGGGTCCGTGATCTTTTTGACCAGGCCCGCAAAAAAGCTCCCTGCATTATTTTTATTGATGAACTGGATGCTATCGGCCGGCAGCGGGGTGGGCCAATGGCCATGGGTACTAACGATGAGCGGGAACAAACGTTGAACCAGCTGCTGGTGGAGATAGACGGGTTTGACACCAGCAAGGGAGTGGTGGTGCTGGCGGCAACCAACCGCCCGGAAATTCTTGATAAAGCCTTGCTCAGGGCAGGCCGTTTCGATCGCCAGATAGTGGTTGACAAACCTGATCTGCAGGGTCGTGAAGATATTTTGAAAATTCATACGAAGCATCTGGAGCTGGCTGAAGAGGTGAATCTACACCTCATTGCCCGCCGTACTCCGGGGCTGGTGGGAGCTGATCTGGCCAATGTTGCTAATGAGGCGGCTATCCTGGCAGCCAGGAGAGAGCGGCCGTCGGTGACCACCAAGGATTTTGAAGATGCTATTGAGCGGATTATTGCCGGGCCGGAGAAAAAACGCAATCCCATGGGCCAGGATGAAAAACACCGGGTTGCCTACCATGAGTCAGGTCATACCTTGGTAGCTATGACCGTACCAACCGGGGAACCAGTCCATAAAGTTTCCATTATTCCCCGGGGTGTGGGGGCTTTGGGCTATACATTGCAACTGCCGGTCAAGGAAAAATTTCTGGCTACCAAGCTGGAATTGCTGGACCAGATAGCTGTTTTGCTCGGAGGCCGGGTGGCTGAAGAACTGGCTTTTGGTGATATTTCAACCGGGGCTCAGAATGATCTGGAGCGGGCGACGGAAATTGCCCATAAAATGGTCTGTGAATTTGGCATGAGTGATGAGCTGGGACCCCGAACCTATGGTAAAAAAGTTATTTCACCGTTTCTAGGGAATGTCACCAGTGAAGAGCGTAATTACAGTGATGAGACCGCTGAGCGGATTGATAAAGAAGTCAGCCGGATTATTGCCATGGCTCACCAGCGGGTTCATGAAATTTTGGCTGAGAAACGGCCGGTTCTTGATCATCTTACTGGGATTTTGGAGGAGCGGGAAGTCCTTTCCGGAGATGAAGTAAAGAAAATTATTGCCGATATGCCGGAGGGGGAATCAGCCTGATTTCCAGCCGTGTCCGCCGACAGGCAGGGCTGTTTTTAGAACAACTCAGAAAGTTGAGTTTTTTGATCTTATGGTGAGAAAGGAGAATTATCTGATGAAATATCGTTTGCTGGCCCTTGTTTTAGGATGCTTTTTTCTGTTTTCAGGCTGCGCCACGCAGCCGGTGAAGGAGGTTGGCTTCATTCTGCCTCGTGATCTTGCCAACCGGACGGTGATCAAGGGGGCTGAGATCGGAGTTGTCAGCTACGCGGACCGGGCGGAGGCAAAGGCTGCTTTCGGTTTTGACGTGATTGGTGCCGGGCTGCTGCCTATCCAGGTGGTATTCGATAACCGGGGTGATCAGACCTTCCGCATTGATGCTGAACAGACCATGCTTGTGAATCAGGAACGGCGGGTTTTTAATATTCTCTCCAGTAGTACGGCTTATCAGCGGATTGAAAAAAAAGGTGGCCTGGCCCGATTAGGGATGCCGTCTGCCAAAGGTGCGGCTCTGGGTGCGGTAACCGGGGCCATTATCGGGGCCGCAGTTGGTGTCGTCAGTGGAGAAAATGTGGGGGAAGCCCTGGGGAAAGGGGCGGCTGTGGGTGGCGCGGCCGGTGCGGTGCTTGGGGGCGGCAGCACCATGACTTCCGATGCCAGGGAGGATGCCCGTTATCAGATTTCTGAGGACATTGACCGTCGTTCACTGGATAATCGGGATATCCTTCCCGGAAGAATTTCCCATGGTTTTCTCTTTTTCCCGGCTGAAGCCGGTATCCCTTCCTCTTTGATTTTAAAGGTGTTGGATAAGGATAGCGGCGTTTTTTATACCCGTGAATTTTCTTTGTCAGCTGGCCAGTAATTCCGCATGGATATGTGGAAGTGAATGATTATTCCTAACTGGATTTTTGCCCATTTTTTTGAAATCGTCGGCTATATGCTGGCGATTGTCCTGATTCCCCGCATCCTCCTTGAACGGCGGCACCCCGGGGCGACTTTGGCCTGGATTCTGGCCATTGGTCTGCTCCCTTATGTGGGCGTGCCGCTTTATTTTTTTATTGGTGGTAAGCGGATTCAACGCATTGTTGAAAAAATGGAGCAGCCACCCAAAAAGTTTCCGGATTCTTTTTCCGTGTCAGCCGGTGAGATAACGCCATCATTGAACCGGGTTTCGGACCTGATGGTCAGAACCGGTGCATATTTTCCGGTAGCCGGCAACCATTGTCGGATTATCGATGACGGGGTTGAAGCTTATCAAATTCTCACTGAGCTTATCGAACAGGCTGAAATTTCCATCGAAATTACCGCCTTTATTCTTGGCCGCGATGATGTGGGCAGAAGATTGGTGGCCCTGCTGGTCCGTAAAGCTCGCCAGGGAGTAAAGGTCAAGCTGCTGCTTGATGCGCTGGGGTGTTTTTTGACCAAAGGCCGTTTTGTCCAGCCCCTTCGCGATGCTGGTGGCCAAGTGGGGATTTTTTTGCCCCTGCTGCCTGTGCGCAGCCGGTGGGCGGCTAATTTACGTAATCATCGTAAAATGATGATTATTGATGGTTGTCAGGCAATGGCCGGTGGTATGAACCTGGCAAAGAATTATCTTGGTCCGGCCAGTTATAAAAAACGTTGGAAGGATACCGCGCTGTTGCTCAAGGGAACGGCCGTTGCTCACCTTCGTAATGTTTTCCGGCATGATTGGGCCTATGCCACCGGGGAAAAATTCGAACGAGTTATTCCTGATTGTACTTTATTGGTGGATCATGAGGTTGACAGTATTGTTCAGGTCGTAGCTGATGGTCCGGAATATGCCAACCGTCGTCCGCTTTATTCAGGGGTTCTGGCTGCTTTGCATCAGGCGGAAGAGAGTATCTGGGTGGTCAGTCCTTACTTTGTTCCCGATGAACCCCTGTCAGCCGCTTTGGAATTGGCAGCCCGAATGGGTCGGGATGTGAGGCTTATTATCCCGGAACGTTCCAACCATCCCCTGGTTGATCTGGCCGGAAACTCTTTTTTGCCTGATCTGGTTGATGCCGGGGTGCAATTATACCGTTACCAGCCGGGGATGATCCACGCCAAGCTGATTGTCATTGACGGTCGCCTGGCCGTGACCGGGACCGTCAATATGGATATCCGCAGTTTCCAGCTTAATTTTGAGCTGGCGCTGTTCCTTTATTCTGCGGTAGATGTGCGCCAGATAGTTTCCGTGGTGGAGAAAATTGTTGCTGACTCCCGGTTGGTAAGCTCAGAGGAAATCCACCAGCGGGGCAAAGTGCGGGAATTTGTCGAGGATATTTGCCGGGTCTTTTCTCCGGTGTTATAGATTAGTCCGTATTTAAGTTTTATTGCTAATGAACTGATTTCATGGTTTTTTCAGTGGTGTCCGGTTAGGCTCTTGCAACCGTTAACCGGAGCTGATTTCAGCGCTTTTTGGCGCTCGATTGCCTGCATTTCCAACGGCTCATGGCGCTAAAATTGCCAAACTCGCCCTTCCAGGGCTCAAACAGGGCAATTTTTAGGCTCTATTTGCCGGGAAAAGCAGCGGCATCTCACGATGTCGCGCTGAATCAGCACCAGTTAACGACATTGTAGACAACGCAAAAAAATATACCAGACACTAGCCAAAAGAAATTTTCTTAGGATGTTCAGGCATAGCTTTCGCTCATTCTCGCCGGGCGTCCGCCGCGAATCACCGTCGTGGTGATTCGTTCGGCGGCCAAACCCGCTGCGAGCCAAGCCCGAACATTAAATTTTCTTATTTTTTATGCCCCTCAAGGGGGTGCTGAAAAGAGTGACAGAAATTCAGGAGTCAGTTACTAAACGCTGATAGCTAACCGCTTAACTTTGGTTTTATAATGTGCAGGAGCTAGTGAAGTGAAAATTTTTTTTCAAAAGTTTATGCAGCCGTTGCTATTTTTTTTCTGCTTGAGCGTTGTTTTCTGTTATTTCCCTGCATCAGCCTCTTGTAAGGAGAGTAGCGGCCAGAAAAAAATCCTGAGCCGGATAAAGGCAGTTTTTGAGCAGCCGGGCTTATGGATAGGGGATTTTGTCCAGGAGGCCCATCTGCCTGATATTGAAGAACCGGTAATTTCCCGGGGAACAGTCTATTTTAAAATTCCCGATTGCATGCGCTGGGAGTTTAAGGAGCCGGATGTCCAGCTGTTGATTTCTGATGGTAAAAGGCTCTGGTTTTATGACGCGTCCCTGGAACAGGTCATGATTGGTGAGGTGGCCCAGGTGACGGAAGCCCGGCTGATGATGCATTTGTTAACAAATTTGGAGAAGTTGCAGGATGACTATCAGGTAGAAGTATCCGAATCCGCTGATGATCCCATTATCAAGGTCTCTCTGTTGCCCCGGGCGGCAGAGGGCGAGGGCCGACCATTTACAACCTTGCAGCTTTTTTTCGATAAACAGACATTGAAACTGGTTAAAAGCCAGCTTACGGATCTCTTTGCCAATGAGATAATCATCAGTTATTCCTGGAAGCCGCCAACTGAAAACAAACTGCCGGCAGGATTTTTCAGTTTTGTACTGCCGCCAGGGACTGAGATTGTGCCTTTGGCGCAGTAGATCAGGGTATTTCGCACTATGAGTCTCTTCTTGCTGATTGTGTTTTTTTCGCTACTGGTTATTCTTTTGAGCTGTGGCTGCGCCAGTGCCTGGGGGCCGGCAACCCACCTGAAACTGGCTCGGGAACTGCTGGTCAGCAAAGATCTTTTGCCCCTGCAGGTTGCAGCTGCGCTGGCCCGTTATCCCTATGATTTTCTTTATGGCAATATTGCCGCGGACATGGTGGTTGGGAAAAAATTCGTTGATCCATTGCGCCATTGCCATACCTGGCCGGTTGCCTTTGAATTACAGGATCAGGTTTGTTCCCCGGCCCAGCAGGCTTTTGTCTACGGATACCTTACCCATCTGGCGGCGGATGTTGTCGCCCATAATTCATTTGTACCGAGTAAGATTGTCCAGTATTATCACAAGAAAGGTGCCCTTCATCTGTATTGGGAAATGCGATTTGAGGTTTCGATCCGCCATAAATTGTGGCAGTATGCCCATCTGATTAGCAGGCGTTCACGTTGGGATAATGATCCTCTCCTGGCCCGGACCATAACCCCGACCCTTTTTTCTTTTGCGGTCAACCGGCGGATTTTTAATACGGTGCTCTTATTGAATCGGACCAGACGCTGGCAGAAACTTCTCCTCCGTCTTGATCAATCCCCTCATTACGCGCTGTCCCGGGATGATGTACTCTGTTTTAAAAAGAAATCACTGGCTAATATGCTGGAAATACTACAGAATCTTAAAGATTCATCCCTGTGTGCGGAAGATCCCCGTGGTGAGCTAAACCTGGCTCTGGCAAAAAAGATCGGTCGTCAGTTGCGTCACACAAGATCCTCTTCTCTGACTTCAGGGCAACTGCAGGAGTATGTTCAATTATTTATATCTAACTCAACTTTCTGAGTTATGAAAAATAGCCCTGCCTGTCGGCGGCCAATGCCGCCTGCCTGTCGGCAGACACGGCTATGAGCCAAGCCCGAACATCCTGATAATGTATTCTGGTAACACAAGTCAGAAAGTTGAGATCTAAGTTAAGCGATTAGGGATTAGCTATCAGCGTTTAGCTTTAAAAAATTAAGACATTACGTTTATTAACAATAAGACCTGATGGGTGACAGTTTGTAATAGTAAACATCCTGTAATCATTAAACTAATAGCTAACGGCTAAAAGCTAAACGCTTAATTCAGGTTATATCTTAATCCGGCCTGGTCGAATCCTAAGTTGAATGAAAACTGAAACACCATCCTCTGTTTCCATTGTCTGCCTTGGCGATTCCATCACCAATGGTTTTGGGGTTCATCGACCATGGCGATTGGTAATGCAGCATCTGTTGCGGGAGCGATACCCTGAAATAATCTTTAAGGTGCTGAATGCCGGGGTTGATGGAGATACCTTGTTTGGCGGTCTTCGCCGTTTGCGGCGTGATGTACTGTGCCATACACCAGATCTGATAACCATTGCATTTGGTTTGAATGACCTGTATATGGGGGTGCTATTACCGGAATTCAGGCAGAATCTCAATGAGATGGTTGAAAAGATCAAACACAGTAACTGCCGCCCCATTCTGTTGACCACCATCCAACCGGCAATATCGGTACAGCTATTTGGGGGAGAGACCCCTGAGTCTTACAATGAAATTATTCGTAATACGGCAAAACAACGACAGATTCCTGTCCTTGATGTCTGGGGGGCTTGGCCTGAGCTGTTGGACCCCTGGGGGTATTTCCTCAGTGATGGTGTGCATCCCAATGAAGACGGACATGTATTTCTGGGAAAACTGACTGCTGATTTTTTGGCTTCTCTGATAGTGGAGGAATAAAAAAGCCTGGACTGGGTTCGTTCATTTAGTGGGTTGACGTGAACCCCGTGGTTAGTCTATAGTCACAATCTTGTTGGTTGGTAAAAATATCGAATCAAAAGAACTTTAAAAGGAGTTTTCTCTATGCCATGGGAATATAATGGGAAAGATAAAAGCGGTGGCGGGACTGGGCTCCAGCCTCCGGATCTGGAAGCTGTGATTAAAAAGATTAAACAGCGGTTTGGTGGAAAATTTCCCACCAAATTTCCCGGCGGGATCGGGGTTGTTTTATTGTTTCTTTTTATTGGTTGGTTTGCGACTGGGTTTTATATCGTTGGCCCGGATGAGCAGGGTGTTGTGCAGCGCTTTGGCAAGGTGGTTTATACCACCAATCCCGGTCCCCATTGGCATATGCCGACTCCGGTTGAAACGGTGCTGAAACCCCGGGTTACCCAGGTAAAACGGCTGGAAATTGGTTTCAGGAGCACTTCACAGGCAACGCCGTCCCGCTACCAGGCAGTTCCCCATGAATCTCTGATGTTGACTGGTGATGAAAATATTGTTGATGCCCAGTTTATTGTTCAGTACCTCATTAAAGATCCGGTCAATTACCTTTTTAATGTCGCTGATCAGGAAAAAACCGTCCGTGATGCGGCTGAGGCGTCAATGCGGGAAGTTATCGGGAAATCTGTTATTGATGAAGTCCTGACCGTGGGCAAATTTAAGATACAGCAGGAAATGAAAACCCTTTTACAGATAATCCTGGACCGCTACCAAGTCGGTGCAGCGGTGGTGGCGGTTCAACTGCAGGATGTCCACCCGCCGAAAGCGGTTATTGAAGCTTTTAAGGACGTGGCCAGTGCTAAGGAAAATAAAATTAAGCTTATTAACGAATCCCAGGGATATCAGAATGATATTCTGCCTAAAGCCAAGGGTAAGGCTACCCAGATGATTAATCAGGCCATGGCGTCCAAGTCAGAAATGATCAATATTGCCCAGGGTGACGCTGCCCGTTTTTTGTCCAATCTGCGGGGGTATAAGCAGGCGCCTTCGGTAACCCGCAAGCGTATGTATCTGGAAACTATGGAGAAAGTATTGGCTAAGGTTGATAAAATCATTATTGATCAAAAGGTGCAGCAGAACCTGTTGCCCTTATTGCCTATTGATCCTTTCCGGTTTAAGGAACAATCTGCCAAATAATATTTGTGAGGAATAATAGATGAAAAATATAAGATTTATTGCTATCGCCGGGGTTATTATTGTCATGGTGATCCTGTCAGCATTGTTTCAGGTTGATCAAACACAGCAGGCACTGGTTCTGCAGCTGGGGAAACCAATACGGGTGATAACTGAACCGGGTTTGAATTATAAATTACCCTTGCTGCAACAGGTGATGTTCTTTGACCGTCGTTTGCTGGTTTACGATGCCGCTCCGGCGGAAATCGTCACCAGTGATAAGAAAAATCTGGTGGTTGATAACTATGCTAAATGGCGGATTGTTGATCCGCTGAAGTTTTATCAGACCGTGAAGAATATAACCGGCGCCCAATCAAGGCTTGCTGATATCATTTATTCTGAGTTTCGGGTGGAGCTGGGTAAGGAAACACTGAATGATATTGTGTCCAAAGTGCGGACGAGAATCATGGAAACAGTCACGGTGAATAGTAACAAGGCTGCGGCTGATTATGGGATTGAAGTCATGGATGTGCGGGTCAAAAGGGCGGATCTGCCGGTTGAGAATGAGCGGCACGTGTTTTCCCGCATGCAGGCTGAACGCCAGCGACAGGCAAAAAAATACCGCTCGGAAGGCGAAGAGGAGGCAATTAAAATTCGTTCCCAGGCTGAAAAAGAAAGGACAATTCTCCTGGCTGAAGCCTACCGCAAATCGCAGGAAGTTCGCGGTGAGGGGGAGCAGAAGGCAATTGCTGTTTACGCCCAGGCCTTCCAGCAGGATGAAAATTTCTATAATTTTTATCGCAGCCTGCAGGCATATGAAAAAGCATTGGTGGATAAATCAACCTTGGTTCTGGGTAGTGGCAATGAATTTTTTCGCTTCATGAATAAGGCTGATTGATTAAAACGAACTTGGTTGACCATTAGAAAACTGGTTGAACCGGGGATGAATTCTTAGGGTTGTTTCCTGGCCGCCGACGGGTAACCGTGAGCTGGCTGAAAACAACCTTTTTTATCTGGTCGGATACCATGAAGAAATATTTGAATCTTTGGGAACAGCGATTCACCCCAGGCAGTAGCATCCTGACCATCGGCAATTTTGACGGTGTACACTTGGGACACCAGTCACTTTTCTCACTGGTGAAGGAGGTGGCGGCTCGGGAAGGTGAAAAAGCGGTTGCCTTAACCTTCCAACCTCATCCCTTGAAATTAATTTTTCCTGAACGTCGCCTTTTCCTGATTACCCCCCTGGATAAAAAAATACAGCTTATCAGCAAATCTGGCATTGATGCCCTGGTCTGTGCACCTTTTACCCGGGAATTTGTCAACCTGTCAGCTGCTGATTTTGCCCGCCGGGTTATTGTCGAACGCCTGGGTACCCATACGGTGATTGTGGGTGATAATTATCATTTTGGCCGCGACCGGGAAGGGGATATCAAGCTGTTGGCAGAACTTGGTCTTGAAATGGGCTTTAAGACGGTGGTTGCCCCGCCATTTCTTATGGATGGCAAAGTTGTCAGCAGCACCAGGGTACGGCAGCATATTATGGCTGGTGAGGTTATGGCGGCGGCCAGGCTGTTGGGCCGCTATTATTCCGTTGAAGGGGTTGTCAGGCCAGGGAAAAATCGCGGCAAGGATCTGGGGTTTCCCACGGCCAATATTCGTTCAGAGGCGGAGCTTTATCCCCGGGAAGGGGTATATGCTGTTTGGGTTGAATACGGCGAACGGCGGTTGCAGGGGGTAGTGAGTATCGGCTATAATCCCACCTTTGGTGATACGGGGTTGACGGTGGAGGTGCATATTCTTAACTTTTCCCGGGATCTTTACGGGGAGAGTATTAAAATTATTTTTTTGGAGCGCTTGCGGGATACCATTGCCTTTACGGAAGTGGCTGGCCTTCAGGCTCAAATCGCTAATGATATCAGGGCTGCCAGGCGGATTTTTGCTCTTGCAAAAGAGTAATCTTTATGGTAACAAATCCAGGCTTGTAAATCTCACGTTCCTGGTTATTAATGTTATTCATGTCGTTGTGCCGGAGGCTGTTCGGTGGGCGTGGATAAGGGGGCGGTGGTAAAACAAAAAACAAGGAGAAAAGTATGGCATCAGTTATTACAATGAGACAGTTGCTGGAGGCCGGAGTCCATTTCGGTCACCAGACAAAGCGTTGGAACCCGAAGATGAAAAAGTACATTTTCGGTGCTCGTAATGGAATTTATATTATTGATTTGCAGAAGTCATTGCCTCTCTTTCGCAAAGCTTACAAGAAAGTGGTCGAGATAGTCGCGGATGGTGGTGAAGTCCTGTTTGTCGGGACTAAACGCCAAGCCCAGGAGCACATTGAAGAAGAGGCAAAAAGATGTGGCATGTATTGGGTAAATCAAAGATGGCTGGGAGGTATGATGACCAATTTCCAGACCATTAAGAAAAGTATTGCCCGGCTGAAAAGACTGGAAACCATGAAGGCTGATGGTACGTATGATCTCCTGATCAAGAAAGAGGTTGTTTCTCTGGAACGGAAGCGGGAAAAGCTGGAGAAAAATCTTGGTGGGGTTAAAAATATGGAAAAACAGCCTGCCTGTATTTTTGTGATAGACTGCAAACGGGAAGCAATCGCGGTGGCTGAAGCCAATAAACTGGGTATCCCGGTGGTTGCGGTGGTGGATACCAACTGTGATCCTGATCCTATAGATTACGTGGTTCCTGGTAATGATGATGCTATTCGGACCATTAAATTGTTTTGTTCTCGAATTGCCGATGCTATCCTGGAAGGTAAAATGCTGCGTGAGGAAAGAAAACAGGCGGCAACAGATAAAGAGGTTGATGAGGCTGATTTTCAGGACACTGAGGCTGGGGAAGGTCCTGTTGTTGAACGAGTTGGTGCGGAGACTGAGCCAGTTGCGGTCGAAGAGGCTGAGACTGTAGTGGCAGAAGAGGCCGAGGCTGTGGTAACTGAAGAGGTAACAGAAACACCGGTTGTTGAATAAATAACTTTTTTCTAGAAGATAATTACTTGCTGACCCATTACCGGTTGATGCCGGCGGGAAGAAGATATCGGAGGATGAAAACATGGCAGAAATAACTGCTGCAATGGTAAAAGAGCTTCGGGAGAGAACCGGGGCTGGAATTATGGATTGCAAAAAAGCCCTCAAGGAAAAAGATGGTGTGCTTGATGAGGCCGTTGACTTCTTGCGGGAAAAAGGTTTGGCCGCGGCATCCAAAAAGAGTGGCAGAATAACCTCAGAAGGTCTTGTGGGTTCTTATATCCACGCTGGTGGAAAAATAGGCGTCATGGTTGAAATTAATTGCGAAACGGATTTTGTTGCCCGTACCGATGAATTTCAGGTTTTTGTTAAGGATATCTGCATGCAGATTGCGGCGGCAAATCCCGTGGGTATTACTCGTGATGATGTTTCTGCCAATGATGTAGAGAAAGAAAAACAGATTTTTCGCGCCCAGGCTTTAGAGAGTGGAAAGCCGGAAAAGATCGTTGATAAGATTGTTACCGGAAGAATTGAAAAATTTTACGCCGAAAATTGTCTTATGGAACAGAAATTTGTCAAAAACCCTGATTTAACTGTTGAAGAGCTGGTTAAAGAGATGATTGCCAAAATCGGTGAAAATATCAGTATCAGAAGGTTTAGCCGTTATCTTCTCGGAGAGGGGCTGGAAAAAAGGAGTTGTGACCTGGCCCAGGAAGTTGCAGCTCAGCTGAAGTAGAAAGATTTTTGACCAGCTTCTTCAGGGTGTTTTTTATCGTTTTATCATAAAGAATTTCTCAGCAGGCAAGAGAAATAGAAATTGGTGCTCATGGCAAAAGGAACATTTCCCTATCAGCGGGTTTTGCTGAAGCTAAGTGGTGAGGCCTTGATGGGGAAGAGGGAATATGGTATCGATGAAGCGACAATCCGTTCCTTTGCTGAAGAAATCCGCGATGTCCATGATCTGGGAATAGAGATTGCGATTGTAATTGGTGCCGGGAATATTTTTCGCGGAGTTCCGGCAGCCTCATCCGGGATGGACAGGGTGACAGCTGATTATATGGGTATGCTGGCCACGGTTATTAATGGCCTGGCTCTGCAGGACGCCTTGGAGCAGCTTGGTGTCTACACTCGGGTATTAAGCGCTATTTCCATGCAGGAGGTGGCCGAGCCGTATATCCGCCGTCGGGCGGTACGCCATTTGGAGAAGGGGAGAGTTATTATTTTTGTTGCTGGTACCGGCAATCCTTATTTTACCACAGATACGGCAGCTTCCTTGAGAGCCATGGAAATTCAGGCCGATATTATTATCAAAGCGACCAAGGTGGATGGCGTCTATGATCGTGATCCGCTGAAATATGACGATGCGGTCAAGTACGATGAACTTACCTATCTCCATGTGCTTCAGAAGGGTTTGAAAGTTATGGATGCCACGGCCATTTCTCTTTGTATGGATAATCACCTGCCGATTCTGGTGTTCAGCCTTACCAAAAAAGGAAATATCAAAAAAGCTGTCTGTGGTGAATCAATCGGCACATTTGTCGGAAGGGGATAAATATGGCGCAGGGGCTGATTTTAGAGGTGCTGGAAGAAGGCCGGGAAAGTATGCAGAAGGCCATTGAAGCCTTAAAGCGGGATCTGGGTCGGGTACGGACCGGCAGGGCATCACTAACGCTGCTTGATGGGGTCAAGGTTGATTATTATGGTGTGCCTACGCCACTCAATCAGGTGGCATCGCTTTCTGTCCCGGAAAGCCGTATGATTGTTATCCAGCCCTGGGACAATAACATGCTGGGTGAGATTGATAAGGCAATTAATAAATCAAATCTTGGGGTAAACCCCACTAATGACGGTAAGCAGATTCGATTGGTTATGCCTCGTCCCACTGAAGAGCGACGCCGGGAGCTGGTGAAGGTGGTGAAGAAAATGGGGGAGACTTCAAAAGTAGGAATCCGTGCCTGCCGTCGTGATTGTATCGATATGCTGCGGGTGATGGAAAAAGATAAAGAAATTACCGAGGATGAAAATAAGAAAGGTCAGGACGAAGTCCAAAAGTTGACTGATGAATTTGTTGGCACAATTGATGGAATTGCTGAGCTTAAAGAACAGGAAGTGATGGAAATATAGTAAGAAGCTGATTGGTGGTCGAGGGTGGCTGCTGGTCAAAATATAAATTGCCTTCCGGGTTGGAAGTCCAATGGTGGGTATCTCCCGATGGTCGGCTGTAAACTAGAGGAGGTTTGACCATGTATGTAATTACTGATGAATGTGTATCCTGTGGTACTTGTGCGGAAGAATGTCCTGAAGACGCTATTTCTGAAGGTGAAGACAAGTATGTAATTGATCAGGATAAATGCGTTGAATGTGGTTCTTGTGTCGAAGTTTGTCCGAATGATGCCATCATCGAAAAGTAAGTCAGTTTTTTGTTCGTGATGTAATTGGGAGGGGGTTGCCTGATAAGGTAATCCCCTCTCTTTTTTGGTGCAAAGTCAGCTGGTTCTTCTCTTTTTTTCAATGACTTTTCTAACCTGAGGGGGGAGATATACCGATTCCAGATCAAAGTTGGTGAGGATTTCACAGATGGCGGCAATTTTATAATCGATTTTTTCCTTCTCATTGATAATAAAGAGATATTCATCATCGAAACGGCAGAGGCCTCGTTTTCTTCTGATGGATTGGGAAAGGAGATTTTCATAAACAACCCGGATGTCGAATTGGGATAAAAGTAAATTTTCCAGGTTACTGAGAATATCTTTTTTTTCCATAGTTTTCTCAACGGACTTGACAACCAATGGAAGCATGGTAGATTATTTAACAAGGCTACTGACAGCTGAGTTTTATACGTAGTCTAATGAGAATAATCAAGGGAAAAGAAAATATGCTTTCCCGGGAGGAGTTGATGCATGAAAATGTTGTAAGGGTGCCGGCAGTTGCCGGAACATTTTATCCGTCTGATCCGGAGACTTTGCGACATGATATCGACAGCTATTTACAGAGCGTTGCCGGGATTGACAAGGTTCCCGGCTCCGTTATTGGTCTTATAAGCCCCCATGCAGGGTATATGTATTCAGGCAGAGTCGCGGCGGCGGCCTATTCCCAGCTGTCAGGGGCCGATTATGATTATGTCCTGGTTATTTCTCCAAGCCATCATATCTATTTCCAGGGTGCCTCTCTGTATCCCTCCGGTGATTATCAGACTCCGCTGGGCATTATTCCCCTGGCAAAAAATCTGGTACAGGAGTTGTTGAGTAAATACAGTATTTTCCATTATGTTCCCCAGGCTCATCGCCAGGAACACGCACTGGAGGTGCAGTTGCCGTTTTTGCAGGTTGTGCTGCCGAAGTTTTTTCTCATCCCGGTGGTAATGGGCTCCCAGGATTGGGAGACCGCTACCCAGATGGTAGAGGCTTTGGAAACATTGCTGCGTGGGAAGCGGGTGCTGCTGGTGGCAAGCTCTGACCTTTCTCATTATCATCCCTACGATGAAGTGGTGAGTCTGGATAGTAATATCCTGGAGGCGGTAAATAATAATGATTCACGGGCACTTTGGAATGTTGTTGCTGGTGGCAAAGCTGAGGCCTGTGGTATTGGGCCGATGGTGGCGGTCATGATGCTGGCGGCAAAGCTTGGTGCCACCAGTGCCCGGGTGGTTGCTTATCAGAACTCCGGTGATGTGACCGGAGAGCGTGGTCAGGTGGTGGGGTATATGGCTGCGGCCATATACAGATAGCGGGACGGGTTTACCTCGTGTTTCTGTTCGGGATAAGATTTTACTCAACTTTCTGAATTATGAAGAAACAGCCAAAAAAGGTTTATTAAAGGATGTTCCGGCATGGCTCTCGCTCATTCTCGCTGCACATCGTGTGCAGCTCCGAGGTGCCCGCCGCGAATCACCATCGTGGTGATTAGTTCGGCGGTCAATGCCGCCTGCCTGTAGGTAGACACGGCTATGATCCAAGCCCGAACATTCTGACAATGTATCTTGGCAATTCAAGTCAGAAAGTTGAGATTTTAGAAATGGTGGCTGAAAAATGAAGAAAAAGAAGGAGCACCAAGTGGGTATTGATCTGGGGTTGACCGAGGCGGAAAAAAGCTTTCTTCGTCAGCTGGCTATGGATGAGATCAAGGCCAGGTTTCAGGAAATCAAACGAGTACCGGAGGTTCCGCCAGGTGGGCACCTGGAGGAAAAGCGGGGAGCCTTTGTTACTTTGACGAAACATGGAGCATTAAGGGGTTGCATCGGCCATATTCAGGGGAACCTGCCCCTGGTTGAGACCATCAGGGAAATGGCACCGGCAGCGGCTTTTAATGATCCCCGTTTTTCCCCGGTTGGCAAAGCTGAACTTGATGAGCTGGAACTGGAGATTTCAGTATTGACTCCCTTGCATCTTATCAAAGATATTAAAGAGATTGAGGTCGGTGTTCATGGGTTGTATCTTGAATGCCAGGGCTATGCCGGCCTCTTGCTTCCCCAGGTGGCAACTGAATATGGTTGGAGTCGGGAGGAATTTCTTGCCCATACCTGCATGAAGGCTGGTTTGTCGACCAAATGCTGGCAGCAGTCGGAAACGCGGATATATATTTTCTCAGCTGATATTTTTTAAAGAGTGTTCATCTGAAAATTGCTATTTCCTGCTAAACGCTTTCAGCTGTTAGCCATCAGCGGTCAGCTATTTTTTTATTCGATTATTTTCAGCTGCCAGTATTCCTTTTCCAGTATTTCCACCTGTTGTTGAAGCGCTTGTTTTATCCTGCCATCGCCGTTGCTGACCATTGCTTTGTCCAGATCATCCATGGCATGCATGATTTTTTTTTCAAGTACGGCCAGCTTCTGCTGGTAGTCATCTTGATGCCTTTTGGCAGTAAAATCAACAGAGTGGACGACCCGGCAGGTGCCATCTTTGCTTGAGCAGTTATAATGTGTCTGGCCTTCTGATCCTCCGTTTCCAGGTTGGGCATATGCAGGAACAGCTGTTAAAAGCATCATGAAGCTCAATATGGCGATAATGACACTGACTGCAATTTTTTTCATTCTTTGTCCTTTGCCATGAATGAATTTTCATGTTTGCTGCTGTCCTAAATTCTGTATTCCTGCACCATCACGCAGAAAATGTGCCAATGGAAAAATTTTCTCAGTCAACTCTCATGGCGATTCAGTTGTTGAAAATGTTGTTTTTCGAAGGAGATAAAAAGGTGTAAATGATTTAATATCAAGTGGTTGGCTATTATTTGAGCGTTCCATTAGTGTCTGGTAAAAAGTCCTCAGGAGATTTATAAGTTAATGAACAATTCAATCGTTATTACTTGGTTTGGTTCTGAACTGTACTAGGTTTTCGTTTTTGTAACGATATTTCTGGCAAATCAGGCTGATAGAAATGTTTATCAACCCTGAAAATATTAAGGAGGACTGCTGATAATGAATCAAATACCCATGGAAGCGAGTCATGTTATTGGGGTAAAAGTATCCGGAAAGATTGAACGCCAGGATATGGACGCCATGATTGAGGTTATGAAAAAAATGTTAGAAAAGCACGAACGAATCAGTATTTATGTAGAGGTTGAATCATTTGGATGGATTTCGCTGCCGGCCCTGGTGGATGACCTGAAATTTGCCCTGCCGAATTTTAAGAAATTTGCCAAAAAGGCGGTAGTGTCCAAGATTAAATGGATGGAAAAATGGACAGATATAGCGGATCATCTTTTTCCCAGCATAGAGGTGAAGCATTTTCTTCCTGAACAAAAGGAAGCGGCACTAAAATGGATTCAGGAATACTGAGACATTTCTCTCTTTATTATTCTTGACAACCAATGATGATCATAATCATGGTTAGAGGTCAGAATCAGCTGTCTGTTGTTGTGAAAAAGGTTGGAAATGTTTTTACTGAGGAGGAATTCATGGTTCGTACTGAGATTACACTTTTCCTGAAAAATGTACCGGGAGAATTATCCAAACTAACTTTAATGCTGGCTGAAAATAACATTAATATTGATGCTATAACTATTCAGGATGCCACCAGTTACGTTAAGGAGCTTTTTAAGGCCCGGGGTAAAATTTTCCGACGATATGCCATATGGTATGATCCAGAAAGATTCAGAACAGTTTGCTCTTATTCGTTTACTGGTAAGCGATAGCGATAAAACCATGGATCTGTTGGCCGAACATGACTATTTGTATGATATTATGCCAGTTATGGCGGTTGAGTTGGATAACCGTCCTGGGTCCTTGGCGGAAACCGCCAAAAAAATCGGTGATGCTGGTATTAATATCAATTATGTCTATGGTTCTGTTTCTCCCTCTGAAGGAAAAACCTTGTTTGTCTTCTGTCCTGAAGACATCGACCACGCATCTCAGGTATTCAAAAAATCATCATAGAAGAATGCCGATGGGGATTTGTTTTTCAGACTGAAATTAAAAGGAGAAGATGATGAGTTATGAAAGTATTATGGTGTCTATTGGAGATGATTATGTTGGTGAAATAACCCTGAACCGTCCAAAAAATCTGAACACGTTTACTATCTCTCTGGCTGAGGAGCTCAGCCAGGCGTTGCTGGAACTTGATGCGGATCAACGGGTGCGGGTTATTATTGTCAAGGGTGCAGGTAAGGCCTTTTGTGCCGGTATTGATGTCAGCGATTTTTTTGATAAAACCGCTTCGGAGTATCGTGATTGGATAGAGTGTATGGAAACTCCACTGGGCACTATCAGCCGGATGAAAAAACCGGTTATTGCCCAGGTCCATGGGGTTGCGGCTGCTAATGGGGCCGGCCTGGTGGCTGCTTGTGACCTGGCCGTAGTAAGTGAAAGGGCGCGTTTTGGTTTAACCGCGATCAATGTGGGTCTGAATTGTGTTGGTCCTATTGTGCCGGTAAGTCAGTCCATCGGCAGAAAACGGGCACTTGAATTGCTGCTTTATGGTGATTTGATCAATGCAGAAAAGGCCTTGGCGATGGGATTAGTGAACAAGGTGGTGTCGGAGGAGGAGTTGGAAAAAACCACGCGTGAATGGGCTGCGCTGTTGGCTCGGAAAAGTCCGGTTGCTGTCCAGATTGCGAAAAAATCTTTTTATACTGCCGCGGATCTGGATTATTATAAAGCCTTTGAATATATGAATGAAACGTTTGCCCGTCTTTGTACTACCGAAGATGCTAAAGAGGGGGTAAGCGCATTTCTGGAAAAACGAAGCCCGGTATGGAAAGAAAAGTAGCTGCTTTAGCGGTTCTGCCACTGGGGAGTGGCCCTATTTAAAAAGGCTTTAATTCCCGTCCGGGCATCTTCTGTCAGGTTGTTGAGGGCGATGGTGTGTTTGGCATAATGCAGGGCTTTGTCATCCGCTTGATCCACCTGGGCGTAAAATCCCTGCTTTCCCAATCCCAGGGTCAGACGGCTGGCATTGGCGATCTGCCGGGCCAGACTCAGGGTTTCTGCTGCCCGCACAATAAGGACTTTTATGGTTTCATCCATTGGCAACTGTTGCAGGACATGGATGATTTCACCAATCATTCGTTGGGACAGGGCATTGATTCTTTTGGTGTTGTTAAGGGTAAGGAAAGCGATTTCCCCGCTGGTATCGAAAAGAATTTCCTCGTATTGCATATATGATCTCTCTTGATGATTGTGATTCTTGGAGCTTATGGGACTTTGGGTATTATTTTTATAGAATTTCATGCTTGGTCTGTGGATGAGTATTTGTCAAGTTTGTCCGGAGCTATACTTGAATTCCGATATAAGATCGTGATTTTATCCCAACTTTGGTTGTTTCTGGTGCTTTTGGCGCTCGATTGACTGCTTTTTCAGTGGCTCTTTGCGCTAAAATTACTAACGCGGGCTTAACGCCCGCAACCCAAATCAATGTACCTAGATGTTCCGGTATGGCTCTCGCTCATTCTCGCCGGGCATCCGCCGCGAATCACCGTCCTGGTGATTCGTTCGGCGGCCAAACCCGCCTGCCTGTCGGCAGACACGGCTATGAACCAAGCCCGAATATTCTGAATGTATTCCCGATAATTTCTTGTTTTTTATACCCCTCAAGGGGGTACTGAAAAGAGTGACAGGAATTCAGGAGTAAGTTACTAAACTCGCCCTTTCAGGGCTCAGACGTAGCAATTTTAATGCTCCATTTGCCGGAAAAAGCAACGTTATCTCACGATGTCGCATCAGAAGTAACCCAGATTGAGCACATGATAATAGTTTCCTTATATCGGAATTCCAGGGAGTGATAAGGAGTTTTTTATCAGCCTGAATTTTCTCTAGTTCGAGTCATGTATTGTGTTGGGTTTATAAAATAATCTTCTGGAGGAAAAGATGAGCCGTATTGCCATATCTTCGATTCTGCTTGTATCTATTATACTGATGGTGGGTTGTGCTTCACTGCCACAACGTTTGACAATTCAACCATCAATTCAAACGGTTGCCGGTGATATTATTGCTGATCATCAGGAAATTTCCCTGCGGGTTATTGATTCCCGACCTGAAAACGCATTGGGTTATTTTGAAGATAGCCATGGAAATCGCCAGCCGTTCTTTTCCACCCAGGAGCTTGAGATGGTTATTGATAAAGCTGTCGCTGCCGGCCTGAGAAAAAAAGGATTCATTCCCCTGGCCGGGCTGCAGGATAGCACTGTTTCTCTGACAATCGAAATCCAGGAGTTCAGTCATCAGGTATTATCTGCAATAGTGAAAGTTCCGGTGCAGACAAAGATTTCCCTCAGGAGCACGGCGGTAAACGGTGGGCATAAACTGACCAGCTATTATTCCATTGATAAACAAGCGGTGCTGGTGTTAAGACCGGGAATTCGACAGAACCAACGACTGGTCAATGAAGCCCTTGCCGCTGTTCTGGAACAAATTTTACAGGATCAAAAATTATTGAATATACTGGTCTTGAATTCTGGAACCGGTGTGGTTGAATGAAAAATGAATAAAGGTAGAAAACCTGACAATGATTGACTGGTACCTTTCTTTAACTCTTGGGATTCAGGTATTGATTGGTGTCATGGCTTTTCTGGTCGGGCAAATTATTATTGTATTTTTGTTCAGCCTTCTGCAGTTGCTTTTTGTCAAATGGTTCCGTCGTTCAGATGAGTAGTTTTTGGTTTTACCCCGGATACGGCTGAAAAATAATTCATGTACAGACATCGGAATAAAATGTCCAGAATTGCAATTATCCTGGTTTTATTTTTTGTTTGCTATATTGGGGTGAGCTATTACCACTTGTCCAAAACACTGCCTGCCGGAATTGATTTTCAAGGACCTGTCCATAGAGTTTCAGCAGCTGAAATTTCTTTTTTACGTGATCTGACCAGTGTTGACGAGCATGGGCAAAGGCTTTATGACCAGGAAATTTTCTCTGCAATCTTTACGATGATTGGACAGGCAAAACGCTACATCCTGGTTGATATGTTTCTTTTTAACGGGGATCAGGGGAATGAAAAAGCCTGCTACCGGCCGTTGTCTGCTGAGTTGGTTGAGGTTTTATTAGACAAGAAAAAGGAAATCCCGGCAATTTCTATAGACGTTATTTCCGACCCGATTAATTCTGTCTTTGGTGGTGCATCGGCTGAACAGCTTGATTCCCTGCGAGCTGCCGGCATTCATGTTATTATCGCCGACCTGAGTTCGTTACGTGACAGCAATTTCCTTTATTCGGCTTTCTGGAGAATTTTCCTGCAATGGTTTGGTAATTCAAAAAAAGGTGGCTGGTTGAGGCATCCCTTTGCGGTAGCTGGTCAGCCTGTCACCCTGCGGAGTTATCTTGCTCTGCTGAACTTCAAAGCCAGCCATCGGAAACTTTGCCTGGCTGACCGGCCACAGGGTGGTATGACAGCAGTTATTACTTCTGCAAATTCCCATGATGCCAGTTCGGCACATTCCAATGTGGCCCTGCAGGTAAACGGGGATGTGTGTCGTGATATCTATCGCAGCGAAGCTGCGGTGGCCGCTTTTTCCGGAAGCTTTCTATTTCCGGAGCCCTTTGATACTCTTTCAGTTAATGCTGTAAATGATGATCAGGCGGTTGATGTGCAGCTGTTGACTGAAAGAAGGATCAAAAATGCCTGCCAGCGGCTGATCATGGCAGCGCGCCCCGGAGATGCTGTATATATGGCTATGTTCTACCTAGCGGAAAGGGACATTGTTCGGGCGTTGATTCAGGCTGCCAGGCGGGGGGTTATGGTAAAACTGGTTCTTGATCCCAATAAAGATGCCTTTGGCTATCGGAAAAACGGAATTCCCAATCGATTAGTGGCCCATGAACTCCGGCAGAAAACCAGGGATGCCATTGAAGTTCGCTGGTATGCCACCCATGGTGAACAGTTCCATTCCAAGATGATTGTCCGAGTGAGTGTCGATGGTCAGCAGGAGGTTATCCTTGGGTCAGCAAACCTTACCCGTCGGAATATTGATAATTTTAATCTGGAAACGGATTTATATATCAGTGGCAGTCAATCTTTGCCGATAATGGCTAGGATTGCTGATTATATTGATCTCATCTGGCACAACCGGGATGGACATTGCTATACGCTTGATTATGAGCTGTATGCTGAAAAAAGTCTTTGGAAAACATGGCAATACCGGTTGCAGGAATCTTTGGGCCTGTGTACCTTTTAGGATCTTTTTACTTCCTTGCCTGCCAGATAGCTTTTTACTTCGTCCAGTCTTTGATTGATTTTCCGCACTTTAGGAGCCAGACTCTCCCGGGTATGTAAATCAATAATGTCTTCCATCCTATCCAGTCGCTCCATGATCTCTTCCAGATCGTTCCATGAATGTTCAATTTCAGTCTCGAATTCCAGTTTTTCCACCGCTTTTTCGGTTGAAAAGGCTATGCCAAGTTCAGGCGTGACATCAATGACATCCCCAATTTTCGGGACACTGGTATGCCAACCTTTCTGGATGAGCTTGTTGTTGAATGTCTCAGCGGCCTGGGGTTCTCCATGGATGATAACGGTATTTATGGGCGGCTGGTTAAAATGTTCGGTCCAATTCAGCAGACCTTTTTGGTCGGCATGGGCGGAAAAGCCGCCGATGGTGTGACAATGAGCTTTGACCGCCACGTATTCACCAAAAATCTTGACCCGGTCAGCGCCGTCAACAATCAAACGACCGGTGGTCCCCTGGGCCTGGTAGCCAACCAGGACCACATGAGCTTCCGGTCTCCAGAGATTATAACGCAAATGATGTTTGATCCGGCCGGCGTTGCACATGCCACTGGCGGCGATGATGATGGCTCCTTTGGTGATCTTATTCAAACGCATGGATTCTTCCGTGGAACGGGTAAATTTCAGTCCCGGAAATTTCAGGGGATTGTCACCGCTTTTCAGTTTGTCCATGGCTTCAGCGTCAAAACATTCAGGGTGTTTTTGGAAAATATCCGTAGCGGATATGGCCAACGGGCTGTCTAGATAAACATCCATATGGGGGATCTGTTTTTTTTGGTATAACTCATTGATAATATAAAGAATCTCCTGAGTTCGTCCAACGGCAAAAGCAGGGATGATGAGATTACCGCCGTCCCGGTGAGCGGCGATAATTATCTCCTGGAATTCCTTATTGGTATCTTCCATTGAGCGATGAAAACGATCGCCATAGGTTGACTCGATAAAGAGTACGTCTGCTTTACTAATGGGGGTTGGATCAGCGATGATTGGCTGGTTGGAATTCCCCAGATCACCGGAAAAAACCAGTTTGATTTCCTTCCCGTTTTCCTTAATCCATAATTCAATGATGGCGGAACCGAGGATGTGCCCTGCATCCCGATAGCGGGCCCGGACTTGGGGGGAAAGAATGATTTCCTGATCATATGCCAGTGGGCGGAAAAATTTCATCGCGGCGCTGACATCTTCCTGAGTATAGAGAGGTTCAATGAAACGTGACCGGCCGGCACGCTTTTTTTTGCGATTTTGCCAGCCGGCTTCCATTTCCTGAATATGGGCACTGTCTGCCAGCATTATTTCGCAGAGGTCTGCGGTTGCCGGAGTGCAGAGAATCGTGCCTTGGAAGCCGTTATGAACCAGCTTGGGAATCAAACCACTGTGATCTATATGGGCGTGAGTTAATAAAAGGTGGGTGATTGTTTCGGGATTATAAGGGAAATTCAGCCGGTTTCTTTCTTCCAGTTGTCTGGTTCCCTGGAACATCCCACAGTCAACTAATAATCTGACCCCATCAGCTTCCACCAGATAATTGGAGCCGGTAACCGTACCGGCAGCACCGCAACAAGTAATTTTCATCGTTTATCTCCTGGAATTTTTCAGCAGTGTCCGGTTAGAAAGTTGCATACTGTCAACCGGAGCTGATTTCAGCGCTTTTTGGCGCTCGATTGCCTGCTTTTCCAGCGGCTCATTGCGCTAAAGTTGCCAAACTCGCCCTGTAGGGCTCAAACATGGCAACTTTCACGCTCCAATCGCCGGGAAAAGCAACGGTATCTCACGATGTCGCGCTTGAAACAGCACCGGTTGCCGAGATTGAACACAACGCAAAAAGCATACCGGACAGTACTGGGAATTTGCATCATTAATAAAAAACCCCAGCATTATCTAGCCGGGGTTTAAGTTTATTGTATCAGTCAGACATTTCTATGATTTTTTGACATGGATGGCATTCTTTCCTTTTTCTGTTTCTTCGATATCAAAAGATACCGGTTCATCCTCGTTCAGGGTGCGAAACCCATCACCTTCTATGCCGGAGAAATGTACAAATACATCTTCGCCACCATCTGTTTCAATAAAACCGTACCCCTTTTTCTGATTAAACCACTTCACTTTTCCTTCGGCCATAATAGTGAACCTCCTTCAAAAAAATTGCGTATGCCGCATCGGATGTTGCTATGGTGAAGAACAACTTCACCATGGTACAAAGCAAAACCAACAGACGTACATATTACCCGGAGGGGAATAGACAAAATCTCCCCTCATGAATTTCGTCTAATATATTATTAATCTAATTACAAGAGAAAAATTGCTTTGGTTGCATTGGGGGGGGCAAATGTGATAGGCCTCCTTGGGCAAGTGCAGTAAATGAATCGCTACAAAACTTATCTGGAAGAGGATAGATTTTCAGGATGTCGGAAAAACGAAGTTATAAGCCTTATATCTTTGTGACCATTTTCCTGATTAGTTTACTGCTGCTTTTATGGACTATTTATCCTTTTATTTATACGATAATTATGTCGCTCATGCTGGTCGGAGTGTTCCATCCGGCTTACCAGTGCTTGGTTAAGTTCAGCCGTGGCCGGGTTTATGGATCTTCACTGTTGCTTTGCGTGCTTATTTTTCTCGGTATTTTTGTGCCCCTGGTCTTTCTTATTTCCATCCTGTCAGTGGAAGTGGCAGATTTCTACCTGTATCTTCGTCAATCCCTCACTGTCGAAGCGGTCAATCGGCTGGTGGAACAGCATGCTGTCTGGGTTGATAAGGTTCAGCACCTGCTGCAACGCTTCGATATAAACTATGATTTCGCCAATTTTGAAGAATATGTGGTTGTCATGGGCAAAACCGTTGGTTTGATTATGTATGATCAAACTAAGATGCTGGCTGGAAAAGTGGCACATTTTTCCCTTCACTTTGTGATGATGATTGTTATTATCTATTACCTGTTGATAGACGGGACAAAATTAAAGGAATATATCCTTGCTTTGTTACCTATGCCCAGAGCTCAGGAAACCCTGCTGTTGACAAAGTTTAACGATATGTCCATTGCCATTATTATCGGTAATGGTATTGCCGCTATCCTGCAGGGAATCTTGGGTGGTATCGGTTTGACCATGTTCGAGTTTCGTTCACCGGTACTCTGGGGAACCGTGATGGCTATCTTTGCTTTCATCCCTTTCATTGGCATTTCAATTGTTTTTGTTCCCATCACTATCTACCTGTTACTTTCCGGTCAGGTGGCCAGGGGAGTTATGTTTTTTATCTATTTTGCCCTGCTTTCCGGTATTGTAGAATATATGCTCAAACCTAAAATGGTTGGAGACCGGGTCAAAATGCATGTATTGCTGGTTTTTATTTCTATTTTCGGAGGCATTGCAACCTATGGCATTTTAGGGATTTTACTGGGGCCACTGGTAGCCATTGCTTTCCTGACCCTGGCGGAAATCTATCTTTCTACCATGGGAAGGGTTTTTAATCAGGGTGAATAAAAATAAACGCCAGTCCTTGCTTTGTCCCAATTGCCACCGGTTGATCAGTGCGGATGAGCCCCATTGTCCCTATTGTGGACTTTCCAGGCCGGGTTCCCGCTTGAAACGGGATTACCTGGGGCGGCTGCTTTCACATCCTGAAGAGATTATTCGTCTCATTATTTATCTCAATGTGGCGATGTTTGTGTATACCTTGCTACTGAATCCTGGAGGAATGAAATTTAGCTCAAATCCACTGGCTTTTTTATCTCCCTCCAATCGCAGTCTGCTCCTGGTCGGGGCTACTGGCCGCATTCCCATTGACCAGTTTCACCGGTGGTGGACCCTGATTGCCGCTTCTTTCCTGCATGGAGGCATCCTCCATATTTTTTTCAATATGATGGCGCTCAAACAGCTGGGCCCATTTGTGGTCAGGGAATATGGCCTTGACCGGTTCCTGATTATTTATACTATCAGCGGCATTGTCGGCTTCCTGGTATCTTATCTGGTTGGGGTACCCTTGACGATCGGCGCTTCAGCCAGTATTTGTGGCTTGATTGGCGCTATTCTTTATTATGGGAAAACCAGGGGCGGTACCTATGGTGAGGCAATTTACCGGCAGGCAATGGGCTGGATTGTCGGGCTGGCGGTTTTTGGGTTGATGATTCCGGGGATCAATAATTGGGGCCATGGGGGTGGAATTGTTGCTGGTATTGTTGGAGGCATAGTGCTTGGCTACCGGGAAAAAAAGATGCCGACCATGACCCATCAACTGTTGGCAATGATTTCCGTTGTCATGACCATTCTGGTGCTTGGCTGGGCGGTGGTGCAGTCGTTGATGATCAGTTTTATGTGATAACTAAGTTAAGCGATCAGCTGTTAGCTATCAGCGTTTAGCTTTAAAAAATCAAGGCATTACGTTCATGAGCAATAAGACCTAAGGGATGACAGTTTGAAATAGTAAACATCCTGTAATCATAGAAATAATCAGTGGTGTCCGGTTAGGTTCTTGCAACTGTTAACTGATGCTGATCTCAGTGTTTTTTGGCGCTCGTTTGCCTGCATTTCCAACGGCTCATGACGCCAAAATTGCCAAACTCGCCCTTATAGGGCTCAAACAGGGCAATTTTTTACGCTCTATTCGCCGGGAAAAGCAACGGCAACTCACGATGTCGCGCTGAAACAACATCAGTTAACGACATTGCAGACGACGCAAAAAGCATACCGGACACTGCTAAGAAATAATAGCTATCGGCTAATAGCTAACCGCTCAATTCAGGTGATAACTTCATCAGACATTATTGATAAACGGAGAAAATAAATTGCAAGGATTCCAACGGAAATATTTGCGCGGTTTGGCTCACAGTTTAAAACCGATGGTTCATCTGGGACAAAAAGGGTTGACTTCAGGGCTTGTATCTTCGGTGAATGAAGCGCTTGAACTGCACGAATTGATCAAACTGAAGTTTCTTGATTTTAAGGAAAAATCACAGAAAACAGAGCTTGCGGGCCTTATTGAACAGCGGACCGGGTCTGAGTTGGTGGGGATCATCGGCAATGTTGCCATTTTTTATCGCCAGCAGGAAGATAATGAGAAGCGGACTATTAGTCTGCCTGAACGATGATTATCTTAAGGCTGCCTTGAAAAATGGCCTTTTTGCTCGATTACTGCGTTAGACTCAAATTACAATCCTCAAAATATGAAATATATTCCTGCGGCTATAATTTTCGCCTGCCTTGTACTCAAACAAAAATTCTAATTTTTCAAGACAGCCTCAATGGAATTACCTGTTTGTGGTTGAGTAATCCCTCTCTGGACCTACCTTGGTTTTGTTACTTCATCCAGCCAATCAATCACGTCATCTAAAATCAGGCTGACAGCCTGGGAGAATCCTTGGACGGCTCCTTTTGCGTCATAGGTAGCTACGGTAATCTGCTGGGAAAAATAGCGCTGATCAATGGTGCTTTTCTTCCGGTTGTCAAACAATTGGGCACTGATCTTGATCCTGGCAAATCCCGGCTGGCTGCTGGCATCGTGATAAAATTCGATTAATTCAATTGCCAGCTGCAGGTCAGTGTGGACGACTGCCGGCCGGTGACAGACGGTGGTGAAAAGTCCAGTGCTTTCCAAACGGTTGAGCAGCAAACGGGTGATAAATCTGGGCGGTGTTTCACTCCAGGATGAGTACTGGTAAAAACTTCGGGTGTCCGGAGTCCGACTGAAGACAATTTTGCGGCTGCTGGCCAGGGCCGGGGCAGTTGTTTCTCCCAGTAGCAGGGATAGTGCTCTTTTCCGGTACGTGGTTTTCCCACTGCCTGGATCCTGAAGAACATAATATGTTTTAGAACTGGTCTTTTTCCCCAGCTTGAGGCTGCAGCCGAAACCGCTAAACATGATGATGAGCATAAAGATAACTGCCAGGCGGAATTTCATTCTTTTTCTCCTTCCCCAGGTCCCAGGGAAGAGCGATCCGGCCCCAGGATGATTTCCCGGGGTTTTTTATATTCTTCCAGGGTGTCAGATACCTGCTGAGCGGTTTTTACCAGTTCTTCGGTCAGGTATTCTACTTCCAGGGCAATGGTGCCGGCCGAGTCGGAAACAGCCTCATTCAGGTTGCTGGCAGTGTTCTGTAATTGCATAATCAGTGGAGTGACGGATTTAATTTTTTCCTGTAGCATGACGATTGTCTCTGTTACTGATTTTTCCACTGCAGCCGCCCGTTGATCCAGGTTGTGAACTACCGTACGGGACTCACCGGCAAGTTCTGCCACTTGTTCCAGTAGATTTGACAGCTTTGCCTGGCTTTTAGAGAGTTTTTTGGTGGCTGCTGAAATATCCAGGAGCATCTCCTGGAGCAGTTGCCGGTTTTCCGGCGAAAACATTTCATTGGCATTATGTACCATGTTATCTACATTGGCCAGCAGGTTTGGCAGGGTGGCGGTAATCATGGCTTCCAGGCCGGCCTGTCCTTCCGGAATGATCGGGAAATCTTCTCCCGGCGGTATTTCATTCAATAAGGCAGCTTCCTGATGACTGTTGATCAGGTCGATATGGGCCAGGCCGGTGAGTAGATTTCGATCGATAACTGCTTCAGTATCCATTTTTACCGGGGTGCCGGTATTAAGCTCGATGATGACTTTTACCTGCTCGATATTATTGGGAGAAATTTTTAGTTTGGTGACATTGCCAACCCCGATGCCTTTCATGGTTACTGCGCTGTCTTTCTGCAGCCCCGCCAGGGAATATTTTTCAAAATAGATGGTATATTTTTTGGTATCCTTGTGGCCTCCCACCTCTGAAAGCCAGATCATGGCTACCACCAGCAGGATGCTGAGGATGGAAACCGTGCTGCCTACCAGCATGTACTTAGCTTTTGTTTCCATATTGTAAGCTCCGTAGAGATTAGGAAAAATTCCTGGTTGAAAAATAGGCCTTTATCCAGGGGTCATCACTTTTTTTTACTTCAGCCAGGCTCCCATCCGCCAGTATTACTCCTTTACCAATAACCAAAATACGGTCGGTAATGCCGGCAATAGTATCAAGGTCATGGGTAACCATGAAGATGGTTAAGCCGAGAGCATCACATAACGTGCGAATTAGTTGATCAAATCCCCGGGCATTGATGGGGTCAAGCCCGGATGTCGGTTCATCCAGAAACAAAAGTTCCGGTTCCAGTGCCAGAGCCCGGGCCAGGGCAACTCTTTTTCGCATGCCTCCGGAGAGCTCACTCGGCATTTTATGACGAATTTCTGGTGACAGCCCGGTCAGGGAAAGGCGCAAATTTACCAGCGGTATTATCAGGTCATCCGGAACATTACTTTGTTCCTTCAGGGGTATGGCAATATTTTCTCCGACGGTCAGGGCGGAAAAAAGCGCGCCGTTCTGGAATAAAACCCCATAACGGTTGCGGATGGCAGCCAACTTTTCTTCGGAACAATGTCGGATGTCTGTACCAAAGAGGGAAATGGATCCGGCGGTGGGTTCCAGCAGGCCGATGATTTCTTTAAGCAGGACCGATTTCCCGGAACCGCTTTCACCGATTAGTGACACAATTGATCCGGGATTGACGGTAAAATTGATATTACGGTGGACGATTTGGCTGCCAAAGCTGGTTTGCAGACCGCCGACATCGATAATTGGCGTTTCATTTATGGATGTGGCGGTGGCCATCATGGTTTTCCTCAGATACCCAGCTGGACGCAGATAATAGCAAAAATGGCATCCAGTAAAATTACCGAAACAATACTTTGCACTACGGTTGAAGTGGTATGCATGCCGACACTGCTGGCGTTGTTTTCCACGTTGAGGCCCATCCGGCAGCCGATAACGGCAATGAAGGCGGCAAATACCGGGGCCTTGGCGATCCCGACCAGAAAAGTTTTCAGGGTAACTACCTCCTGTAGCCGGGTAATAAAGGTTGTTGTCGTAATTTCCAGGTAGGTTTTGGCAATTACCATACCGCCGAAAATTCCCACCAGATCGCCGATAAAAACCAGCAGGGGAAGGGCGATGACCAGTGCCAGCAGACGTGGCAGTACCAGTACCTGTATCGGCGATAGCCCCAAAATAACCATGGCATCCAGCTCTTCATTGAGCTTCATTGTGCCAATCTGGGCCGTATAGGCTGAACCGGTGCGGCCGGCGACGACGATGGCAACAATCATCGGGGAGAGTTCGCGGCACATGGCAATGCCGATGCCGTCAACCACGAAAATATTGGCCCCGAATTGTTTTATCTGGGTGGCGGAAAGGTAGGCAACTACTACCCCGATCAGTAAAGTGACCAGCATGATGATGGGAATAGCCTCAAGACAGGCCCGTTGTATCTGGACCACCAGTTCCTTCCAGCGTATTTTTCGGGGATGTCGCATTATCCGCCATGATTCCACATTGCTCTGACCGATAAAACTGATTAACTTGGCCAGCTGTTGCAGAAACATTATGGTTGAGTGTCCCACTTCCTGCAGCGGGTTTAATGCCGCCATTGGTGGAGTGATGGCGATATCGCCAAAATGTTCCTTAACCAGCATGATAATGCGATAATGGTTTTCCTGGAAATTGACCAGGGAAATGTCTGTTGCTTCCGATGTTATAGTGCCGGCCAGCTGCAGCATGAGCAGGGCGCCGGAAGTATCGATTTGCTCCAGTTGCTGTCCATCAATAACCAGGGGAATACCAGAGGGGGGTGTCCAGGGATGCTGTTTAAATATCGCCTGAATACCCCGGAGGTTATCCAGCCGCCAAGCACCGGAAAGCATAATCCTGCTGCTGCCGGAAACAGATCTCAGCTGCCACCAGGGTGATGAAGTATGAGGTTGTGACATTATAATTACTGCCGGCCAGAGGGTGATATCTAAGGATTAATGGAACTCTTAGCAGTGCCGGGAGATAACTGCCCAAGCGTTTGGCAAAAGCCTGCCGGAAGTCTTTGTTGAATAAATAGCAGCTGCCCCTTAAGTCAAACAGTTAACATGTTTTAAGCTGTTTGACAAGCGGGTTGCCTGGTCTTGGGGTAGCTGGAGCTGCGAATGGACTGGAGATTATCACAGTCAGAAATTACCTTATGTGGTTCGAGGAACTGGTAACTGTTCATCCGATTATATTTTGCAACAGAGGGCGGATGGGTGTAGTTGTAGTACTATATGTAGTGCTGGTGACAGACGCAGATTTAGAGCGGCATGCAATGAACATGACAAATGCTATGCAACCCTGGGGGTCTCCAAGGCGACATGCGATTTAAACTTTCTTAAGAACATGGGCTTTATTTGTAATCATCATTACTTTGGTTCTTGTGCACTAGATGCTAGTGCCTTCTATACGGCTGTATTAGCTGCAGGAGGTGGTTCATATGACAACGGACAGCAATGGGCAAAAGATCATTGTTCCCTCATGTCTGCTGTTTAACCTAGTATGAATAATGCTGCTCCTGCTGATGCGATCCTAAGAGTCTCTGTCGGTCAGGCGAGATATAACTCCTCATCGAGAATTCCTGTTAACATGTTTTAATCTACTTGACAAGCGGGTTGCCGGAGTTGTTGGAAAATTCTTCCGGAAAGGGTGCTTGTCCGTTTGCTATAACCTGCTGGTTGGAAAGTCACGGGATTTAATCTAAGGCGGGCCCAACGCCCGCAATCCAAAAGAAATTTATTCCCGGCAATGCAGAGCAGAAAGTAAAATTTTCTTGTTTTTTATGCCCTTCAAGGGGGTACTGAAAAGAGTGACAGAAATTTAGGAGTAAGTTACTAAAGGTCCATCAAGATATCATTTGCATGTTTTCACTTTGCGTTATTCTCATATTTCAGTGTATAGCTTGGTTAACTCTGCGGGACTCATGGGATTTTGCTTGACGTATGATAGAACAACGTATTATGGAAAGTGAAAAGGGAGTGAAAACGTATTCTGAGTGACCGGATTGATGCTATGGTTGCTGGTGGGGGTGGATACAGCCAGCCTATGCCTCTTACGCGGGGTATCTAAATCATCAAAACATATCAGGAGAATGGGTGGCTATGAAGAGAACAGTGGAAAGTCTTGAATTGATTGTTGGAATCCCCTCCTATTAAGGAGGCTGATTCAATCCCTTTTGTAACGAGGCAGGTTGATGGGGGAATTGCAAGGTATTTTGGCGAACTGCGCGCTCAAATTGTAAATGTAGACAACAACAGTGAAGATGATACAAGGGGGGCTTTTTTATCCACTGACACTCAGACCCCGAAACACTATATCAGTACAGCAAAGGGTGTGAAGGGTAAAGGCAATAACTTCCTTAATCTCTTCAAGTATGCAAGCAGGTACAAGGATACTTTGAAGGCTATTGTGGTTGTGGATGCAGATCTGCGTTCCATTACCCCTGAATGGATCAGGTATCTTGCTGAACCGATCATCAAGAAGGGGTATGACTATGCCCTGCCTTACTATTCACGTCACCAGTTTGACGGCAGTATTACGAATCACATTTGTTATCCGTTTCTCCATGGCTTGCTGGGAGAAAATATCAGACAGCCCATGGGGGGGGGATTCGCCTTTTCACCTGCACTGGCGGAACACTGGCTAAAACAGGAATGGACCAGGGCCACACGACAATACGGAATAGATATATTCATGACCCTGAATGCCATATTGGGGCAATTCAAGATCTGCGAGGTGGGGTTAGGGGCAAAGATACACAAGACGAGTGTACCGAAGCTGGGCCCCATGTTCACGCAGGTTGTAACCACCCTGTTCGAATTTCTGGTCAGGACAAAGGGAAACTGGCTCAGGGAACAGGTGAGGCAGCCAAAACCGAAAAGGCGATTTGGCCTCCAGGAACTCGATCCGCCTCAGGAACTGAATATAGATATCAGACAGCTCAAGGAAAACCTGTGAGCAGTGTATTCCCAAAGGGAAAAACTGATCAAGAAACTACTCACCGATTATTCTGTAATGAAGCTTGGCAATATGTTCATGCAGGACTATTATATTATCGATACTCTCCTGTGGACACAGGATTCCTATCAGCTCCTGTATCACTATGACAAGGGATCTTCCAAGGTGAAAAAGGATGTGATTGAATCATTAAAACCCCTCTATTTCGGACGATCGGTGACCTTCGACTATATGACATGGAGATACAATGTAAAATATGCGGAAGAGACCATTGTGGGGCAGGCCAAGGCCTTTGCGGCCCAGAAGCCTTACCTGATGGGCCTGTATCTGGACGATGAAAGGAAGAACCGGGCGGGAACTCATTGCCGTCCTAAGTAACTCCGCATAATCCGAGAAGAATTTTCAACTTGTACACTGATATGGCTGGTAATCGAACCTGATGTCAGGTCCGATTACCAGGGAAGTATCAAATACATGCTCTAAATATTGGAAATTGAGTTTTTATCCGCGATATGTAAACCACCCCTATATCGCCCATTAACCATGATGGGAGTTGAAATATCCTTCATCGTAAGTTAGAGCCGTTTGTTTCCCCGGGGACGGGTTCCTGAAAGGCGTTGTGTTAGTCGGAGTTTTTCATCGCGATCCGTAAGCCACCCCAATGCCGTCCATTTACCATGATGGGAGCGGAAATATCTTTCATCATGACAAAATTTCCACCGCCCATATCCCGGCGATAAGCCTGGAACAAAAATGGCTTGGTATTGCGCCCGGCAGCCAGGCCGACCCGGTCGTTGAACATCCGTCGATTGCGGCAATTGGCGACATTCCATGCCGGATCATTGGGGCGTTGGGGCTGGGAGTACTTGCGGTTGTGGACCGGCAGGTAACCATTGGTGTCAACCGAGACAGCGAAAATAAGTTTGGGATTTCGGCTTAACAGTTCTTCCTGGAATTTGGGCAGGATGGTTTCCAGGACGGTGGTTGCCCGGGTGATGAGCTGTTGTGGATCAGTTCCCGCTACCGGTTGATAGCTCTGGTCGAACAAGTCATTGATCCCCAGTTTATTTTGTTCCACCGCTTCTTCCATGGCTGTTCCAATGTAATTGGCGGTGTTTTTGACTTCATTGATAAAATTGCTGTCAACGGTTTCAATCCCCAGTTGGTTGGTCACTTGAACCAGGGTTTCACCAAAACCACGCAGACGATTCAGCCGCTCCTTTGATTCACCAATATTACTGCAGCTTTCTTCAAGACTTTGGTCCAAAGACGCCAGTGTATCAACCACTTGATTAACGCTGCCGGTTATTTCCCTGGTATTTGAGCCGATATGACCGAGACTGTCATTCATTTTATTGACTGCCTGGGAAATCATTTCAATAGCGGCTCCTATTTCCCGGGTTCCTTCCTGGCTGTGAATGGAATTCTCTGCCCCTTTATCGCTTTTTTGCTGCAGCTTTTCAATCTCACCGGTCAGGGTGTCGAGGGTTTCATCAATCTGTTTGGTGGCTTCGGCTGTCTGGCCGGCCAATGCCTTCACCTCACTGGCGACAACCGCAAATCCGCGTCCGGCATCCCCGGCCCGGGCAGCTTCGATGGTGGCATTCAGGGCCAGTAGATTTGTTTGTCCGGCAATGGAACGAATGGTTTGTGCCACGCCCCTGACTTCGCCCAGGGTTTTGCCCAGCTCCCTGAGGGCTGCAGCAATTTCCTGCACCGAGACCGCCAGCTGTTCAATTTCTCTCAGTGAACTGTCTGCTTGTTTACGGGAGGTCTGCAGATCGGTTACGGCTTCTTCCGCTACTTCAATCCCTGCATGAACCGCCTCATTGATGCCAGTGCTTTTTTCTTCCATTTCTTTTGCAGCCTGATTGAGATTACTGAATTCCCGGGTTTGTTGTTCACTTTGCTGATCGATAATCTCAACCGCACCGGCCACATCAGCAATTTCAATGACCATTTTCCCGGCATCAAGGGCAATTTGACGAATTCGGTCGACGGTATCATCGGGTAAGGTCTGGTCAGTATGTTTTTGCTCAGTGGTCATGTCCTCTCTCCTCATAATTAGGATTATTTACAGACAACGGATAACTGATACATAAGGTTATCGGCATAGAATTATATTCTTTGAGAAAAAAATCCTGTTCAGTCAAGATTTTTCAAACAGCTACATATTAGCTATTTGCCAATTTGCAATTACTGAGCTATAGTAACTGATATCAATCTATTGTAATCATACCATCAGGAGAGGAATATGCGTTTACGTTCTATTTTGTTATTAACAGTGTGCGCAATTTTTTTGCAGGCCTGTGCAAACCCGGGGCCGCAGATTGAGTCTTTGCCAGTATTATTGTTCAATGCTCCGGTTAATGCCCGTGGGGTGCAATATCTTGGCATATCTCCGCAGGCGGCAAGCTTTTCTCTGAATGATGTAGGTGCCCGGGTCGTGGTAGTTGAGGTTTTCCAGGCGCAATGTTTTCATTGCCAGGAAGAAGCCCATTATGTGAATGAGTTGTTTGAACGGATTAACCAGGAAGGATTGTACAGTCAGGTGAAAGTAATGGCAATCGCCTATGGCAATACTTCTTTTGAGACTTCAATGTATGGCCGTAAATACCATGTGCCGTTTGCCCTGCTTGCCGATCCCGGCCAGCAAACCATCAATATTGAGGTCACTCCGGCTTATTTTCTGCTTCAACCCCTGAGTGGTGGTGGTGCCAGGGTCCTTTATTCCAAGTACGGAGCGTTGCCGGAAACAGACCAGTTTATAAAGATCATTAAAGAACGTGCCGGGTTGAAGTGAGGGAGGTTGAAAGATGTCTCAGATTGAATTTCTTCCAGCGGATAAGTTGTTTACGGCCTGTGATTATGGCCAGTTTACCTTTGATACTACTGCTGATCTGGATGATTTGAGTGAAGTTGTTGGTCAGGAACGAGTATTGGAAGCACTTGAGTTCGGGGTAAGCATGCCGCATGCCGGATATAATCTTTATGTCCTGGGGCCTTCGGGAATGGGTAAGCATACGGTTGTGCGCCAAGCCCTGGAACAAAAAGCCAGGGATGATGAAAATCCTTCAGACTGGTGCTATGTTAACAATTTTGCCGATGAACATAAACCAGATGCTTTGCGGTTGCCGGCGGGCATGGGAAGAAAATTCCGTGATGACATGGGGCACTTGTTGGATGAACTGCGTTCTTCCATTCCTTCTGTTTTTGAAAGTGATGATTATCGTATCCAGTTGCAGCAAATCGAGGATGAACTTAATGAACGCCAGGAGCAGGCGTTCAAGGCTCTGCAGGAAGAGGCGGAAAAGAGTCAAATCAGCCTGCTGCGAACCCCCCGGGGCTTTGCCTTTGCTCCCATGCGTGATGGTGAGGTGATTAAGCCAGAAGAATTTAAAAAATTACCGGAAGAAGAACGGCAGGAGATTGAAAGAATAGTTGGTGAGCTGCAGGAGAAACTGCAGAAAGTTTTACTGCAGTTTCCCCAGTGGAGAAAGGAAGGCCGGCAGAAAGTTAAGGAACTGAACGCCAAAGTGACCATGTTTGCAGTGGGAATGCTGCTTAATGAGGTGCGAAAGGAATATGACGGATTCCCTGAGCTGTTGAAATATCTGGAGGCTCTGCAATTAGATATTATCGAACATGTGGATGATTTTCGTCCCCATGAAAAAAATCCCCTGGAAGCCATGGGCCTACCGGGGATGGGAAAACCATCTTTTCACCGCTATAAGGTGAACCTGCTGGTTGATCACAGTGCTGCAAAAGGCTCGCCGGTCGTTTATGAAGATAATCCGACCTATCAGAACATGGTGGGTCAAGTGGAGCATCTTGCCCAGATGGGGGCTTTAGTGACTGATTTTTCCCTGATTAAAGCCGGAGCTTTGCATCGGGCCAATGGTGGATACCTGATTCTTGATGTCCGTAAACTGCTCGTTAGTCCCTATGCCTGGGAAGGCCTGAAACGGGCACTTTATTCCCGGAAGGTGACCATTGAATCCCTGGGGCAGTTGCTCAGTCTGGTGAGTACCGTAACCTTGGAACCGGAGCCCATTCCTTTGCAGGTGAAAGTGGTTCTGCTGGGAGAACGGCTACTCTATTATCTGCTTTATCAATTTGATCCGGATTTTCGTGAATTATTCAAGGTTGCTGCTGACTTTGAAGATGAAATTGATCGTCACGAACAGAATAATCAGCTTTATGCCCGCCTGGTTGCGACCATGGTACGGAAGAAAAAATTGCTGCCTTTTAACCGTTTTGCAGTAGGACGGGTGATTGAATATAGTGCCAGGTTGGTCGGCGATGCTGAGAAGCTGTCAACCCACCTTCACAGTTTGGCTGATCTGCTCCAGGAAGCGGATTACCAGGCTCGCCGGGCCGGTGAGCAACCGGTGACGGCCGCTGATGTTCAAAAGGCCATTGATGGTCAGATTCGCCGTGCTGACCGGGTACGGAGTAAAGTGTATGAAAATATACAGCGCGGAATTATTCTTATTGATACTGAAGGTGAAAAAGTTGCCCAGGTCAATGGGCTTTCGGTGATTCAGCTGGGAGATTTCATGTTTGGTCAGCCTTCCCGCATCACCGCCACCGCCCGCCTGGGGGATGGTAAAGTCATAGATATAGAACGTGAAGTTAAATTGGGTGGGGCGTTACACTCCAAAGGTATATTAATCATTTCTTCATTCCTGGCAAACCGTTATTCCCGGGATAAACCCCTTTCCCTGTCAGCCAGCCTGGTTTTTGAGCAGTCTTATGGCCGGGTTGATGGAGATAGTGCTTCAGTAGCTGAATTGTGTGCCTTGATTTCAGCGCTCATCAAAATTCCCATTAAACAATCACTGGCGGTAACCGGTTCTGTCAATCAACAGGGTCAGGTTCAGGCCATAGGCGGGGTGAATGAAAAAATTGAAGGTTTTTTTGATATTTGCCGTAGCCGGGGATTGCCCGGTTCTCAGGGGGTCCTGATCCCGGCAGCTAATGTTAAACACCTGATGCTCAGACAGGATGTGGTTGATGCCGCCAGGGAAGGGAAATTTCAGGTTTACCCGGTGGCAAGCGTTGATCAGGCCATCGAGTTGCTGACCGGTATGCCAGCTGGTGAACCGGATGAGAATGGTGACTATCCCCCGGAGAGTGTTAACGGTAAGATGATCAGCCGTCTGGAAGAGTTGTCCCGTTTGCGGCAGGAATTTTCCGAAGCTGTTCAGGAGAAAGACAGTGAAAAAGAAGTCTGATAAGAAAATAACTGAAAAGCAGTTGCCCAAGCGAATCCTGGTGACCCTGGATCAGTCAGGATATGGAATAAGTGTTTTGCGGGTGGCTGCCGGTATGGCAGCAAAACTGCAGGGAGAACTACTCGGACTGCTGGTGGAAGATATTAACTTGATCCGCCTGGCCGAATTGCCTTTTTCCCGGGAAGTCAACCTTTTTGAGGAGGGTGGCTACCATCTATGTCTGGACAGCCTGGAGAAACAGTTGCGCTCCCAGGCTGAACGCCTGCGTCATAATCTGGCGTCCATAGCCGGACAGCAAAAAATTCCCTGGTCATTTCGTCTGGCACGGGGTCGGCTAGCGGCTGAAATAATGGCTGTCATGCGGGAAGTGGATGTGCTGATCATGGGACAGATGCAAGGTCTATTTCCCCAACCTTTACGTTTGTCCTCCACGCTTTCGGAACGCCGTCCATTACCGGCAAATGATCTTTTGACTCAAGGTTTTCGGCAGCCGATCATGGTTTTTTATAACGGTTCTTTATCGTCCGGCAGGGCGCTGAAGACAGCTGCATTGCTGGTCAGGAAAAATGGCGAACGGCTAATAGTTATTTTGCCAGCGGTTGAGCCGGCCAGATTGTTAGAACTGGAACAGCAAGTAGTGAACTGGCAGCAGCAAACGCAGCTTCAACTACGCTTTATGAGCTTGTTGAACAATGATATTTCTGCTCTGGTGCAGCTGGGTAAGGGTCGTTATGGCGGGGCATTGATCCTGGGGCAGGATGCATTTCTCCTGGATGAACTTAGCATCACTACACTGCTGGATTATCCGAATTGTGCGGTAGTGCTGGTAAAATAGCCCAATAGGTTTGGGCTATTTTATGCCAACAGCTTCATTACCAATTGCATATCTTCCCAAACATCCCTTTTTTTGTTCGGATTGCGGAGGAGAAACGCCGGGAGATAGGTGGGGATTACCAATGAGTGTTTATTAAAGGGATGCCCTCGGCCTCGCAGCCTGCCGATAGGGGTTTTGGTCTGTAACAGGGTCTGAGCGGCAAAAGCTCCGAGGGCACAAATGATCTGGGGTTGGATAACTTTGATTTGTTGCTGGAGAAAGGGATAACATTTTTCAATTTCTTCCGTCTCCGGATTGCGGTTGTTTGGCGGCCGACATTTCAGAATATTGGTGATATACACTTGTTCCCGGGTCATGTTAATGGCTTGGATAATTTTGGTCAGCAACTGGCCGGCCCGGCCGATGAAAGGAATTCCTTCCCGGTCTTCATCCCGTCCCGGAGCTTCTCCCACAAACATCAAGGTGGTATCGGGATTCCCAGCACCGAAAACCAGGTTGGTGCGGGTTTTAAACAGAGGACAGCGCTGGCAATCGCCTAGATCTTCCCTGATTTTATTCAACAGTTCGTTTTTATCGATTTTTTTTCTGGTGACTCCCGGATTTTTCAGTTTTTTCTGCAGCTCCAGATGTGCCTGCAACTGTTCCAAATCATTTCTGGCAATGGTGGACATCCTGTTTACAGCTCCTTTCCGTCTTTTTTCCTGTTGGTTACCACATGATCCAGAATGACTTCAGCAACCTGTTCCTTGGACATTTGGGGGAAATCATGGATTGTTCCATTACGATCAATGATTTTGATGATATTGGTGTCACAGCAGAATCCTGCACCACAGGTGGTGACATCATTAGCAACAATCATATCCAGGTTTTTGCGGCTCATCTTTCCCCGGGCATTGTCAATAAGATCATCGGTTTCGGCGGCAAAACCCACCAGGAAGCGGTTGCCTTTAATTTTTCCGAGGCCGGCAAGAATGTCAGGATTTGCTTCCAGGTCCAGGTAGTGACCGCCCAGACGCTTAATCTTTTTTTCGCTTTTTTCAGCCGGCCGGAAATCGGCTACAGCAGCGGCCATGATAACAATGGTCGTATCATCCAGGTTTTCATGGATGATACGTTCCATCTCCAGGGCGGTGGTGCAGTGGATTGTCGGCAGGCCACAGGGGACTGGCAGACAGCTGGGACCGGAAATTAAAATGACCTCAGCCCCCCGGCGACGGGCGACCATGGCCAGGTTATAGCCCATTTTCCCTGATGAACGATTGGTAATGCAGCGGACCGGATCGATGGCTTCTTCGGTGGGGCCGGCGGTGATCAATATCTTTTCACCGGCCAGGTCATTGGGGCAGAGCAGAGTCTTGATATCTTCCATTATTTCATCCACATCAGCTAGTTTTCCCCGACCGGTGGTGCCACAGGCCAGTTCCCCTTCCGCCGGTTCCATAAAGTTATAACCCATGGATTTCAGCCGGGAGATATTTCCCTGTACCACTGGGCTGGCCCACATGTTGGTGTTCATCGCCGGCGCAAAAAGTACAGGTACCCGGGTAGCCATGACCAGGGTGGTGAGGAAATCATCAGCAATACCATTGGCAATCTTGCCAATAATGTTGGCGGTAGCGGGGGCGATCACCAGCAAGTCGGCTTGCTCCGCCAAGGCGACATGACCAATTTTTGATGAGGAAAACAAGGTGAATATCTCTGTGGTTACCGGATTTCCGGAGAGGGTCTGGAACGTGAGAGGACCAACAAAATTTTGGGCGTTTTTGGTCATGATGATGTGGACATTAGTTCCTTCCTTGCTCAGCTCCCGGAGTAACAACACTGATTTGTAAGCGGCTATACCCCCGGTGACCCCCAATAAGACTTCTTTACCTTTCAGCATGTTTTGTATCCTGAAAATTATTTATAGGTTATTACTTAACTCTCAACTTTCTGACTTGCGTTACCAGCATATATTATCAGGATGTTCGGGCTTGGTTCATAGCCGTGTCTGCCGACAGGCAGGCGGGTTTGGCCGCCGAACGAATCACCACGATGGTGATTCGCGGCGAACACCTCGGAGCTGCACACGATGTGCGGCGAGAATGAGCGAGAGCCATGCCGGAACATCCTTGGAATGAAATTTTTCTCAGCTGTGTCCGTCCAGCCTGCCGGCAGGTTGGGCTGCTTTTTCATAACTCAGAAAGTTGAGTTTATTCAAAATAGCGTTTTATATATGTTGGATTATACATGACCAGAGATCAGCATTTCTGTCAAGTTTTTTATTTCTTCAGGTAATTGCGTGGATCCAGGGCATCGCGAATTCCTTCTCCCAGGAGATTGTAGCCCAGGACCGTTATCAGAATGGCCATTCCCGGGAACAGGGAGAGCCACCAGGCATATTCCAGGTTGTCTTTGCCGGCGGTGAGCATGTTGCCCCAGCTGGGAGTCGGCGGCTGGACGCCGATGCCGAGAAAACTTAAGGCGGATTCAGTCAGGATGGCGCCGGCAACCCCCAGGGTGGCTGAAACCAGGACCGGGGTCATGGCATTGGGGATGATATGCCGGGTAATAATCCTTATATCGCTGGCCCCCTGGCTTCGGGCTGCCTGGATAAACTCCCGCTCCCTGATGGTGAGAATCTCCGCCCTGATCAGTCGGGCGACACCCATCCAGCTGGTGAAGCCGATAACCGCCATGATATTCCAGATACTTGGTTCCAGGACGGCAATGACGGTCAAAATGAGAAAAAATGAGGGGAAACAGAGCATTAAGTCAACGGCTCTCATGATCAGCATATCAACGATGCCACCGTAGTAGCCTGAGACAGTGCCCAGGATTGTCCCAATCAAGGTGGCGATGCCCACCGCCACAAAACCAACCTTGAGGGAAATGCGGGCGCCCCAGATCATTCGACTGAGAATATCACGTCCCAGTTGGTCGGTGCCCAGTAAATGGCTGCTTCCAGGGGGTATCAGGATGTTTCTCAGGTCAATGGCATTAGGATCGTAGGGGGCAATGACCGGAGCGAGGATGGAGACGGCAAAGAGTAAGGTGACTACCAGCAGACCGGCAACTGCCAATTTATTGTGCAGTAGACGTTGATTAAAGGTTGGAGAACGTTTGGTGCTGTTTTTATCAGTCATTATTTCCCACCCGGATACGTGGATCAACCAGTGCATAGGATATATCAGCCAGCAGGTTGCCCACCAACGTCAGTGAGGCGCCGATCAGCAAGGTCCCCATGATCAGGGGGTAGTCGCGGGCCATAACGGCACCGTAAAACATCTGCCCCATACCTGGAATGGCGAAAATGGTTTCAAAAATAACACTGCCGCCGATCAGGCCCGGCAGGGAAAAACCGAGGATGGTAATAATCGGCATCAGGGCATTGCGCAGGGCATGTTTGCCGATGACCCTGATTTCTTTCAAGCCCTTGGCCCTGGCAGTAGTGATATAATCCTGGCGAATGACTTCCAACATATTGCTGCGCATGTAGCGGGAAAGTCCAGCCAGGCCTCCGAAGGCTGAAACCAGCACCGGCAGCAGGAGATGACGGGCCCGGTCACCGAGAATGAGCCAGAAGCCGGCATAGGTGACCTGGGATGATTCTAATCCGGAGATGGGCAGCCAGCCCAGGTGGACGCCGAAGAGAATCATCAGCAGTAGGGCCAGCCAGAAAGTGGGAGTGGCAAAGCCGATGAAGACAAAAATGGTCAGGACTCGATCCATGAGAGAATTCTGGTGGACGGCAGAATAGATGCCGATGGGAATGGCAACAATAATAATCAGCAGCAATGAAAGTGCGTTGATAGTTAGGGTAATGGGGATGCGTTCGCGGATTTTATCCCATACCAGTCGGTTATCCTGGGCGAAAGAATATCCCAGGTCCAGGCGGACTACTCGTTTCAGCCAGTTGACGTAGCGGACAGGCAGTGGCTGATTGAGGCCGTAATGGCTGCGCAATCGTTCCCGCACCTCGGCGGTGGCCTTGGGATTGAGGTTGGTGAGCACATCGATGGGTTCACCCGGTGCCAGGTTCATCACCAAAAAAGAAATCATGGTGATGCCCAAAAGCATCGGGATCATCAGGGCGAATCTTTTGCCGATAAAAGTCATCATGAGGAAAACCGTAGTTATTGGCTATACTTCTGCAGGGTCTGGGGGACATACCACTTGATGAAATTGTAGGAAATACCGGCTGGTGCCGGCTTGATGCCATGAAAACGGGCGGCGATAATCGGTAGGGATTCCGGCACGTACAGGAAAGTATAAGGTTGTTCTTCGGCCAGGATTTCCTGGAAACGGTCATAATATTTTTGGCGTTCTTCCCGCTCGAAAGTGTGGCGACCCTTTTCCAGCAACCGGTCAACCTCCAGGTTTTTATAGCTGATGAAGTTCAGCTCCTTGGGACCGGTTTTTGAGGAATGCCAGATGTCATACATGTCCGGATCCTGACCAGTGGTCCAACCGAGAATAACCGCCTCGAACTTTCTTTTGTCAATAAATTCATTGATGAAGGCTGACCATTCAATGATTCTAATTTTCATCTTGATGCCGATTTCCTCCAGGCGGCGCTGGATAATCACCGCTGTCTGGGTCCGTAGGGTGTTGCCCTGATTGGTCATGACCGTAAAGATAAAGGGGTGGCCATCCCTATCCAGCAGGCCATCACCGTCACGGTCCTGCCAGCCGACTTCCCGCAGCAGCTGTTTTGCTTTTTCGGGGTTGTAGGAGTATTTTTTGTTTGGTTGGTGGTAAAACCAGGTGTCCGGTTTGTAGGGGCCGGTGGCGACGCGGCCGTAGCCTAGCAGGATGCCGTCAATAAGTTCCTGTTTGTTGATGGCAAAGCTTAATGCCTGACGCACCCGTCGGTCCTGAAACAGAGGGTTTTTAAGGTTGTAACCCAAGTAGGTGTAAGAAAATGATAAGTAATTGTATTTATTGAATTTACCCTTGAATTTTTTGCCGGCTGTCTGACGATTATATTGGATCGGGGTCAGACCCATCCAATCAAGGTTGCCGGCTTTTAGTTCCAGAAACATGGTGGCTGAATCGGGAATGATCCGGTAGCGGTAGCGATTGATATAAGGTTGGCCTTCAAAATAATCAGGGTTAGCGGCCAGCTCAATTTTTTCACCGCCCTTCCACTGGCTGAATATATAAGGACCTGTTCCTATTGGATGTCGTGACAAGGAACTTTTAGTGATATCCTGGCTTTCCAGCAGGTGTTTGGGCAGGATAGACAGTCCCCAGCTGGCCAGAGCCGGGGCGAAAGGTTTTTCATACACCACCTGGAAGGTGTAGGGATCGAGAACTTTTGCTTCTTTGACCTGCTCAAAATCACCGGCGTAGGCAGTGGGGGTTTTGGGATCAATAATCAGCCGATAGGTAAACATGACATCATCGGCAGTGAACGGGACGCCATCGTGCCATTTCACTCCATGACGCAGGTGAAAGGTGATGGTCAGGCCATCATTGGATATTTCCCACGATTTTGCCAGTTCCCCTTCCATCTTGAGGTTTTTATCATAGCGTACCAGACCATTATACACCAGCCCGGCCACTTGGTGGGAAGGGGCGTCCGAGGCCAGCAGCGGAATCAGGTTGCTGGCATCACCGATGGAACCCACCACGATGGTATCGCCATGGGCCGGCAGCAGTTGCTCAAGAGAATTTTGTTCAGATTCTCCTTTTTTACCGGCCTTCTGACTATCATCGTGGGCCGGTGACTGTCCGCAGGCGACTAGTATCAGGGAAAGGATAAACAGTAATAAAATGGAAGCAGTTTTTTTAGACATGAGGTACTTTTGACCAGGCTGTATAAAACATGGTGGACTCAAAATGTTTCGGCTAATTGCAATAGTAAGCATCGCTTTCCGGATGCAGACAATTAGTAGCCTAATCCAGCGTTCAAGACAAGGGAAATGTGATGGATATCTCTTTGCTCTCTTGATTATTTAGCTGGTTTCAATTATATAAACAGTATGGATTATCAAAGCCTGATTCCTTTTCTGGCGCCACCGATGGTGGGGGCGGTAATCGGTTATTTTACCAATTACCTGGCTATCCGGATGTTGTTTCGGCCCCTGGAGCAGAAAAGGGTATTTGGCATTCCTGTTCCCCTGACTCCCGGGATTATCCCCGCCAAACGTAAAGAAGTGGCTACCAACATTGGACGCATGATTGGGGATCATCTGCTGACCCGTGATGTCATTGTTTCCCGCCTCAAGCGCCGTGATTTTCAGGATGTCCTCTACCTGGCAATAGCCAGGCGTTTTCAGGCGATTTTTGAACGGGATATGGGTCCCCTTAACTCACTTCTTCCGGCAGAATTTCATCAAGATGTGGAACAGCTGGTGGATCGCAGTCGGCATTATCTCTACGGCTTGGTAGGACAGTTGGTGGAAGATGAGGCTCTTGATACGCTGGTAGCTGACTTCTTGCAGCATGTGGGGCAGCAGGCCTGTACTGCCAACCTGTCATCGGTGGTGACGGTGGAGTCCTATGCATCTTTTCGCTTGCAACTGCGCGATATTTTAGGTTCATGGCTGCAGTCATCAGCGTTGCAAGTCCGGCTAACACGGGAGTTTGATCATGTTTTTTCCCGCCTGCTTGCCTCGTCAAAACCTCTTGCCCAAGTTGTCCCTGCCGATCTGCGGGATCTGTTGATCAGCCAGTTGCAGCAGGAATTACCCGGTCTGATGGATTCTTTGAGCCGGTTGCTTTATGATCCCAATATCCGTCGCCAGATCAAGGAGCGAATCCACCAAACCATTGACAGCTATGTGAGTAAAATGGGTTTCTGGAAAAAATTCCTAGCCAGTTGGGCTCTGCAGGAGGAGGTTTTGGCCCGTAAAATTGATGAGTTGGTGGATGCTGCCGGTGAAGACGTGGCTGCCGCATTGCAGAAACCTGAGGTGCAGAATAAGGTGATGGGGTTGATAACCGAGAGGCTGGACAGGTTTTTACAAATTCCGGTTAATGAGCTGGCCAAGAAAGTGTCCTACCAGAAGCTTGCTGGTATACGTGATTATATCAAGGGCAAACTGCTACTCCTGTTAGTCCGTCAGGAAACTGCTGATCGCTGTTTTTCCCTGTTTGAGCAGGTCTTGATGAGTATTAATAATATCCCTTTTTCCCGGCTGGCGGCGGCCATAGGTCTCGGCGGTTTACCGGATGCGATAATTGAACAGGCCAGGAATAAATTGCTGATGGTGATGCGGTCCAAACAGATGAAAAGGCAATTTACCAACCAGTTACATGCAATGCTCAGCCGTTATTTCTATGAAGTACCTGTAGGCCGGATATCACTGAAAGTTCCTTACGAGTTGTTGGAGCGGGGGATTGTTTTTACCCATCGGAAAGCCATCAATCTCATGGAAACCGAACTGCCTCACCTGACGGCCTCTATTAATATCCCGGTAATGGTTGAAGAACGGATTAATAAGTTGCCGGTTTTGCAGGTTGAGGCTTTGCTGATGGATATTATGAAGGAGCATTTTACTTATATCAATATTTTCGGTGGGGTGTTGGGGGCCCTGATCGGCGGTTTTCAGGTACTGTTTATGTATTATTTTTATTGAACTTGAGCTTGCGGGACCGGAACCTGACAGGTTGACTTTTTTATGGTTTTCGTCGGATTTTTTTCCGCAGTGATTCCAGCTAAGTATCCAGGACCTTTGGCTTGGAGCAGTAAGAAAATGAGAAGCTTCAGTGATGAATTTTTGAAGAAATTTTCGCTTTGAGGGAGATTTAAAACTCTTAATCAGGACGATCCTGATTTACATGGGGGGGGGGAGAAATCCGTAATAGATCAAACCGTCAATGATTCCGGCAGCATACTTCTTGCTGCTGAAATAGACGCGCGGCCTTCCCCGTAAGATTTCAAGCTCCTCACTGTGATTGCCGACCACCAGACCGTTGTTTTTGCCGCGGAGCATGTCTTCGTCATTCCCTGAATCGCCGGCAACCATGACCCTGCGTGATGGAAATTCATACTTGTATTTCAGGTATTTTATGGCCCTACCTTTGGATGCCCGGTACGGAAGAATATCGAGATACTGGTGGTGGGAGTAAATCACCTGGCACCATAACTTCTCCTCCCGCAGTTTCCGGTGGACTTCGGTGAGGTATTCAGGGTTGTCCGACATAATATAACTGATTTTATGGCTCCGTTGTCCTTCCGCCTCCTGGGAGGAAAGGAACTCCAGACTCTCAAGCGCGGCTTTCACCTGCTCCGGTTTCCATTTGTGAGATATATGGCGCTGCCACCCCTTGTCCATTCTTAAATCCGGACCGTAATAAATTTCAGTACCCACGGAACAGATAAGAATATCGGGCATAGGGATATTGTATTCCGTCATCGATTCAATAGTCAGTTCAAGGCTCCTCCCGGTGGCCACTCCCCAGGCTAAATTCTTCCGGTAGCTTTCCAGCAGTTCGATCAGTCGGGCCATGCTCTCGTTATCACCAACCAGCGTATTATCAATATCGGTAATCATCAACTGGTTTAAACCTGTCAGCCGTTTGCCGAAAGACGGTCTTTGGACCGACGTCTTGACCTCTTTTTCCACAATCTCCCGGTCCGGCTGAAGTTCCGGAAACACCGCCCGGAGATATTCCATGTATTGCCGGCAATGGGTTTCCCAGGAATAATAATTATGAATACCGGTAATGCCGTTGTTGGAAAAAAAGTTCCACTGGTGCTCATCAACTAAAATTGATTTGATTGCTTTTCCTATCTCCGCTGGATAACGTGCGTCAACAAGAATGCCGTTGTTGCAGTTATTGACGATATCAACGGGGCCACCATCATTAGTTGCGACAATAGGCAAACCGCAGGCAGAGGCTTCAATCAGGGTCAGGCCGAAAGGTTCGACAAGGGCTGGATTGACAAAGACCCCTCCGCTTTCGGCACACAACCTGTACAGCTCGGGAACCTCGGTGGCAAAATCATGTTTTTTGGGAATGGCGAGTTTGCCATACAGGTCGAATTTATCCATTTGCAGGAGCATATCCGTCAAGACATCCCGTTCGTTTTCTTCCTTTGCCGAAATGTTATGCCTGATGCCGGCGAATACGGCAAGATTGGTGATTGCCTGCAGTTCTAGGTCTGTCCCGTATGCCTCAATCAGACCGGTTATGTTTTTTCGGTAATCAGGACGGCAAAGAGCCAGAATAAACGGCTTGTTCGGGTGTCCCCAGAACCGTTGTAATTCTTTGAGCAGCGTTACTCTTGTCTGTTTGACCTCCTCATCGAAATGCTCGGAATCAAGTTGAAAGTTGTAATAGGGATAAAAGACATCGAGGTCTATTCCCGGAGGGATGACCGTATATTGTCCTTTTTTGAAATTTTCATACAGACCGTACTGCCGGTCAATTTCCTGCTGGGTTGAAGTTATGATCAATCCGGAGTTTTTAATGATCTCCTCTTCGACATGAATTCGCGCATCCAGGTGGTAGTGTCTGTTAATTTTCTCCGGGGACATCCCGTCATCAAGCAGCTTATTTTTTTTATTGCGGCCCAGGGAATGACCGGTAAAGACAAAAGGCACGTCAAAGGCCTTTGCCAGCTCCATGGCAACGTAGCCGGCATCGGCATAATGTCCGTGGAAAAGATCAGGGATGCCCTGCTGCCTTAAAAACTTTATTGTCTTGTCAATAAACTCCTCAAGATGAGGCCACAACAATTCTTTGCGTATGTATTTACGCCCACCGCATTGAACGCGGACAATACGCGCCTTATCGGAAATCGGTTCAAATTCAGTGCTGTAATCGGGAGAAACCGTTTTATCCTCGATCAACCTGGTGACGAGGTCCACCCTTGCGACGTCGTCTCTCTCGGCAAGGCTCCTGGCAAGTTCAAGAACGTATTTGACCTGTCCGCCGGTATCGGCATTACGTCCCAGTTCAGGAGCCGTTCCGCGGATAAGCCCGTGCACGCTGAACAACTGAATATATAGCCCACGGTGATCATTTTGCATTTTATTCAACCAGGTGGAAAAAAAAGTACCAAAGCCACGGGGACAATGTTATAACTACCGACATTATCGTCATGCCGCTAAAAATCGAACTGCCGTTGAAGCCATTTCGCCGGGACGTCAATAAAAAAAATGAAAATGCCTTACGTAATCTTAGGATAACAGAATAGTTTGAATAACTCAACTCCCCTTATTTTTGGTGAGGTTCTTTTTGACTGTTTTCCGGACGGAAGAGAAGTCTTAGGCGGTGCTCCGTTTAACGTTGCCTGGAATCTGCAGGCTTTTGGCATGGCCCCTCTGTTTATCAGCAGAGTTGGCAACGACTTGCCGGGCCAGCGCATAAGGGAAAAAATGAATTTCCGACATATGGACACATCCGGCCTTCAGACAGATTTCTCCCGGCCAACGGGAAAAGTTCAAATTGAACTGGTCAACGATGAACCCCGGTTTACCATTCTCCCCAACCAAGCCTATGACTTTATCTCTCCCCTTAAAACCGGCATTAAGGATAATAAAGCCTCCTTTCTTTATCACGGTTCGCTTGCCCTGCGGGAAAAAGTCAGCCGTAACACGCTGTACGACCTGAAACATAAATATCCCTGCCCGGTTTTTGTTGATGTCAATCTGCGAGAACCATGGTGGAACTCTCAATTTGTTCATTCGCTCATCGAAAATGCCACCTGGGTAAAAATGAATGAGGATGAACTGAAAAAACTGTTTTTTGACCCTGGAGACCTCGAAAAAAGCTGTTCACAGCTGCTTGAGCGCTATAACCTCGATGCTGTTTTCATCACCAGAGGCAGCAAAGGAGCGGTGGCGTTCAGCCGCGGCGGAGACATTGTTATCACAGAACCCCGGGCCGATACCGTTATCGTCGACACGGTCGGAGCGGGGGACGCGTTTTCTTCGGTCCTTCTGTTGGGACTGACGAATGGCTGGCCGATGGAAACCATACTTGAACGCGCCCGACAGTTTGCATCCGCAGTGGTCGGCCTGCGAGGAGCGGTTTCCGAGGACAACCGTTTTTATCTTCCCTTCGCCACTTCGTGGAATGTATCATGAACTTTGCCAAATCATCCGATCCCATTGACAAGCTCAAATTGTTTCTCCGGGAAAACCGGACTGCCTCCCAGCGCTTCCTGCAAGCTCTCTGCAACCGCGAACAGCCACTGCTCCTGCATACTGAAATTAATGACACCTTCAATCAGGTCACAGAGGAAAACGGTTCTGAAATATTGACTACCGGGCCATTTAAAACAATCATCCAATGGTGTCAGGAAGCGACAATTCAATCGCCATGGATCTATTTTGCCCTGAGAAAACGGGTTGCCCGTTGGATATACATCCGGATTCAGCTGGAAACCCTGGCATTGGAAATCAAAGACCCCAATCACTTTCTCCAGTTCAAGGAGCGCCTTGTCTCAGGTGAAACCGCCGATTCCTGGCCTTTGGAAATTGATTTTGCTCCTTTTTGCCATGAATTTTTCAAACTGCAGGAAGAAGGCTCCATAGGGAAAGGCGTCGAATTTCTCAATCGCCGGTTGTCCAGCGGCCTTTTTGAGGGCATGAACAGTGGGGACAACAGGCTTCTCAGGTTTCTCCAGGTCCATCAATATCGTGGCCAGCAATTGATGCTGAACCGTGATATTCAAGACACGGACCAGCTTCGCAGTGCTTTAAGAAGCGCCATCCATTTTTTGGGGAACAAAGAGGATAAAACCAGCGGGGAAGAACTTGCTAAAGATCTCCAGGACCTCGGATTTGAACCCGGATGGGGACGATGTGCCGTCAGGATAAAAGATGCCATGGGTATCCTGCTTGATATCCTTGAAGCGCCTTCCCCGGGCACTCTGGAAATTTTTCTCGGCCGCATTCCCATGATCTTCTCTATCGCTATTATTTCTCCTCACGGCTACTTCGGCCAAGAGAATGTACTTGGTCGTCCGGATACCGGCGGGCAGGTCGTCTATATCCTTGACCAAGTCAGAGCCCTGGAACAGGAGATGCGTGACCGGCTTGATGAGCAGGGGCTGGACATCGATCCGGAGATTATTGTGCTCACACGGCTTATTCCTGACGCGGAAGGTACAACCTGCGACCAACGGATGGAGCGGATATCAGGTACGATGAACAGCTCGATCCTTCGCGTACCATTCCGGTCGCCAGACGGTGATATTATTCCCCACTGGATTTCCCGTTTCGAGGTCTGGCCCTATCTCGAACGTTTTGCCCGGGCCGCAGCAGATGAGCTGATTGCTGAATTGAACGGCAAGCCGGATCTGATCGTCGGCAATTACTCCGACGGCAACCTGGTTGCCAGCCTCATGTCGCATAACCTCGGCGTTACGCAATGCAATATTGCCCATGCCCTGGAAAAAGCCAAATATCTCTACTCGGACCTGTACTGGCGGCAGAATGAAAATCAGTACCATTTTTCCTGCCAGTTTACCGCCGACCTGGTATCAATGAATGCCGCTGATTTCATCATTGCCAGCACCTACCAGGAAATTGCCGGCACCGAGGATAACCCCGGCCAGTACGAGAGCTACATGACCTTTACCATGCCTGAGCTGTACCGTGTCATTCATGGAATTGACGTCTATGACCCCAAATTCAATATTGTCTCACCGGGAGCGGACCAAGAGGTATACTTCCCGGCCGGGGAGACATCGCGACGCCTCAGCCATTTGCACCGGGAGATTGAAGACCTGCTTTTCGGCGGCAACCGGACGGACCAAAGCCGGGGCATCCTGAGTGACACCACCAAACCCATCCTTCTGACCATTGCCAGGCTTGACCGGATCAAGAACCTTACCGGCCTGGTGCGCCTGTTCGGAAAGAACCGGAAATTGCGCGAACTGGCCAACCTGGTAGTCATCGGCGGGCATATCAACCCTGATCTCTCACATGACGCGGAGGAGATTGATCAGATACACCTTATGCACCGGCTTTTCGATGAATATGATCTTGATTCGGATGTCCGCTGGCTTGGGGTGTACCTGGATAAGCAGGTCGTGGGCGAACTCTACCGTTATGTTGCGGACCTTCGGGGCGCCTTTGTTCAACCCGCCCTCTTCGAGGCTTTCGGTCTGACGGTCATTGAGGCCATGGGCTCCGGGTTGCCGACCTTTGCCACCTGTTTCGGTGGCCCCATGGAAATAATCGAACATGGCAGGTCAGGGTTCCACATTAATCCGAATTATGAAGACGCCATTTCCGACATGCTGGCCAATTTTTTCAGCCGTTGCAGGGAAGAACCCGAATATTGGGACAAGATTGCCGGCGGTGGCTTGGCAAGGGTTCAGGCAAAGTACACCTGGAAATTGTATGCCAAGCGGATGATGACTTTTGCCCGGATCTATGGATTCTGGCGCTATGTTTCTGACCTGGAGTGCATGGAGACAAGAAGATACCTCGAAATGTTCTACAGTCTGCAGTACAGACCATTGGCCAAAGCCATGGAACCAAGCGTAACGCACCGCTGATAAGGCACTTCCAGTGAGAAAGCTTAGGGCTCTTTCAAAAATAACTTCACATTTTGGTATCTCATTTTTACGAGGAATTGGTCAAGGAAATGAACAGACAGCCAGCATGAAGGTGATGAGGTTGGCTGGAAGTTTGAACAATAAATGAGATTAATTCCGTGTTATCGTGAAATGCCGTTGCTCGTTCCGGTAATCGAGTGCTAAAAACAACGAAACCACCCCCGGTTAATGGTAGCCTAAAATTTTCCTTCCCGGGCTGCCAGCAGGTTAGTTTCTATGATCTTCTGGGTCTTGGCCGCTATCGGCCTGATATCACTGGGGCGGTTATACTCTGGAATCTCAAGTGGGGGGTCTATCTTAAGCGTAATGATTCCCGGATGAATGCCGATTGAGCCCTTGGGTTGCAATTTGTCTGTGCCGATAATGGTGATGGGTAGGATCGACAGTCCCAACTGCGCGGCCAAGATGAAGACCCCTTTTTTGAATTCTCCCAGCAGCTTATCACCCGTGGCCCGGGTCCCTTCAGCAAAAATCACCATGGTAATGCCAAAATCTGTAAGCTCCTTCCCCTTGATTTTCATGGCTTTGATGGCTTGATTCCTGTTGCTCCGGTCAATGATAATGGTGTGGCTGCGTCTCAGCATCATACCAAATAGGGGAATCTTGGCCAGCTCCTGTTTGGCTACCATACGGCAATTAAGGCCGCTGCCGGCCAGGACGGCATAAATATCAAGAAAACTTCGATGGTTGGCAATGATCATATAATTTTTACCAGGCTGGCAGTTCTCAGTCCCAATAACTTTAATCTTGATGCCGCTGCCGCGTAGAACGGTCTTACCCCAGTAGCGGGCGCAGAAGTTGATGCCTTTAACTTTTAAGGGCGGAATAAAGCTGCAGATAATGGCTGATGTTGTCCAAAACAGAGTAAGGATGCCGACTAATATTGCTGAATACATAGCCAGCAAAAAATCTTTTAGTTTCTCCAAAGCAACACCTCGATGAAAGATGGCAATTTCCCCCGGTTTATACGCTGATAGGGCGTTTTTTTGAAGAAAAAACTTGCATTTACGGAAAAATAATGTTAAATCCGCGTCATAATTTGGCTCAAATAGACAGTTTCTTTCGGAAGTGGGCTTAGCAAAGCCCGCTTTTTTTTTACTAAATGGCGGCCGAGGTCTGATTTCTTCATCTGCTGATAACGTTTTTATTGATTTGATGGGTGCTCCGCTGGACAGGATAGGCTCAATGCTGGTTACCGTTCGCTCTTATACTGAAGAGCTGCTGGAATCTTTGGGCTTCGAATTGGTAGACATGGAATACCTGGCTTTGGACAGTCGGGGAGTCCTACAGCTGTATATTGACAGGTCTGAGGGCGGGGTCACTCTGGATGACTGTGTTACTGTCAGCCGTCAATTGGGGGCGCTTTTGGATGTTGAGGATATTATTCCATTCCGCTATGTGCTGGAAGTTTCATCTCCAGGACTTAACCGGCCCTTAAAGCGGCCGAAAGATTTTCTTGCGCATTGCGGTAAAAAGGTTAGAATAAAAACTAAGATGCTAGTTGATGGCCGCCGGCGCTTCAGTGGTATTTTGCAAGAGTACAGTGAATCAGACGGTTCTATTGTCCTGGATACTGATACTGGTTGCTATACTCTGGATGTGGCCAATTTTGCCAAATGTAATCTAGTATATGAATTTCCTGAACCGGGTAAATGAGCTGGCAGTATAATACGGTTGCGGGTTTATGATGTCTCTTTATTTTAAAGATAGAACAAATATGATGTAGGGGGCCGGGTGTATGTCTTCCAGTTTGAACTTTATTCTTGATCAGGTCGGTAAGGAAAAGGGGATCCCGAAAGAGATTCTGGTGGAAGCTATCGAGTCAGCGATGGTTACTGCTTCCCGGAAGAAACTGGGTCCAGGTCGGGATATTGAGGCCCAGTTTAATGAGGAAACAGGTGATATTGAACTTTTTGAATTTGTTGAAGTGGTTGAACACCCGGAAAATTCGTATACCGAGATTTCCCTGGAGGAAGCGCGTGAATTTGATGCGGAAGCTGAATATGGAGATAGCCTGGGCTTAAAACTGGATACTTCCGAGTTTGGCAGGATTGCTGCCCAGACGGCCAAACAGGTTATCATGCAAAAGATCAGGGAAGCTGAGCGGGAAAGTATTTTTGAAGAGTTTCATGAGCGGATTGGCGAAGTTATAAGTGGTACAGTCCAGCGAGTAGAACGTGGTAACCTGGTAATCAATCTGGGAAAGACCGAGGCGATATTGCCCCGTTCCGAGACCATTCCCCGGGAAACCTTTCGCCAGGGTGAGCGGGTTAGGGTTTATCTCCTGGATGTTAAAATGACCCTCAAGGGGCCGCAGATTATTCTTTCCCGGACCCATCCGGGATTTTTGATCAAACTGTTTGAGACCGAAGTCCCGGAAATTTACGAGGGGATTATTACCATCCAGGGAGCAGCTCGAGAACCAGGAATACGGGCAAAGGTTGCCGTTTATACCAATGATCATGATGTGGATCCTGTAGGTGCCTGCGTTGGGGTCCGTGGCTCCCGGGTTCAGAATGTGGTTCAGGAACTTAAAGGGGAAAAAATCGACATTATCCGTTGGAATCCCGATGAAGTTCGTTATGTATGCAATTCTTTGTCTCCGGCCCAGATCAATAAAATTATTCTGGATGAAAACAACAGAGCCATGGAAATTATTGTTCCGGATGATCAGCTTTCACTGGCAATCGGCCGTCGGGGCATGAACGTTCGGCTGGCGAGTCGCCTGACAGGCTGGAAGCTGGATGTGAAATCCACTTCGCGGGTGGCTGATGATTTCGAACGACTTTTTGAAGCTCTGAATGAGGTGGAAGGTCTGGATAATGTTTCCATGGAGCTTCTGTATGATAATGGTTACCGGCAACTGGAAGATATTGCGGCTGCTTCCCCTGATGAATTGGCGGAGATTATCGGTACTGAAGGTCCTGATGCTGAACAGTTGGTCTCCTGTGCTGCTGAAGCCATAGTAAAATTAAGAGCGGAAGCTGAGCAGGCGCGGGAGGAACAGGAAAAACAGGAACAGGAAGAAGAAGTCAGTGCGGCTGATTCAGAAGCCGGGTTGGAACCGACAGATGTCATTGACTCTGCAGCTGTTGATGCTGTGGACGAGGGGATCTTGGATGCAGAGGGCTCTGTCAATGATATTGAGCCAAAGGCTGATGAAGCGAAACCTCAGGCAGATGATGATGTTATTGATTGATCCATGACAGGCCATGTATCGCTGAGGACCTGTATTGTTTGCCGACATCGGTCAAAGAAGGCAGAGCTCTTTCGCTTTGTTTCTGATGAAGCAGGATTTCTGTCTTACGATGCCAAAGGTGATAAATCCGGTAGAGGTTTTTACCTCTGTCGAACGGGAAACTGCTTAGAAAAATATATCCGGATACCCAAAAAGTATTCGACCAAATTTCGCCTCAGGGAGATTGTTCCCGAGAGTGTCAAACAGCTTAAGGACCATATTTGATGGCTTCGTAAAAGCTCCATCTTCTTTGTTATGCTGTATCCTTTGTCATGACAACGTGTTGTAAGCACGCCTTGTGACTGAGGTTTTGCATGCCTCAAATATAACGCTTTTACTGTGCCATCGGTAATTTGGTTGTGAAAATAAAACAAAAAAAGCTGAAAATGAATAGATTTTTAATGGGATGAGATGCCGGAGTCAGGAAATTTATTGATTCCATAGTTTGTTGTGTAGGGGGTGACTGGTTTTGATTTTAGGGGAACAAATAAAGCTAAAAGTTTATGAACTTTCCAGAGAACTGAATCTTAAGGATGCTGAACTCCTGGATGTCCTTGCTAATCTTGGTATTTCGTCTCATAGCAGGTTCAGTTCTTTGAGCTATGACCAGGTTGAGAAAGTCAAGGTTTTTTGCCGTGAAAATCAGGGCCCCGGAGTGCTTGAAAAACGGTTGGGTTCCAGTATTGTTCGGCGTCGTCGTAAGAAGGTGAAGCCGGTAGTGGAGGAGACCCCTGTTGCTGAGGTTTCCCCTGAAATGAAAACTGAAGAAACACCTTCAGTGGAAGAAACACCTTCAGTGGAAGAAACACCAGAGGTTGCCATTGTTGTTGAAACTGAAGCAGAGGTGGCGGTTGAACCTGAAACGGGACGTGAGCCTGGAGCCGAAGTATCAGCGACCGTAACCGTGGAGGGTGAGGTTATGGAAGGGGCCGCCCTGCCAGTGGAAGAAGAGGGCATCTCGGCGGCTGCCGAAGAAAAGCCATCGGTTTCGGAAGAGAAGACGGTAAAGGCTAAACATCGTGGAGCCAGGGTGATCGGTAAGGTCGCTCTGAGAAAGTTGGGTCGTCCGGTGAAAGGGACAACTCAGGAGGAAAAAAGAGGTGGGGCCGGAAAGGCTACTGGTGATTCCCGTCAGCGGCCTGCCGCCGCCGGTCGGCCAGCTACAGGCCAACCTGAACTCCCGGTTGAAGGGAAAAAGGCTGGTCGTAAGGGTAAAAAGAAAGGTGTGGCACCTGATGTTCATAAGGAAGAGGGTCTGCGGAAGAAAGGTTTTCATAAAAAATCGGTTATTAAAAATCTCGATCTGATGGGGAACGAAGCTCCCCGTGGTCGTCGTGGAAAGGGTAGAAAATCCAAAGTTCCCAAGAGGGGTGAACATAAAACTGAAATTACGACACCGAAAGAAATTAAGCGGATAGTGAAAATAACCGAGGTGATTTCAGCCAGCGAACTGGCTAAACATTTGGGAGTGAAGTCTTCTGAAATTATCCGTAAATTAATGGAACTCGGGGTCATGGCGACCATTAATCAGATGATTGACATTGATACCTCCACTATTATTGCCGCTGAATATGGTTACTTGGTAGAAAATGTCGCTTTTGATGAATTAACCGTGCTGGAAGAAACTCCGGATGTGGAAGAATCATTAGTTTCCCGCCCTCCTGTGGTTACGGTTATGGGGCATGTTGATCACGGTAAAACTTCTTTGCTGGATGCTATCCGTGAAGCCAGGGTGGTGGAGGGGGAGGCCGGTGGAATTACTCAGCATATTGGCGCCTATTCCGTGGCCTTGCCGAAAGGGACTATTTCTTTTATTGATACTCCCGGTCATGAAGCCTTTACTACCATGCGTTCCCGTGGTGCCGGTATTACCGATATCGTCATTCTGGTCGTAGCCGCTGATGACGGTGTTATGCCGCAGACGGTGGAATCTATTAATCATGCCCGGGCGGCTGAAGTCCCCATCACTGTTGCGGTTAATAAAATAGATAAGCCGGATGCTCGTCCCGATGAAGTGAAGCGGCAGTTAAGCGAACATGGGGTAGTTGCGGAAGATTGGGGCGGTGATACGATTTTTGTCGAGGTCTCGGCTAAGGAACGCACTAATGTCGATACGTTACTGGAAATGATTCTGCTTCAGGCCGAGATGATGGAAATTAAGGCCAACCCGAATAAACCTGGAAAAGGGGTTATTATTGAGTCCCGGCTGGACCGGGGGAAGGGACCGCTGGCTACGGTACTGGTGAAAGAAGGTACGGTTAAGCGGGGAGACTTTGTGGTTGCCGGTTTATATAGTGGCCGGGTCAGAGCTTTGATTGATGATCATGGGAAACCGGTTGAAAGTGCTGGTCCCTCGATGCCGGTTGAGGTCCTGGGTCTTTCCGGAATTCCGGCTGCCGGTGATGATTTTAATGTGGTGAAATCGGAAAAGATAGCCAAGGAACTGTCCGACCACCGTCAGCACCAATTCCGGGAAAGGGAGATTTCCAAGACCAGTAAGATTTCCCTTGAAGATCTTTTTGACCAGATTCAGGAAGGTGAAGTAGAAAAGCTGAATATTATTGTCAAGGCCGATGTCCATGGTTCTGCGGAGGCCGTGGCTGAAGCGCTTAAAAAAATATCCACTGAAAAGGTGAAGGTTGACGTTATTCATATGGCGGTTGGCGGGATCAAAGAAGCGGATATCATGCTTGCTTCTGCTTCCAAGGCTATTATTATCGGTTTTAACGTTCGTCCTGATATTAAAGCCCAGAGGCTGGCTGAAGAAGAGCATGTGGATATCAGGTTGTATTCCATTATCTATGATTTAATTGATGATGTGAAGAAAGCCATGGTTGGCTTGCTGCAGCCGGAGATTAGGGAAGTTTATCTTGGACGGGCTGAGGTTAAAGAGGTCTTTGCGGTCAGTAAAGTTGGTACTATCGCTGGCTGTCGGGTGATAGATGGTAAGGTCAACCGTAATGCCGGGGTACGATTGCTTCGGGATAATGTGGTAACATATGAAGGAAAAATCAGCTCTTTGAAGCGGTTTAAGGATGATGTCAAGGAAGTTTTGACCGGCTATGAATGTGGTATCGGGATTGAAAAATATAATGATGTGAAAATTGGCGATGTGATTGAAGCCTTCACAACTGAAGAAGTGGCTGCCACCCTTTAATGGTGGTTGTGGTTTATCATGCATGTTGGGGTTTGTCAGGTTCAACTGTTTCTGCCCGAAAATCATTCTCTGAAGGGTAAAAGAAGGGTACTGAAATCTCTTATCCAGCGGCTGAAGAATAAATTTAATCTTTCAGTGGCTGAAACTGGTTTTCAGGATAACTGGCAACAAGCGGTTTTGGGCTTTGCCGTCCTCAGTAGTGATCACGCGTTGGTTAACCGGGCTTTGGATAAAATCCTCGATTTTATCGAATCTACGGGAATGATGGTGGTCGGAGATTCTTCTTTGGAGATCATGATTTTTTCTGATTCATTTCCTGAACGTTAATAATTCCTGAATTGAGCGGTTAGCTTTTAGCAGTTAGCTATTAATTTAATGATTACAGGTCTTTTTCTATAATATGCGGTCAGTTGGTTGTTGGATGCTGCTTCTTACTTAACACAAAGCCTTGCTTTTTCATAGCTAAACGCTAAAGACTAACTGCTAATCGCTTAATTTAGGTAATTCTCTGGTGTACGTTTTATGCGAAATCAAACCATGCGCTGTCGTCGGGTTGCTGATTCCCTGAGAAAAGAGATTTCTTCCATGCTGTTGTTGCAGGAAGTTAGAGACCCACGGATATCTTTTGTCACCATTATTGATGTGGCAGTAAGCCCTGATATGCGCATAGCTGAGGTGTATTATACCGTGCATGGATCCGATGATGAAAAGCGGGAAACCCTGGCTGGATTGCAGAGTTCTGCCGGTTTCATCCGTCGTGAGTTGGGAAAGCGACTTCATTTGAAGCGGATCCCTGAGTTGAATTTTCGTTATGATGAAAGCATAGATCGTGGTTTTTATATTGACAAGTTATTGGCAGGGTTGGATGATTAAGAATATCGATATAGGGATATAAATGATGGCAGCTGATATCAATCAAATTAAACAAATGATCAGTGCCTGCTCTGCGGCACAAACGGTTCTCATTGCCACCCATGTAAATCCCGATGGTGATGCTATTGGCTCATCCTTGGCTCTGGCTGAGACTCTGGAGAAGCTGGGGAAAAGGGTGGTTTTGTACGACCGCGATCCGGTTCCGTACATGTTTACTTTTCTGCCCTTGGCAGATAATTTTGTTTCCCGGATACCGGAAGATGAGATTTTTGATCTCCTGCTGCTGCTCGACTGTAGTGAGTTGAGCCGTACAGGTGATGTTCTGCCCGAGTTTACCGGTTATCGGCAGATGGGTTGTATTGATCATCATGTAACCAATGATTTTTTTGCCCAGGTAAACCTGATTGATGCCAAGGCCAGTGCAACGGCTGAACTGGTGTATGAGGTGATTTTCCGGATGGATCCTGATTATTCCCGGGAGGTGGCCATCAATATTTATACGGGGATCATTACTGATACCGGTTCTTTTCATTATGCTAACTCCACCCCCCGTTCCTTTGCCATTGCCGGGGAAATGGTCAATCGTGGTGTTTATCCGTGGATGGTGGCTCAGCAGGTCTACGAAAGTGAGCCAGCGACTCGCCTACAGCTTTTGGGCTCTGTACTACAGACGTTGCAGATTACGCCGGATGGGAAGGCAGCCTGTGTTACGGTTACCCAGGAGATGTATGCTTTGACGGGTACCAATGCCGAACACACGGATCGCCTGGTCAATTATCCCCGTTCCATTGCTGGGGTTGAAGTGGCCTTTCTCCTGCGTCAGGATGCGGAAAAATCATATAAATTGAGTTTTCGCTCCCGGGGTAAAGTAGATGTGGCTTCGCTGACTCAGGAATTTGGTGGTGGCGGACATAAAAATGCGGCTGGTTGCTACCTGACCGGGACGGCTGATGAAATCATCCAGCTGGTTTTTCGAAAAATTGATAATTTGCTTCATGGCCGGGGTTCAGAAAGTATTTCCCTGGTTGCCGGTGAGAAAAACTGATGGATGGTTTTATTATTATTGATAAACCAGCTGGCCTGACTTCCCAGGCTGTTGTCAGTCGTGTAAAGCGGATTTTGGATTGTCGCAAAGCCGGGCACACGGGAACTTTGGACCCATTGGCAACCGGGGTTTTGCCGATAGCGCTGGGAAAAGCTACCAGACTGATTCCCTATCTGGATGAGTCAGTCAAGGTTTACTCGGGTGAATTGTGCCTTGGGGTCGAGACGGATACCTATGATCGCCAGGGGACAATTCGTCGCCAGTTCACAGGGAATATGAGATTTTCTCCACTGGATATGGAAACGGTATTAGCTGATTTTACCGGTACCATCAGCCAGGTTCCCCCCACTTTTTCAGCCTTGAAATATAAAGGAAAACCACTGTATGCACTGGCCCGCAGTGGGAATCCGGTGATTCCACCGGCGCGGCAGATAAGGGTTGACTCTTTTGAGTTGCTTTCACTGAAATTACCGAAAGCTACCTTTCGGGTCTGTTGCTCGCGAGGTACTTATGTTCGTTCTTTAGTTCATGATATTGGTTTGCAGTTAGGCTGCGGTGCCATGTTGACCCGTTTGGTCAGGGAAAGAAGTGGCTCTTTTCTGCTGGCGGATGCGGTTGGGTTGGAGCAACTGAAAGCGGCGGCTGGTCAAGGTGATTTCTCCAATGTTATTTCCATGGCAAAAGTCTTGTCCAGGATGCCAGCGCTGACTATTGAGGATGATGAGCTTATAGCCTTGATCCGGACGGGATCGGCGTTGCCGGAGCAGCGGATGGTGCAATCGTTGACCCAGCCACCAGGGACTGAATATAAGCTGATAGATTCTTTGGGTAATCTGTTGGCGATTGCCTGCTTGGTATTGGAAAACCGTTACGCTCAGTTACGGATGAAGAGGGTGTTTTTGCAATAAAATCTTTACATTCAGGAAGTCCTGTGATATTCGCAGGTTGTGATTTATGTGGCTTTAGGCTAGTGTCTGACTATCTGTGGGAGGAAGAGATTCAATGGCTTTGGAAACTGAAAAAAAGAAAACCGTAATCGAAAAATTTCAAATTCACGACAGCGATACCGGCTCGCCGGAAGTCCAGATTGCTTTGTTAAGTGCACGGATAACGTATTTAACTGAGCACTTCAAAATTCATAAAAAAGATTTCCATTCACGCCGGGGGCTTTTGAAACTGGTTGGCCAGCGCCGTCGGTTACTTGACTATCTGAAGAAGAAGGAATTTCAACGTTATAAAACCGTGATTAGCACACTGGGATTGCGTCGGTAAAATAATTTCCTGTTATCAGGTGAGAATTACTGATCCCAAGGTTAGTTTAGATAAAAGCATAACTAAAAAACATAGGAAAATATATGTCCCGTTACTGTAAGATGGAAGTTGAAGAATGTAATATCAGCCTGGAAACAGGAAAAATGGCTAAACAGGCCAGTGGTGCGGTATTGATGCAGTCGGGTGATACCATGGTTCTGGTGACTGCTGTTGCCGCTCAAAAAGGGCGGGAGGGGATAGATTTTTTTCCGCTCACCGTTGATTATCGTGAAAAGACTTATGCTGCCGGTAAAATCCCCGGCGGTTTTTTTAAGCGGGAGGGTCGTCCTACAGATCGTGAAACCCTAACATCACGGCTTATCGATAGACCTATTCGGCCGTTATTTCCCAAAGGCTTTACTTGCGAAACGCAGGTGGTTGCTACGGTTCTTTCAGTAGATGGAAAGAATGATGCGGCGCTCCTGGCCTTGACTGGAGCCTCGGCGGCATTGATGATTTCTGATATTCCCTTTACCGGCCCCATTGCCGGGGTCCGGGTTGGACGTATTGATGGAAAGTTGGTGATTAACCCACCTCAGGATGAGATGGAGAACAGTGACCTTGATATAGTGATGGCCTGTAGCTTCGAGGCCGTGGTTATGGTTGAGGGTGGTGCCCGGGAATTGCCGGAAGATGTTATTGTTGAGGCCCTAAAGTTTGGGCATCAGGCCGCTCAGCCTTTGCTGCAGGCGCAGGAAGATTTGGCCAAACGCGTTGGTAAGCAAAAGCGGGTAGTCGTTACTCCACAGCTTGATGAGCAGTTGACTGCCGTGGTGGTGGAGGAATTCGGCACGCGCTTTGTCGAAGGGCTGGCCGTTAGTGATAAACTGGAAAGGCGTGATTATTTCAATGATTTAAAAGCCGAGATTTCCCGGCAGCTGGAAAGCCAGGATGTTTCGGCCGATGATCTTGGTGCAGTATTTGAAAAACAGTTGTCAATGGTTATCCGGCAGCAGATTTCTCAACAAAGGGTCAGGATTGGGGGGCGTGCAGTTGATGAAGTCAGGCAGATAACCTGTGAAGCTGGTCTGTTGCCCCGGGTTCATGGGTCAGCTCTGTTTACCAGAGGTGAAACCCAAGCCTTGGTGACTGGTACTTTAGGGACTTCATCGGATGAACAGCGGATTGATTCCCTGCTAGGGGAAAGTTTTAAACGGTTTATGCTCCATTATAACTTCCCTCCATACAGTGTTGGTGAAGCTCGTTTTCTCCGGGGACCGGGACGGCGTGAAATTGGTCATGGAACCCTGGCTGAACGGGCTCTGACGCCGGTGTTGCCCAGTGCTGAAGAGTTTCCCTATACCATCCGGGTGGTTTCAGATATTCTTGAGTCCAATGGCTCATCTTCCATGGCTACGGTTTGTGGTGGCTCGCTGGCATTGATGGATGGTGGTGTGCCGATCAAATCTCCAGTAGCCGGCATTGCCATGGGGTTGGTCAAAGAGGGTGATGATTTTATCGTGCTTAGCGATATTCTGGGTGATGAAGACCACGTCGGTGATATGGATTTCAAGGTGACCGGAACCCGGGAAGGTATTACTGCTATCCAGATGGATATCAAAATTACCGGGATCAGCCAGGAAATTATGAGGAAAGCCCTGGATCAAGCCCGGGAAGGTCGGTTGACCATCCTGGGGATTATGGAAAAATGTCTGGATAAATCACGGGAAGAAATTTCTACCTATGCCCCCAGGATTATTACTATTACTGTTCACCAGGATAAAATTCGTGATGTTATTGGGCCGGGCGGAAAAAATATCCGGGCCATTGTTGAAAAAACCGGGGCCAAAATTGATATTGAGGATAGTGGTGAAATAAAAATTGCCTCTGCTGATGAAGATGCTGCCGATATGGCTATTGCCATGATTCGCGATTTGACCCAGGAAGCTGAAGTTGGCAAGATATATCTGGGTAAAGTTCAGAAAATCATGGACTTTGGTGCCTTTGTGGAAATATTTCCAGGGACAGATGGTTTGGTGCATATATCACAGCTTGCCCATGAACGGGTTCGCAATGTCAGAGATGTTCTTAAAGAGGGTGATGAGGTTTTGGTTAAAGTCCTGGAAGTTGACCGCCAGGGGAAAATTAAGCTTTCCCGCAAGGATGCCCTTGATGAAAAGGCAGGCAAGTAGATTTTGCCAGTTACTTTTCCAATGTTGTTTTCAATTGTAAGGCGGGTTTTACCCGCCTTATTTTTTTGATCCACTTCTTTACAAATTTCGGGATGAAGATTATATTATCGATAGTCGGGTGTCTTAGTTTTGGTGATCCGTTTGGCGGCCAAAACCGCCTGCCTGTCGCCGTGCCTGCCGGCAGGCTGGGCAGACACGGCTATGAACCAAGCCCGAACATCCTGTAATCATTAAACTAATAGCTAACTGCTAAAAGCTAATCGCTTAATTGAGGATTTAGTTTGATGCCTGGTGGGTAAGATAGCTTGGGAAAGGAAGGTCTCGTGGCTGGAAAAGATTATTATGCTGTTCTCGGGGTGGACAAAAAAGCTTCTGAAGAAGAAATTAAAAAGAAATTTCGCAAATTGGCTCGGAAGTATCACCCCGATATGAATCCGGATAATGCAGCTGCTGAAAAGAAGTTTAAAGAGATTAGTGAGGCCTATGAAGTCCTCAGTGATGCAAAAAAACGTAAAGAATATGATGCCTATGGGGAAACTTTTCAGCAACCGGGCGGTGGTTTTCATAGTCATCCTGGTGCCGGATCTTATGGTTCTGATTTGAATGATCTTTTTGGAGGTAGAACGGCTGGAGGGAGGAGTCGGACTTTTACTTCTGGTGGTAATCCGTCTGATATTTTTTCTGATCTTTTCAGCGGTTCTGCTGGATATCAGCAGCAGGTAAGGCCGCGAAAAGGTGAGAATATTTCTTATGCGGTTGAGATTTCCTTCGCTGAAGCGGTTCTGGGAACCGAGTTGCGGCTGCAGATTAACCACCGGAAGGTAATGGTCAGAATCCCGCCCGGAACCAATAATAATTCGAAATTGCGGGTTAAAGGAAAAGGTCAGCCGGGCGTTCATGGAGGGTCGGCTGGCGATCTGCTGCTGCAGGTGAAAGTTCAGCCTGATGAAACGTTTACCGTGAAAGGTCATAACCTCCACTGTAAGGTGACTGTTCCGCTAACCACAGCTATCCTTGGCGGTCGGGTTGATGTGCCTACTTTTGATGGTAAGGCGGTTTTGAACCTTCCTCCAGGCACTCAGCCTGGTCAGAGATTTCGTTTGCAGGCAAAAGGGGTGAAAAAAAATAAAACGGAAAACTATGGTGATGAGATTATTGAAATTGTAGTGAATATCCCCAAAAAATTAACCCCTGATGCTGAAAAGCTGGTAGAACAGTTGGATGCCATTATCTCCACGCCTTGATATATCCTATCAATTATCGAACCGGAAAGCGATACCTATCCGGTGAAGGCTTGTATCTGCCGTCCCATATGCCTGGTGTTTGTGTTGGTGCTGGCAGCTGTAGTCTGGCCGGTTTTTATGCCCTGCCCATGGATTTTCATCCCTCTTTCACTCCTGCTGGCTTGGGGCTATTATGCCATTGACCGTCATGAGAATCCCCTGGGAATTCCCCGAATATCTTTGATCATCATTTTCCTGATTGTTTCATTGCTGCTTTCTTTCCTGGTTTTTATTCGGGTTAATGGACGGATCAAGGAATTTAATTCAGTCGCAGCTAATCCTAGATTTCCACACCAGCAGCAGCTATTTACGGCAACGGTGGTTGGTTTCCCGGAGGGATTTTACGATTCCTGGTCTCTGCCAATTGTGTTGGATCTGGTTATTGATGGTCAGTCTGCTATTTCATCCCTGACGCTGGGAACGCGTTTATCTCTGCGTTTGCCGCCCACTCCCTATAATAATCATCGTTTGCCTTTGATTGGTGACCGGATTACAGTCAAAGCAAAGGTTCGGGGTTATCGATCGCCGAAACATCCATTTCTTGCCTCTCGGCGTTATCGGTGGATGGTCAGTGACAGCCGCTTTTTTGCCGAAGTAGGGAAATGGGATAATCTGGCTATTGATTCCAGTCAACATCGTTTCTTTATCATGAGGCCCATAGATGAACTGCGGCGCTGGTTGTATGGGAAAATTCATGAAAAAATCCAAACAGAGAATATTGCCGGTATCCTGAAGGCTTTCCTGTTGGGTACCAGGGATTCCCTGTCGCCGGAGATGAAAGATCTCTTTCTTGATTTCGGTATCTATCATCTGTTTGCCATATCGGGCCTCCATGTTGGGATAGTTGTTTCAGTCATTTTTTTCTTCACCATATGGCTGCTGAATTGGCTGATTCCCCATTTTTTTATTGCCGGGCCACGAAAATCTGCTGCTGTCATTGCCTTGTTGTCCGGCTGGCTTTATGTGCTCATGACCGGGATGCACCTGCCGGCGGTGCGAGCTGGAATCATGGCCAGTATTTTCCTCCTGGCCATTATGCTTGATATGGCTGAGGATCCGTTTTCGGCCTTAATGATGGCAATCATCGTTATTCTGATTATTTGGCCTCAGTCACTGTTCCAGTTGTCATTTCAGTTGTCTGTTGCTGCTGTTGCCGCTATTCTGCTAGCGGTTGGTGGTTTTCAAAGGATTATGTCAGGGCTGAAATCCTCTATTCTGCCTGGTATGGATGCAAGTCATAAATGGTTACGTACTCTACTTTATCGGGGGCTTATAGCCATGCTTATCGGGACTGCAGCCTGGTTGGCAACCATGCCCCTGCTGCTTAACCGCTTTCATTATCTGACTCCTTTTTCCTTGCTTAGCAACCTGTTTCTGGTTCCCTTATTTTCCCTCATTGTTCTGCCCTTTGGGATTCTTACCCTGCTGGTTTTGCCGGTTCCTGGTATCGGATTTGCGTGTATTCAGCTGCTGTCCTGGCTGATGGGCATAATCATAACAAGTTTCCAGTGGCTTCATGGGCTACTGCCGAAATTTCGCTGGTACTATCCTGCTCTGTCAGGCCTGGAAATGATCCTTTTCTATGGATTCTGGCTGCTGCTCGGTACGGCCATAATCAGCCGGAGAAAATCATTGCCGGTTATTGGCCTGCTATTGATTCTGATTCTGTCTGTGGGTGACTGGATTTATTGGCAGGATTGCCGTGAACATCGGAATTATCTGAGCATCAACTGTTTTGTCGGTGGAAATACTCAGTCGGCCATCATGGAAATGCCTGGCGGTGATGTTGTCATGCTTAATGGTGGTGGTTTTTCCCAAAGTCGCTTTTCCATGGCCAGACAGGTTATTGCTCCCTACTGCTGGTCAGAAAAAATCAGTCAAATTAGGGCACTGATTCTAACCAAACCCCAGAATGGGTCAGTAGCTGGTCTGGATTATATGGTCCAGAATTTCGATATTCGGGAAATATGGTACAATGGCTTGTGGACTGGCTATCCTCCTTTTCGCCAATTTTATCAATGGACCAGACTCCATGGTGTCAGATGGCGAAAACTCACTGATCTTAGTCGCCCCCGCTATTTTGATCAGCTCGAAATAACGGCAATTAACCCGGTTGCCAATGATATTCGGCCGATTAAGCCATGGAAAAAATTTTTGCAGGAAATGTCCTTATCCCTGAATATTATTTTTGGACAAGCCAGGATTATACTTTGGGGAGGAACAGAGTCGGGGGGCAGGGAGTGGTTGTCAACCCATGCTTTGGAGTTGGAACAACTTGAAGCCTTGATCTGCATCAGGCCGCTGACAGAATCGGCTGCGTTTCCGGTCCCTGGTTTAGCAAAATTACCTCAGATTGTCATCGGCCCACGATGTGATGCAGTTGGGACAGGAAAGAAGCGATTGACAGATTTTATCTTCTGGGAAACCAGGAATGATGGATTTCTTCATCTGGATATTTTTCCCGATGGACATATGATTATCAACAATGAAAGTTGACAGCTGTTTTTGTGGTATCTTCAAGGTGAAAACGGCTGCCCACTGGGTAAAAATTTCCTATTGCTTATTGCATCTGGCTGCGGTATCTTTCGGCTAAATTTCTAGGTTGATAGATAATATAACTAGTTTCCATCCGGAAACACCAGTTTCCGGATGGAAACTAAATAGGGGAGATAGATAGTGGGTCTTCAAGCTATAAAAGGTTTTAATGATATTCTGCCAGCGGAAACGAATACATGGCAATGGGTGGAAAATGTATTCCAGCAGCTCCTATCCTCATATAATTATGGGGAGATTCGTCTGCCATTGCTGGAGTATACTGAGCTATTTTCCCGCAGTATTGGCGATGATACAGATATTGTTGAGAAAGAGATGTATACGTTTCATGATCGTTCAAACAGAAGTCTTACTTTGCGCCCTGAAGGGACCGCTTCTGTGGTCAGGGCTTTCATTCAACATGGAATGGCAGCGGCTGGAAACATTAATAAATTATACTATCTTGGCCCCATGTTTCGTTATGAAAGGCCGCAAAAAGGGCGGTATCGTCAATTCTATCAATTGGGAGCGGAAGTTTTTGGCGAGGATGATTATCATCAGGATGCCGAAATTCTTATTATGTTGGCACGATATTTTCATGTATTAGGGGTAGGCTCGGCAAAATTGAACCTTAATTCACTGGGCTGTGAGCATTGCCGTCCATTATATCGCCAGGCTTTGCAGGATTTTCTCCAACAGCATGGCGAACATCTGTGTGGTGACTGCCAGCGGCGGATGCAAAGAAATCCTTTGCGGGTTTTGGATTGCAAGCGGCCTGATTGCCGCACCGTGGTTGCTGAGGCCCCGAAAATACTTGATTATCTGGGTGCTGACTGCCAGGATCATTTTAATGGTGTTATTAGGTTGCTGGATGAAGCCGAGATTGATTATCATGTCAACCCGTTCATGGTCAGGGGATTGGACTATTACACCCGGACAACCTTTGAATTTATTGCCGGAGACTTGGGTGCCCAGAATGCAGTGGCTGCCGGCGGACGTTATGATCGGCTGGTGGAAGAGTTGGGTGGAAAATCGACACCGGCCATTGGTTTTGCCATTGGAATGGAAAGGTTGGTGATGTTGGTGGACAGCGCGTCAGTTCCACTCTCTGATCCGTTTATCTCTCTGGCAGCCCTTGGAGAATCGGCCGTTAATATGCTCTATCCGTTGATGCATAAATTAAACCAGGCAGGTGTCGCTGCGGTATTGAATTGTCGGCAGAAAAGCCTAAAGAATTTGATGAAAAAAGCCGATAGAAACAATGTTGCGTATACCCTTATTGTTGGTGATCAGGAGATCGAACAGGGGGTGGCTATCTTGAGAAATATGAAGACAAAGGTGCAACAGACGATTCCTTTGAATACATTGTTTACAAGCATCAGGGAGGTATTTGATGGGCATCAAAATAACTGATTCCTCTGCGGTTTCAGCAACAACAGCCCAAGAGAAGAACCGCCAGATTTCGGGGACTAAGGTTCCCGTGGGGAATTTTCAGGAGTTGCTGCGGAACCGGATTGCCGGGCAAGAATATCCTGGCCAATCAACTTCAGCGGTTTCATCTCCCCATGCTCCTTTTCCGGTTTATGAAATTGAGGATTTTCCTGATCCTTCCCAAGGAATTAACTTGCGTGAAAAAGGGATAGTTGATACAGATCGGTTGATTGCCATTATGGATGATTATTACCAGAAATTGAAACAGGTCGAAACTACTCCTTATGATGGGAAAAAATTGATTGAAGATATGGAAAAAGTGTCACGCGATATGTTGGGTTATATGTCAGATTTGACATCTTCTGATAATTTGTATAAGCTCATGAGAGATTCAGTAGTTATGGCACGGGTTGAAATTGAAAAATATGTCCGCGGTGACTATGGTTAATGGCTCTATATTTTCCGTCACAATATAATTCAACTTCCTATCGAACCTTTTATGATGGTTTGACCCCGGTTGAGAAGATACGTTTTCACCGGGAATTTGTTGGTGTCACCTACAAGCGATGTTTCCTCCATCTTAAGGCCACTCACTCCAATCAGTCATTCAAAGATAATCTTGCCATTGCCGGTAAAAATCTGCAGGAGAAAATGGTGCTCAGCTGGTTTACCTGGCGTCATCAGCTCATCTACAACCAGATCCTGGCAGTCTTCAAGCGGAATGAGCCCGGGGAAACCAATGGGCAGATGGTAGAGGAAACCCTGGCAGTAGGTAGGTTTGATGGAAAGGGTTTTTTGTTTTAAAAACCGGATTGTTATTATGTATTGTCTTGAGTTGATAATTTGATAACAAACGAGGGCTGTGGTGACTGATATTTTGGAAAAACAACCATCACGAAAAAAACTGATGGCGGCGGCATTACGCTATGAACAGGGGAAGCAGAAAGCCCCGGCCGTGGTCGCCAAGGGCTCTGGCGTAGTGGCTGAGAAGATCATTGAAACGGCCAAACGCCATGGCATCCCTCTGCAGGAAAATCCCGAGCTGCTGCAGGTGCTGATGAAACTGGAAATTAATCAGGAAATTCCTGCGGAGCTCTACCAGGTTGTTGCCGATATCCTGGCGATGATCTACCGAGCCAGCCAGCAATATCATCCATAAACTCTTCGTAGTATAATTTACCCCCTTTTCTGTTTCAAAAAAACTTTTTCTTCCCTTGACAATCAGAAAATCATTATTATTATTTAAATAGTGTGATAAAGGAAAATCCCGTTACTATAGTGATCTTTTAGTCGATTCTTTGTTGATGAAGCTTTTCAACTATGAATGTACTTGGTTCTAGGCAGGTGGAGCTATGATGGAAAAATGGCAGAATTTAAAAACCGGGCAACGACAGAGTGGCGGACAGTCGGAATTTATCCTTCATGTAGATATCATCGAAGGGAATCAGGGTTTTCGTGTGTTGTGTATGCTTCCTGGTGTTGAGCCCGATCAGGTGTCAGTAGAGATGGATGGTCGTGTGTTGACTGTTTCCGGTGAGCGACGTTTTCCGGCTTTGGAGCAGGGAGAGCGACTGGAAATAGTGGAAAGTTACCATGGTTTTTTCAAGCGGCAGTTTAAAATCCCTGAGCGGGCAGATTCCAATGCTATTACCGCGCGATATGATGATGGAATCCTGGAGATCTCCATCCCTAAAAGGGATTCTGCCCCGGCCAGAAGTATCCCGGTAACTGCGGCTGGTGATTGATTTTGTCTCAGTGAAATTACGGGGGGGGGGATGGCATCTGAGTAGTGTTTATCCGGAAATAGCTGGTTCTGGATGGAAACTGAGAAGATGCTGGTATCAATTAATTAATTTTATAAGGAGGGTAAAGTTATGGCACTGGTAAAATGGACACCGTTTCGCGATTTAATGACTATTCAGGATCAGATTAACCGTTTGTTTGAAGATAGTTTGCATCGCACGGATGAAAAAGGACTATCCGTACCCTCATGGCAGCCATTGGTTGATATCTATGAGGATGGACAGGCGATAGTTATTAAAGCCGAACTGCCGGAGGTGGATGAAAAGGATATCCAGGTGAATATTGAAGATGGAACCTTGACCATTAAAGGTGAGCGCAAACTTGAGCAGGAGGAAAAAAAGGAGAATTATCATCGGGTTGAACGCTTCTATGGATCTTTCATGCGATCTTTCGATCTGCCCACCACTGTTGATCAGGATGATATTAAAGCGGCTTACGATAAGGGTGTTTTAAAAATTACCCTGCCGAAGAAAGAGGAAGTAAAACCAAAGAAGGTTGATATCAAAGTCAAGTAAACTTTTTTTTGGCATATCGGACACGTTCTTTCTGAAGCTTTGGGGGCATTTGTGCCCCCTTCTTCATGCCGTTTTATAAGGAGAAACTCAACTTTCTGAGTTGCTCTAAAAACAGCCCAGCCTGCCGGCAGGCTGGGCAGACACGGCTATGAGCCAAGCCCGAACATCCTGTAATGTATCTCTGGCAATGCAAGTCAGAAAGTTAAGGAGAAATTAACTATCATGGATATGAATAAATTTACCCAGAAAGCCCAGGAAGCGATGATGGAAGCCCAGAACCTGGCCATGCGTCGCAATCATCAGCAGGTAGATGCCGAACATCTGATGATGGCTTTGCTGCAGCAGGAGAATGGTCTGATCCCCAAGGTGATAGAAAAAGTTGGGGTGGTGCCTGGGACCCTTGAAAAGGAAGTGGGCAAACGTTTGGATGCCATGCCGGCCGTGACTGGCACGGGAACCACTTCCGGCAATGTTTACGTGACGAATCGTTTAAACAAATTACTTCTCGGTGCTCAGGATGAGGCTGCTTACCTTAAAGATGAATATATCAGTGTCGAACATCTGTTGCTTAGTCTGCTTAAGGATACCTCAGATCCTCTGGCAAAGATATTTGCTGGTTATGGCCTGACAAAAGAGAAAGTTTTGCACACCTTGTCAGAAGTCCGTGGTAGCCAGCGGGTTACATCGCAGAATCCGGAGGATACCTACCAGGCGTTGGAGAAATATGGTCTTGATTTGACCCGGGCGGCAAGTCAGGGGAAGCTTGATCCGGTTATTGGTCGGGATGAAGAAATCCGGCGGGTGATCCAGGTCATTTCCCGCCGAACAAAGAATAATCCTGTCTTGATTGGTGAACCAGGGGTTGGAAAAACCGCTATCGTCGAAGGCCTGGCTCAGCGTATTATCCGTGAGGATGTACCGGAAAGCCTGAAAGGGAAAAAACTTATTTCTCTGGATATGGGAGCATTGATTGCCGGGGCTAAGTTCCGGGGCGAATTTGAAGAACGCTTGAAAGCCGTCCTCAAAGAAGTACAGGATTCCAACGGAAAAATCATCCTCTTTATTGATGAAATGCACATGGTGGTCGGTGCTGGTAAAGCCGAAGGCTCTATGGATGCCGGCAATATGCTGAAACCCATGCTTGCCCGCGGCGAACTTCATTGCATTGGGGCGACCACACTGAATGAATATCGCCAGCACGTGGAAAAAGACGCGGCATTGGAGCGGCGTTTTCAGCCGGTTATGGTTGATCAGCCTTCGGTAGCCGATACCATCTCCATCCTCCGTGGGTTGAAGGAACGCTATGAAATTCACCATGGAGTCCGGATTACGGATGCGGCCCTGGTGTCGGCAGCTGTTTTGTCCCATCGTTATATTAATGACCGGTTTCTGCCGGATAAAGCCATTGACCTTATCGATGAGGCAGCGGCTAAATTGCGGACGGAAATTGACAGTATGCCGGCGGAATTGGATGAGGTGACCCGCAAAATCATGCAGCTGGAAATTGAGCGGGAAGCCCTGAAAAAAGAGAAGGATGAAGCTTCACAGAAACGTCTGGAGGTGTTGGAAAAAGAGCTTGCAGATTTGAAAGAGAACAGCCAAGCTCTTTTGGCCCAATGGCAGATTGAAAAAGAGCAAATCAGCCATTTGCAAGCTTTCAGCCGCAAGATTGAAGAAACCCGCCTGGAGATAGAAAAAGCTGAACGGGAATATGATTTGAACAAAGCGGCTGAGTTGAAATATGGAGTGCTGGCAAAACTGGAGGATGAAAAGCAGGAAGCTGAAAAACAACTGGCTGACCAAGCAGGAAAGAACCGTCTGCTGAAGGAAGAAGTGGATGAAGAGGACGTGGCAGGTATTATCAGCCGCTGGACCGGTATCCCGGTGAGCCGGTTGATGGAGGGTGAACGGGAAAAGCTTGTTCACCTTGCTGAACACCTGCATAAACGGGTGGTTGGTCAGGATGAGGCGGTACAGGCGGTGGCCGATGCGGTTATTCGTGCTCGTGCCGGGATAAAGGATCCTAATCGTCCCATTGGCAGTTTTATCTTTCTAGGACCTACCGGGGTGGGGAAAACAGAGTTGGCCCGGGCCCTGGCCGAATTTTTGTTTGATGATGAAAATAATATGACCCGGATTGATATGTCCGAATATATGGAAAAACATGCGGTATCCCGTTTGATTGGTGCTCCCCCGGGGTATGTGGGTTTTGATCAGGGGGGACAGCTGACCGAGGCGGTGCGTCGCCGTCCGTATTCCGTTTTGTTGTTTGATGAAATTGAAAAGGCTCACCATGATGTTTTTAATATCCTCCTGCAAATTCTTGATGATGGCAGGCTGACTGATTCCCATGGGCGGACTATCGATTTCAAGAACACGGTGGTGATTATGACCTCAAATATAGGCAGTCAGCATATTCTTGATTTTCAGGGTCGAGAAGAGCAATATGGGCAGATGAAGGAGTTGGTATTGGCCGCCCTGCGGGCCCAATTCAAGCCGGAATTTCTCAACCGGGTGGATGATGTGGTGGTTTTCCATCCCCTGGGCCGGGATGATTTGCGGCAGATTGTGGGAATTCAGCTTAAGCGTTTGCTGGCGAGACTGGTTGAACAGGAAATTACCCTGAGTTTGACTTCGGAAGCCGAAAATTTTCTGGCTGAAACTGGTTATGATCCGGCGTATGGTGCCAGGCCGCTGAAACGTAGCATCCAGCGTTACCTGGAAACCCCGTTGGCTTATGAATTGATGAAGGGCAATATCAAACAGGGTGATCACTTGTCGGTTAAAGTTGAGGGAGATCACCTGACTTTTAACACCCAATGAGTCAGGGCGCTGGTTTGATAATGACCATGCGGCTTTCCGGTTTGTAGAACTTGATCATTTCCTTTCGGAATTGTTGGTAGCTTTCATCAGCAGGAATGATTCCCCGGTTCAGCTTAATGGTTCTGGTCCATGCTAGGGAGGTGCCGTCCGTAATCTGGCTGCTAGATTTCCATGAAATATTAGGCAGTTGGCCATTGTTGGTGGCTGGGAGAGAAGTGAAAGTATTGTTTTTTGGTAGGATTATACTTAACTTGATATCATCGATAAAATTATTTTCGATTAGCAGTGGGTTGCGGCGGTTTTCACGGCAGGTGATATACTCATCCGGAAGTGCTGGCAGGGGAAGATAAAAAAAATAATAGCCGCCGGCAAAAGGCAGCTCCCTTGGGATTGTAAAGCTGAAAGCTATGGTGACTGGTTGCCCGAGATCGTCGATGCCGGTGGTAGTTAGGGGACTGTTTATAGTGGCTAATGGGTCGATGGCATGCAGAAGCTGGGCTATTGCCACCTGCAATTCTTCTGGGGTGAGATAACGCAATCGGCTTCTGATTGCGATGGCCGGTTGTCCGGTTAAAACCGTGTGCAGATTTCCCTCAAGCACACCCTGTCCGTTTGGTTGCAGGCTGACTTTGCTGGATCTCCGGTTGGGAAAGGAAGTTATGATGGGTTTTAGTGTGCCGTCAGCCAGATCCAAAGCCAGTTGACCTTCGTAACCGGTGAATCCTGGAGGTAGTTCCTGCTCTTGGAAAGAATAATCCCGCCGGCCACAGCGGACAATCGGATTGGTTAATAATTCAGGGGAAGGATTGCGGTTGAATTCCTTCATCACAACGTCATGGGTGTTGACAAAGAGCAGTCGTACAGGAAGTTGTTGCTGTTTGATGAGTTGATAAAAGGCCAGTGCCAGGTCTGCCGGGGTGCCATGTCCTTTGGTTATGGTGGTTTCCGGCTTTTGCGGCTCCAGGCTGGTAGAGAGGAAATCAATCGGGTGGGGAGTGGTCCGCCGCATCAGTGATTCATAGAGTTTGTCTATTGATGATAGATTCAGTTCCGCTTGTTGGAGAAATTCAACGGTAAGAGGTTTCTGATTGTTCCCAGGTTGTAGGAGGTGGTGGCGATACCAGGTGGCAACCTGCTGCCAATCCGTAAAGGTTGAAACCAGAAGGCATGCCCCCATATTTTCATCCGTTGGCATCATTTGCTCAGAGGTTAATGCGGGAATATCTTTGACCTGCCAAAGATAGATGGTATCTTCCTGGTTCTGCCGCACTTGGGCTGGGGTCATCCATGGTGGTCGGTAAAAACTTAATTCAGTACCTCTGGGAACCTTAATGGAAACAATTTTCTGGCTGATGGGGTTGGTTAGTCGAAAGATTTCACTGGCCCAGAAGCCCAGTTGTGAATGAAGGGTTATGTCGATTTCAATGGTTGCCCCAACGCTGACCGAGGGCAGGTTGATGACTTTCTGCCGGCTATGGGAATAGATCGAAGCATTGGCTGTCCAGGGTGCTTGTATGTCATGGTATTCCTTTTCATTGGCGGCGATAACTGAACCATCCGGAGTGGTGGTTTGGGCTTTATTAACTTCTACCGACTGATAACTGTTATTGTAGGTGAACTTGAAATCGGCAAAATCCTTTTTCCCCTTGTAAGTCAGAATCTTGCGTCTAAGGTGGAGGTGGAGATTATAACTACCATCCTGGTTAATGGTATACTCCTTATTGATCAACAGATTCAATGCATCGGCAGTTATGTGTGTTTCAGACGGTCGGATGAGATTGTGGGAGCAGGAGGATAATCCCAGTAGAAGCGAGAGCATTTGAATCAGGACTAATGGATAAAAAATTGACTTGAAATACCGTTTAAAGGTCATGGTAACTCCCTGACGGAAATCTTTAGCAAAATAATCAAGATTTTACTATTGACAATGTCGATATAAATCCATACATTGGCTTTATGTATCAATACATTATTGCTTTTCATGTTAAGTAACCATTGATGCTTTCATAAAAAGTCACAAAACAGATGGTGCGGTAAAAGCTTCATATTCGAGGTGTGCAAAACCTGAGTCGCGAGGCGTATTTGCACTACGCTGCAATGACCGTGGTTGTGGTATAACAAAGAAGATAGAGTTTTTCGTGGCCATCATCATTACAGGAGGTTTTCATGTTAGAAGTTAGTGAGTCAGCACAGAAAGAGATTGCAACTTATTTTCAAGGCAAGGATCCGTTGCCCATTCGGTTATTTTTGCAGGAAGGTGGCTGAAGCGGACCTTCCATATCGATGGCCATCGATAACGAAAAAAAAGCAAATGATAATATTTACGAAATCAGCGGATTTGAGTACTTGGCTGATAAAGAGTTTATGGCTAAAGCCACTCCGATCAAGATTGATTTCAATGGTTTTGGCTTCCAGATTAGTTCCGGAATCCAAGTGGCCGGTGCTGGTGCCTGTGGTGGATGTGGTAGCAGCAGCGAATGCTGCAGTTAATGTAACCTGATTGTAGTCGTCTATATCAAGGCAGCACCGTAAAAATGGTGCTGCCTTTTTTTGTACCAGCTATCCTTTTCGTGTCTTTTCTTATGGTTCAGTTTATTTTCATTCGAAAACAAATATTTTTTTTTGAACGCTGATGGCTGATGGTTGAAAGCATTTAGCTGGGAATGCCAGTTTCCAGATGAACTTTAGGTAATGATTTTGCCGACATTACTGGCGCCTGGCACCACAATGCGGGAGGCTTGTTGCCTTTGCAGCTCTTTTGCCTCTTCAACCATTTTTTCAACCGCGTTATTGATGGCTTGGGGAAATTTATCCATGGCTTCTTTCAGGGTGCTGGCTTTAATGGGGCATTGTACCGGCAGGACTCCTGCTTGAGTCATAAGCTGGGTATGGCCGATAAACATGATGGGCCGGGTTTGATCCATATTGCCGTCCGGGGTTACCGGAATCAGCCGCTTAATTGTTGCCATCTGTAAATCAGAAAAAGTTTCCTCCCGGTAGAGGTTCTGTCGGTCTACGTTCAGTTGATCGGTAAGGTTCTGGTTGGAATTAAACATAATGCTCCTTTTTGTTTTGATTATGAGTTTTTTGTCTGAGTGGGACAGATTTTAAATTTGTTTAAGGTAATGTTCTTGTCATTGATTTGCAGTTTTATCAATCACGATGGGTAATAATACCTCGCTTTCCCTGTCGTGCTGCAGCAAGGTCAGCTGGTGATACCCTGTTGCCGGGATTTCCAGTTTTTTCAGTGAAAACATGTTCCTGATGATTAATTTATCTGGTCTTTCCAGTGTATAGGTTGTCCGATAGGTGAAGAGGCTGCTGTCCATGTTTGTTCGGGCCGGAAAGCTTATTGTGTTCAGCTGTTTGATCCCGGACAGATGTTCCTCCACCACGGTATTATAGGTGTATCCTAACCTTATGGGATATTTCCTCTTGGTCATATCAGCCTTTTTCAGGATCCAGCGATCAATAATTCCAGGATTATCCATGTTGGAAAGTGGGAGTAAGATTCCCTTTTGCTCGTCAATCCAGCGGATTGCATCTGGAAGACTGAAAGTGCACGAAAAGGTGAAAAGGGTAGTGCGATCAACAGGATCTGACCAGCTGAGCTTGTTTATCCGGATCCCTGGTCGCCGCCGTAAAAGCAGCTGTTCAAGGAAATCCCGTTGTTCATCCCGGCTTCGTCTCATGAGTAGAGAGCGCATAACCGTATCGGCAAATCCTCGGCAGGAAGCGTTGACTGTGCCATTCAGGCTGCCATCTGGATTCAGGTGGTCATGAATGATGAAGGAAAACTGGTTGGCTTCCGGGGCTGCCGGTGGGGTGAGCTGCAAGGTGCTTCCTTGGCGATCGGCGATCAGGTAGGAGGCATCACGTTCATAATCAGGAAAAAACTGGCGACTGGTTTCCGATGTTGGGTCCATAAAACGGACGGGTCGTCCATGATCATCATTAACCATTGTGATAGCGTGATTGAAATAGGGCAGGGGGATTTCCTGATCCAGTTTTTCGCCGACACTGATTAATACCAGATTTGCCGGTATACCAGCCAGACGCAGCATGCTGACCAGTAATGCCGCTTTGTCCCTGCAGACACCATGGCGGCGGCTGAAGGTCAGGCCAACCTGGTGTGGTTCAAACCCAGGTCGGTTTGATTCTTCAGTAATTCCCATATAACGGATCTGCTGGGCGACAAAATAGAAAATGGCAGCCATTTTGTTTTCCGGACTCGCCAGTTTAGCTGTTAGTTCTTTAATCATGGCTATCATTTCAGGGGTCGGTTGCAGTTTTGGTTCCACCAGTTCAAAATACCAGCGGGAGATTGCTTCCCATGAATCCAGCGAAGAGAACAAAAGCCGCATGGCTACCTGGCTGATGGGTGGCATTGATGGCTCAGGAACCACCGGCGGAACCTGGCTGAAAATCCATTTTCTGCTGGTCAGGCCTTTTTCGGTTGCCTCTTCATAGGAAACACAGCCATCAATTTTATCTTTAACCAGGTGGTGCATGGGCATGTCTGCCGGTCCGGTCAGGGTGAAATGGTAAGAGTGTACCGGAAAAATGTATTGACCAAGGACCATGCCATAGGTATGGTTAGGGATAATTGGTTTAAAGCGTTTGCGAACGGTTTGGTAATGGATGGTATCGCCAATTTCCAAACCCGGAATATAAACCCTTATTATCCGTTGGTTGGGGTTGTATATATTCATTCTAGTGTTGCGGCTGGAAGTATCCTCTTTAGAATTGGCCGCAGTATCAATGGATATCCTTTTGCCACCGGTTTTGATTATTTCCACCAGAGAAATATCCAGTCTGCTGTAGGAACGGTTGACCTGGAAGGATTGTACAGCCTGTTCCCGCTTTCCCTGGTCATCCAGGACGGTCAGAAAAATTTCATCTTCTGAACATGATTGGCCGGAATGGGTATAGCTGATGGATTCATTTTCCCGGGCCAGTACCACGTGGGCGTGGGGATATTCTTTGCGGGTAATCTGTTGGAGGAACTCAATATCAGTAGATGTTGCCGCCAGCACCGTACCACTGAGAGATGACAGCAGCAGAAAGGTGATGAGTCGCAAGAAAAAAAACTTGAGATATTCAGGAATGGATATTTTGAATGATATCAATGGATGTGAACCTGTCATTGTTGTCTGGTAACTCAACTTTCTGAGTTATGAAAATACAGCCCTGCTCGTTGCCGTGCCCGAACATCCTGATAATGTATTCTGGTAACACAAGTCGGAAAGTTGAGCTGGTAAGATTATTGCGTTTCTTTAACCGGGAATGATTTCATCGTTTTTAGCGTTCGATTGCCGGAAAAAGAACTTTATTTATCAACCGGATTATAGTAAACTACTAGGGTTTTTTTTGCAACATTTCGTTGCGTTCAAATATTTCTAGAGTGGAAATTTTCAAGGAGTTTCTGTTTAATGGAATTTTACGATATTCTCAATGTTATTGGTAATACCCCGATTTTGCGGCTGACCAAAGTTTCGCCAATACCGATCTTTGCTAAAGGGGAGTACCTGAACCCGGGAGGAAGCGTCAAAGACCGGGTGGCTAAATATATGATTACCATGGCGGAGAAGCGGGGAGAGCTGAAGTCGGATTCGGTGATTGTTGAAGCAACTTCGGGGAATACTGGTATTGCGGTAGCTTTTGTCGGCACCCATCGTGGTTATCGGGTAATTATTGTCATGCCTGAAGATATGAGTGAAGAGCGGAAAAAGATTATCCGGGCCTTGGGGGCGGAGTTGGTGTTGACCCCGGCGGCTGATAGCCTTACCGGTTCAGTCAAAAAAGCCAGGGAACTGGCTGCTGGGATTCCGCATGCCCATATTATGGGCCAGTTTGAAAATCCCGACAACCCTAAAGTACACTACCTGACTACCGGGGTTGAAATATGGAAGCAGCTGGAAGGCAATGTTGATGCTTTTGTCGCCGGGGTGGGAAGCGGCGGTACTCTGGGAGGAGCGGGGAAGTTTCTGAAAGAACAGAATTCCCGGATTAAAATAGTGGCGGTGGAACCAGAAAATTCAGCCGCTCTCCTGGGGCAGGAGCCCGGGTTACATCAGATTCAGGGAATTGGCGATGGCTTTGTTCCACCCGTGCTTGATGTTTCGCTCATAGACCAGGTGGTGACGGTCAGCGATGAAGATGCCATCGAAACCACCCGTTCCCTGGCCCGTCTTGAAGGAACCATGGTCGGGACTTCATCGGGTGCCAATGTCTGGGCGGCAATTAAAGTGGCGAATGAACTGGGGCCGGATAAACGGGTGGTAACCATTTTGCCTGATCGGATTGAACGATATTTCAGTACCAGCCTGATTTGAAAACAGCGGTTAGCCATCAGCGGTTAGCGTTTAGTAACTTACTCTTGGATTTCTGTCACTCTTTTCAGTACCCCCTTGAGGGGTATAAAAAACAAGAAATATTGAAACCACCCGTTCGCTAACGCTCACTTAAGAACACAGAGAACACGAAGGAAAATCGTCAGGCTGTTTCTCTGCGCCCTCGGTGATCTGGTGGTAAAAAATTATTTTTTTGGGTTGTGGGCGTTAGTTCGCGTTAGTGAAATATCGAAAAATTAACTGGTTAGGCTGAGAGCTAAAGGCTGAAAGCTGACAGCCCATCCGGAAGCGTTAGTTTCCGGATGGAAACAAAGGAGTTTTTGTGGAATTACATGCTTATACCCTGTCCTCTCTGCAGCAGAAATTGCAGCAGCGTGAGGTGACGGCAGTTGAAATTACCCAGTCAGTGTTAAAGCGAATTTTTGAAATTGATGATCGTATTGGTGCCTATCTCCTGGTGGATGAACAAGCAGCCATGGCCCAGGCTGAGGGCGCTGATTCAAGGCGAACCAATGGGGAGACTGTTTCCCCGGTGAGCGGGATCCCCATCGGACTTAAAGATCTGCTGTCCACTGAAGGGATGGCTACCACCTGTGCCTCACGTATGCTGGAGAATTATGTCCCGGCCTATGATGCTACGGTGGTTGCCCGGCTGCGACAAGCGGCGGCAGTATTCCCCGGCAAGCTCAATATGGATGAATTTGCCATGGGATCTTCAAATGAAAATTCCGCCTATCAGCAGACGAAAAACCCATGGGATCTTGGGTGTGTTCCCGGTGGGTCCAGCGGCGGTTCGGCGGCGGCAGTGGCGGCGGATGAATGTATTGCCGCTCTGGGTTCGGATACTGGTGGCTCCATCAGGCAGCCGGCTTCATTCTGCGGTGTAGTGGGTTTGAAACCCACCTATGGTCGGGTTTCCCGCTATGGTCTGGTGGCTTTTGCTTCTTCTCTTGACCAGATCGGTACCCTGACTAAATCAGTTGCCGATGCCGGTATCCTCTTGGGTGAGATTGCCGGCTATGATTCCCATGATTCCACTTCCGTCAATCTTCTGGTTCCCGATTATCTTGCCGGCTTGCAAGGGGACATCCAGGGGCTGAAAGTCGGTATCCCGAAAGAATATTACTCTGGAGATATCCATCCGGAAGTCCGGGCAGCGGTTCAGCAGGCCATCGCTGTTTTTACTGATCTTGGAGTTGAGATTGAGGAGGTCAGTCTGCCCCACACAGAGTATGCGGTGGCAACCTATTATCTGGTAGCTACTGCCGAGGCCAGCTCAAACCTGGCCCGTTATGATGGGGTAAAATACGGCTACCGGGTGCCGGATGCTGATGGCTTGCTCGATATGTATTGTAAAACCAGAGCCCTTGGGTTTGGGGCTGAAGTTAAGCGGCGGATTATGTTGGGTACCTATGCCCTGTCTGCCGGTTATTACGATGCCTATTATAAAAAAGCCCAGCAGATCAGAACTTTGATCAAACAGGACTTCGAGCAGGTTTTTTCCCATTGTGATCTTATTCTGTCTCCCGTTTCTCCGACTCCAGCCTTTAAAATTGGCGAAAAAGTGGAGGATCCACTGGCAATGTATTTAAGTGATATTTTAACCATTCCGGTTAATCTTGCGGGATTGCCGGCACTTTCGGTTCCCTGTGGTTTCAGTAGTGGAGGACTTCCCATTGGCCTGCAACTCATCGCCCGTCCTTTTGCTGAAGACTGCCTGCTTCGGGCCGCACACCATTATGAACAGGCCACTGAGTGGAATCGGAAAAAACCGGTCATTGGAGATTGATGAATTTTTTTAGGAGGATGTTCCGGCATGGCTCGCGCTCATTCTCGCCGGCCGTCCATGGCCGGCTGTAAGGTGTCCACCGAGAATCACCGTTCTGGTGATTCATTTGGTGCCCAAAACCGCTTTGAGCCAAGCCCGGATATCCTCAGTAATGTGCAATGTCCTGCTTCCAGTTGTCAGGCTGTCAAATAGTTGAACACTTTTTATCTAATGGAGAGTATCCAGAATGGATTATGAAGTTGTTATTGGGCTGGAAGTACATGCCCAGCTGTTGACCAAAACGAAAATTTTCTGTTCCTGTTCGACGACCTTCGGGAACGAACCTAATGCCAATACTTGCCCTGTTTGTACCGGACTCCCCGGAGCCCTGCCGGTTCTCAACCGCCAGGTGGTTGAATATGCTATTAAAGCCGGGTTGGCGACCAATTGCCACATCGCTGAAAAAAGTGTTTTTGCCCGGAAAAACTACTTTTATCCTGATCTCCCCAAGGGTTATCAGATTTCGCAGTATGATCTGCCCATCTGCGAGACTGGCTTTCTGGATATTATGGTTGATGGCGAACAAAAAAGGATTGCCATAACCCGCATTCACATGGAAGAAGATGCCGGGAAACTGGTGCATCCCGATGATTATTCGGGAGTCAGTTACGTTGATTACAACCGAGCCTGTGTGCCCCTGCTGGAAATCGTCAGCGAACCGGATATGCGCAGCTCTGCTGAAGCGGTTGCTTACCTTAAGGGTTTGCGGAATATCCTGATGTATCTGGAAATATGCGATGGCAATATGGAAGAGGGCAGCTTCCGCTGTGATGCCAATGTTTCCATCCGGCCCTTTGATCAGGAGGAATTGGGCATTCGGGCTGAGCTTAAGAATATGAATTCTTTCCGCAATATCCAGCGGGCTATAGACTATGAAGTTGAGCGGCAGCGGGATATTCTTGAACAGGGTGGCCAAGTGGTTCAGGAAACCCGCCTGTGGGATGCTGATAAGTCCATCAGTAGGTCCATGAGGGGGAAGGAAGAAGCCCATGACTACCGCTATTTTCCTGATCCTGATTTGCTGCCGGTACTGATTGATCAGCCTTGGATTGCCGTGGTTCGGGAGACCTTGCCGGAATTGCCTCAGGCCAAAAGAAGCCGTTTTATGGCCGAATATGGGCTTCCGCCATCCGATGCCGATATTTTGACCGGTAGCCGGCAACTGGCCGATTATTTTGAGGCAACGGTTGCCAAAGTTGCTAATGCCAAAATGGTCAGTAACTGGATGTTGTCTGAGCTTCTACGGCACCTGAATGATGATAAAAGAACCATTGAAACCTGTCCGGTCAGCCCTGATGGGCTGGCATCGCTCCTGAAATTGATTGAGGCTGGTACCATCAGCGGTACAATAGCCAAACAGGTATTTTCCACCATGTATGCCGGGAAAAATAATGACGCGGTGGAGATTGTCAAAGATCAGGGACTGGTACAGATCGATGATCGCCAGGCACTGCAGGACATCATTCAACAGGTTCTGGCTACTCATCCGGAAGAGGTGGAAAAATTTCAGCAGGGGAAAACCAAGGTCTTTGGTTTCCTGGTTGGCCAAGTGATGAGACAAACCCGGGGCAAAGCTAACCCGGGGCTGGTTAATGAGCTCTTGCGCCAGAAACTGGCAGCAGGAGACGATAGACAATAAATGCCAACGTGTGACATGATTGTCTCATGCTTGTGGTGCTGATGTCACACTGTGAAAGTTTTGTCCGGCATGAAAACAAAGATGACGCAGTGAGGGTTTGGGTAGTGTGTGATTGTAACTAACTAATATTATTTATAATATGATAAATAAATGAATCCTTGAGATCTCTAGCATGGGTTCCTCATGTTATGGTATGAATATTGCTCCAGTATGCTTTAATGTATGCTGGATTTTGTTTTCTCCAAGCCCATCTGTCATCACTCACAGCAGCAGGCCTCCAGATTTTCATTTGCTGGGCTGGCTGATTTACAGGGAATATATATATGTTTTTGCAAAGAACACTAAAAAAAGAGATCTATGGCATTGGTATAGGTCTGCATTCGGGAGGCAAGGTTAAAATTGTGCTGAAACCAGCTCCTGCCGACCACGGGATTAAGTTTATGCACATTAAAGAAGGGCAGCAGACACTTATCGATGCGACGGCTGAAAATGTTGTGGCGACCAATTATGCTACTTCTCTTGGTAAAGACGGGAAGGTCATCGGGACAGTCGAACACTTGCTGGCGGCTTTTTATGGTTTGGGAGTTGATAACGCCCTGGTAGAGGTTCATGGCGATGAAATCCCGATCATGGATGGCAGTGCCATCCCCTTTGTTTTTCTGATTAAAACTGCAGGTATTGTTTCTCAGAAGGTTTCGAAAAAGTTTCTCATCTTGAAAGAGAAAATATCGGTGGCTGAAGATGACAAAAAGATAGTTCTGGAGCCTAACCGGTTTCTTTCTATTTTTTGCCTTATTGATTTTTATCATCCCTTGCTAAAAAAGCAGAGCTACAATTTCCAGTTTTCTGATGCCAATTTTGAGCGTCAGATCAGTCGGGCCAGAACCTTCGGTTTTCTGAAGGAAGTTGAAATGCTCAAGAGCCATGGTCTGGCCCGCGGTGGTTCCTTGGAAAATGCCATTGTCCTGGATGAATTTGGGGTGATGAACGAGGAGGGGCTGCGCTTTGCCAATGAATGTGCCCGGCACAAGGTCCTTGACTGTTTAGGTGATATCAGCCTTTTGGGGATGCCGCTGATTGCTAAGGTAACAGCCTATAAGACCGGTCATGCTCTCAATCACCAGCTTGTGAAGAAGTTGCTTGCGACGCCGGAGGCCTGGGAGGTAGTGGTGCCGCTCCATGATCAGCCGTCGGCGAAACAGCTGGAGTATGAATTTCCCTCACTGGCGGGGGCTGAACCGCAGATGATGGTTTCATAAAAGTCTCACAGCAGTCTTTGCGTTTGTTTTTCGATATATTTATATTTGCAAGGCCCCGGAGTTATCTCCGGGGCCTTTGTTATGCTATGGCCAGTAGTTTTCATTGTCAACTGACTTCAACTTCAGCTAGAATTCCGATATAAGGAAACTTTTGCAGGATGTCCAATTGAAGTTACTTCCGGCGTGACATCGTGAGGCTAGCCCGTTGTTTTTTCCGGCGAATGGAGCACAGAAATTGACCTGTCTGAGCCCAAAGGGCGAGTTTGGCAATTTCAGTGTAATGGGCTGTTGAAAAAACAGGCAATCGAGCGCAAAAAAGCGCCGGAAATAACTTCAGTTGACAAAATATAAGTCCTTATATCGGAATTTCAGAACTTCAGCTTGGCGATCAGCCAATAATTAACGGTTGAAAGCCGTGAGCTGATTGCTGAAAGCATTCATCCGGGCTGGTAGGTTCCGGATGAACATCATGAAGCCATTTTGAAATCTGCCATTCTCCAGGCCATCATGCCGCCAATGACACTGTAAACATTTTTATATCCTTTGGTTTTGAGCATCGAACCGGCAATATTTGAACGGTATCCCGAACCGCAGATAACACTGATATGGTCATTTAACTCAAGAGTGATACCTTCAGCTATCAGTTGTGGTAAAGGCAGATGGATGGCGTTTTCAAGGTGACCCGCCTGCCATTCCGTTGGGGTGCGAACATCAATAACCGTGTGATTACCATATTTTGTCAGCACTTTCTGGAGGGCGTGGACGGATATCTGGGGCAGGAAGCCCGTCTCCCGGCCGTTGAGTATCCAGTCTGACAGTCCTAAACTGTAGCCGATGATTTGGTCGTAGCCCACCCGGCGAAAACTGGCAATTGCTTGGGATATCTGTTCCTGGCTGTCGGCCAGAAGAACAATTTTCTTTTTTGTGTCCACCACGTTTCCCATCCAGGTGGCAGAGTTTGGTGACAGGCCGATATTCAGACTGCCGGGAATATGAGCGCCGCCAAAGGAGGCGGCCTCCCGGAGATCAACCAGGGTGTATTGCTCAGGATTTTGGAGGTAGTTGGCAATGGCCGCTGGATTTTTCTGCCGGGGAACCGGCAGCTCTTCCTCGATGGCTGCTCCATGTCGGTTGGTTTCAATGATAGAGGAGAAATTCTGTGGTCGGTGAGGTTGGTTTTGTTCAAGAGCTTTTTTGAATTCTTCCCGACTGAGTTTTAAATAGGGGTTTGTATGGCGCTCATAACCCAGGGTCGATGATGGTTTGGCACTCAAGCCCGCACCACAAAGGGAGCCTTCCCCATGGGCAGGGTAGATTTCCACGTAATCACCAAAACGACTGAGTTTGGTGTATAAGCTGTTATAAAGATTTTTGATCTGTTCATCCAGCAGTTCATTGCCAGCCAGGTCCGGGCGGCCGATACTGCCGACGAAAAGAAGATCGCCGGTGAGCAGCATCTGGGGTAGCTTGCTCCGGGATAGATCGGCGACCGCCAGGCTGATTGAATGAGGTGTGTGCCCCGGGGTGGCGATGACCTGCATGTTTACGCTGCCGATGGTGAAGGTGTCTCCGTCATTGAGTGGCTGGTGCTCATAGAATACCGGGCTGCCGGCACCAATGTAGATGGGTGCCCCCGTAGCCTGCCGCAGTTCCATCGCCCCGGATATATGGTCCGCATGGACATGGGTTTCAATGATATGGCTGATCTTCATTTTATTCTGTTTGGCGGTGACCAGGTAATCCTTAATATCCCGTTTCGGATCCACCACAATGCCCCGGCCATCCTGGGGACAGCCAATTATGTAGGAAAGGCATCCCAGCCCTGTTACTTTGAATTGTTGAAAAAACATGATACACCCTCCTTGTTGATTTTCCCTTAACCGGGAATTGATGATAGTGTTTCGCAATGTTTTCGTAAAAAACATAACGCATCATGATAAGAATGGCAAGCAAATTAGGGGAGTATGTTATGCCTTTACATTCAACCCGAGTAACGGTGGTTTTTAGCGCTGATGATCAGGCCGTTTCCTGTCCATTGCCACTGGCGGTATCCTCGGTTTCAGCTGGTTTTCCTTCTCCTGCTGATGATTACCTTGAAGGAACCCTGGATTTGAATCAGCATTTGATCAAACACCCGGCAGCGACTTTTTTTGTCCGGGTGGCCGGTGATTCGATGATTGATGCCGGTATCCATGACGCTGATTTACTGCTGGTGGACCGCTCCCTGGAAGCGGCGGATGGAAAAGTGGTTATTGCGGTCATTAATGGCGAACTTTTGGTTAAAAGGATGCGTAAGGTTGGTAAACGGCTTTTTCTGCTGCCGGAAAATCAGGCTTACCAGCCAATTGAGGTACAGGAAGAAATGGATTTTGAACTCTGGGGCGTGGTTACCCATGTGATCCATTCCCTGTAATAGCTTGGGTTCAAGTCGTGAATCAGACGTAAACCCGGGGTCTATAGCCTCAAATAGTCAGATTTAAATGCTTTCTTTACTCGACTGGCTAAATCCGTCGGTTGGCTGAAAGATGGTCCAGCAGTTTTTACCTTTCTTTTTGGATTGGTAGAGTAACTGGTCAGCCCGTTCAAGAAGTTCGGTTGCCGAGGAGGCATGGTAGGGATAAGTTGCTATCCCGAGGCTGAGGGTTATCGGCAAGCCTTGTTCCACTGCGTCGGCAGCAAAAGGATATGCTCGGACTGCTTCAAGAATGCGGTCAGCCAGGACCATGGCACTATCGGGGTCCGTATACGGTAGAATGAGTGCAAACTCTTCTCCACCGTAGCGGGCGGCTACGTCAGTAATTCTGATGCTCTTTTTCAGGGTTGCAGCAATTTCTTTCAAAACCAGGTCGCCGGTAATATGACCGTGTAGATCGTTGACCAGTTTGAAATTGTCAACGTCAGCCATGATCAGGGATATGGGATATTCCTGACGGTCAGCTTTCTGGATGTCTATCCCAAGAAAATGCTTAAAATAGGAGTTGTTGTACAGTCCGGTGAGTTGGTCACTGATGGCCTGCTGAAAAACTGCCTGGTATTTATCCTGCAGTTGGTCCAGGTAGGCTTTTTTCCTGAGCAATGCTTTGATCCTGACCTTGAGCTCGGTAAAATTCACCGGTTTAATGAGGTAATCATCAAATCCTGTTTCAATGCCCTTGATTTTCAGTGATAGATCTTCTGTGCTGGTGATACCAACGGTTTGAATATGGGGATACGCTTCATTGTTTTGCAGCTTTTCACAGATGCTGAAGCCATCCATGTCCGGTAACATGATATCAATGAGCAGGCAGTCGATAGCTTCATGCTCGATTAAGGCGAGGGCTTCCTTCCCGTTTGAGGCCATCAGTAACCGGTACGGTTCTCCTTGAAGGTGCAACTGGACCAGACGTCGGTATTTGGGGTTATCTTCCACCACCAGCACAACTTGCTGTTCTTGCTGATCTGCCGAGGGGGTCTTTAGCTGCGGTTGGCGGGTAAAATTCTCTTCCGTCAGTACTTTGTTGGTCAGGCGTTCGTGATATTCTTTCATCCTCAGCAGAGATTGAACCCGGGTAATCAACTCTTCAGTCTGGACTGGTTTGTTGAGAAATTCGTCGGCTCCTGCCTCCAGCCCTTTGATTTTATCGTCATAGGCTGAAAGTGCTGTAATCAGGATGATGGGAATGGAACAGGTATCAGGGCAGCTTTTCAGCTTTCTGGTTATTTCATAGCCGTCCATGCCAGGCATCATGATGTCGAGGAGGATGATGTCCGGGAGCTGTTGGTTAATTATGCCTAAAGCTGATTCGCCATCTTCGGCGGTTATCAGATGGTAGTTCTCCGCTTCCAGCATGCCGGAGAGTAGTTTTCGGTTCAGTGGTTCGTCATCGACGATCAGGATACTTTTCCGGTAACGGTCATGACCCCGAACCTTCCTATATTCAGTGGACGGCAGGTCAGGGATGATAGTTGATAGTTCCTGTTGGTTGCTTCCCAGCTTACTGCGGACCGTATCGGCAAATGTCCGGACGTCAATGGGTTTGGTGATGTAGCCGTTGCAGCCGGCATCAAAGGCAATCTGGTCATCGCCTTCCATGGCATGGGCCGTCAACGCCACAACCGGGGTATGTTGCAGCTGGGGATCGTTTTTAATGATCCTGGTTGCTTCCAGACCGTCCATACCCGGCAGTTGGATATCCATCAGAATGAGGTCCGGTCGGTGGGTTTTAGCCAGTTTCATGCCCTGTTCAGCTTTATAAGCTTGTATGAGCTCAAATCCTTCCATACTCAGGATGGAATGAAACAGCTTCATGTTCAAAGGATCATCTTCAACTATGAGGATGGTTTTCTTTTTCATGGGTTATTTTCCCTTGGTGACGAAAGGTCATCGATATAATGGCTGTATTGTGGAAATTTTAGGAGATGTTATCATCGGTTCGCGTTTTTTCATGGTGAATCTTTACAGAAACGATTTTACTGTTCGCATAAAAGAAGAAAGGTTAATGGGCTTGGTGATGTAGCCGTTGCAGCCGGCATCAAAGGCAATCTGGTCATCGCCGTACATGGCGTTCCCCGTCAGGGCAATGATGGGAATCGCGGCAAGGTCAGTATCTCTCCTGATAATTTTTGTGGCCTCCAGGCCGTCCATTCCCGGCAGCTGGATATCCATCAGAATCAGGTCCAGCCGTTGCTGACGGATTAATTCAATGCCATTTTCGGCATTCTTCGCTTCCAGGACTTCAATGTCATTGCTTTCCAGGATAGCGCGAAATAGTTTCCTGTTCAGATCATTATCATCGATGATCAGAATACGGGCATGGATTTCGCTATGCATGATCTTTCCCCTTAATCGTAATTTTTTTGGCAGCCTTTATCAAATGGGAATTATGAAGGAAAATGTGGAACCTTGTTCCGGCCCTTCACTTTCAGTCCAGATTCTGCCGCCATGAAGTTCTACCAGACGCCGGGTAAGGGAAAGCCCCAGCCCCGTTCCCTGGTAGTGTCGGCTGGATGAACCATCAGCTTGTTCAAAAGATTTGAAAATGCGTTCCAGATCTTCGTTTTTGATGCCGATGCCCGAGTCGTGAACCGATATTTTCAACCAGTTGCCGGCTGTGCTTGCCGATTTTTCCGCTTCCGGTGCTGCAATCTGCTGCCCGGCCTCATTGCATCGCATAGCCGTCATGGTGATGCTGCCTCCATCAGGGGTAAACTTGGTGGCGTTGGACAGCAGGTTGTAAAATACCTGCTTTAATTTTCGTTCGTCGGCCCGGATGGTATCAAGATCATTCTCAATCTCCATAGAAAGTTGCAGGCGGTGTTTGAGCGCCTTTTCCTGGACCATTTTCAGGCTCTGTTTAAGAAATGGTGGCAGTTGAATGTCCGTTAATTCCAGCTCCATTTTACCGGCTTCAACCTTGGATAAATCAAGAATATCATTGATCAGGGACAACAAGTGCCGGCTGCTGCTTAAGACATCACCTAAATAATCCGCCTGGGTAGCGCTCAGGTTACCGCATTTACCGCTGACCACCAGGTCGGTAAAGCCGATAATGTGATTCAGCGGTGTCCGCAGTTCATGACTCATATTGGCTAAAAATTCACTTTTTGCCCGGTCGGAGGCCTCGGCAGCCTCTTTGGCTTTGGTTAGATCAGCCATTGCCGCCTGCAAGGCTGCAGTACGCTGCCGTACTTCATCTTCCAGGTGGTCCTGGTGGCTGGCCAGCTCATTGTCGCGCTTATGGATCTGGCTGAGCATATGGTTGAAACCGGTAGTCAGGGTGCCGAACTCATCTTGTCGCTGCTCTGGTAGGCGGAATTGGTAGTTGCTGGATCCAGAAACCTCCTGCATGGCGGTGGTCAATTTGGTGATTGGTGAGGTGAAAAGCAGTTGTAGCCACCGGGCGAGGAGCAGGGTAACTAGTATGGCAGCCGCAAGAATAAGGAGGGAAATTTTGAACTGCAGCTGCAGGCGTTGATTGATTCGCCTGGGATTGCGGATAAGGTAGACAGACCCCAGATTGTTCTGGTCAAAAATAATGGGAACCCTGATCTTGGCATATGGCATCCACCGTGTTTTATCAGCTGATAGGCTTGAAGGTGAGTTTTCTTCCTGTTGATAGGCGGCAAAAGGCTGATCTTCGTTATTGAAGATGACTGCTTCCACGATGTCGTGATCGGCGGAGAGGGACTTCAGGGTCTCTAAGGCGGCCTTTTGGTCGCCAAAAACCAGGGCTGAGCTGGCGTTTTTAGCGACGATTTCAGCCTGAATTTTCAGCTCATCCATCATCACCTGCCGGTAAGAGGAGATTTCCAGGAGCAGATAACTAACGGTGCCCAAGGTCATGGCTACCATGGAAATAAATACCATGATAGCCATTAGTTTAGTTTTGACGGACAGGTTTAAAAAAAGTTGTTTCATGGGTTTACCGTTCGTTTTCATCGATAATGGCAAGCTTCAGGAGCAGAGAGCTGATGGTTAACCCCTGTTCCTTTGCTTTCCGGGGATTGATCATGAAGCGAACCTTGTTTTGTAGGACCACCAGGCTGATCATGCCGCCGCCGGTAATAAAATTTTTCATGTCGGCAATGGTAAGAACCGGCTGGTTGGCAAGAATCGACATAATTTTTTTGAGGTTTCCCGCTTCCGATCTGCTAATATAGAGAAGGTGGCAGAGGGCGATGTTGCGGTAATCAGATATCTGTCTGATGGCCAGCTTCCGGCCGCGGACCGACTTGCCGGCGATCTTCTCAAGGTGGGGGCCGAACGGGTTGTCCCCCAGGATGCCGAGAATCAGGGGGGCTGATTCACTGGCAAAGCTGTCGGCCGGCCACTCCACATATTTGGCAAAATTATAGATGTAGGCCGCCTTGATTTCGTATTCCTGCAGCCTGGAGAGCTCTCCCCGGGCGTCAGGAACCCACCCGGCAGCCAGAACCAGGGCTACCAGGAAAAAAGAAAGGCAGCATGAAAATCGTCGAAGAGGCATCGTATTTTTATTCTCTATGGAATTATTATGCCATTTCATCTCATGGATAATAACCTTGATGATGACTATTTTAGAATTCCAGGGTTGCCTTCAGATAGAACGAACGCTCTACTTCGCTGCTATCGAAATAGAACATGCTGTCCACAAATTCCGGCTGCTGCCGATCCAGCAGGTTCTGGCCGATGAGGGCCAACTCAAGGTTTTTCAACGGCTGCCAGCCGAGCCGCAGGTCAAGCTGGATATAGTTGGAGATGTCGTCTGCCGGGAGTTTATCCACGGTCCGCAGCCAGAGGTCAAATTCCAGGTTGTGGGGCAGGTCTACCATGGAACGTACGGAAAACTGGTAATCCGGGGTTCTTCCTTCATCATCTTTATTAGGATCAAAATCCATATCCTCACAGGAGCCGGTAAACTGCAGGTGCCACCAGTCAAAGGGCAGCCAGTCGATTACCAGTTCGGCTCCATAGGTGGTCGCATCATACTTGTTTCTCGGATTAACGGTTACCGTTACCGTAGGAAAGGTCATCGAAGTTGTGGTGCGACCGTCGCCGGTAATACCGTCATAGAGATTATAGAAAAGGGCCAGATCAAAACTCAGGTTTTCGTGCACTTGCATCCGGCAGCCCGCTTCCCAGGCCAGTAGATCTTCGGAGTCCAGTGAGTCGTTACCTTCAAACTTAACGATCGTTGGCAAAGGGTTGGCTGGGTTGGGGGGAATGGCCGCTAGTGTAAACGTAGTGTCGTGATTGCCCCGGTTCGGGGTGCGCACCGCCCGGGAGACGGCGGTCCACAGGGTGGTGGTGTCGTTGGGGGTCCAGAGAAGCCGGGCGTTGGGTTGGATTTCAAAACCGGTAAAATCGTTGTCTTCACACTTGGTGCCGACAATCAGGGTCAGCCGCTCCGGGACCAGGCTGATCTCATCCTGGAGGAAGCCACTGAAGAGGTCTAGCCGGCGATCCCCAAAAGAAACAACATCCTGATCGGCAAGGGATATATCGTGGTTTACATGACGGTAGCCCAGTCCCAAGATTACTTCCTGGCGTTTACTCAGAGAAAAGCGATGCTGCAGATCAATATCAATGGTCTCTTCTTTCAGTTTACCGATAAACATCTCCCGGTTGGTCAGATCATAATAGGCCTGGAAAGTGAGGTTGGAACTGTTAGTAAAATGGTGGTTATAACGGGCCAGGAGGTTGCCTCCGTCCACCTTAGTGTTCTCATCAAGTGTTTGGCTGTATGGTGGGTTTAAGGCAGGCGCGGTGGTCTGAGTACCGCAAGTGCCATCATAGTAATCGCCCTGAATGGTAAAATTATGTTGGTCAGCGGGAGTCAGGTCGGCCCGAAAGCCGGTTCGGAACATATCCCAGTTATCCCAGGTGTCATCCCCGTGGCTATCGACAAATTCGTCCCGGTCAAAATGTTTTGCGTAGACCCGGTAGCTTCCCTTTTCTCCCAGGGAACCGCCATAGCGCAGACCGCTTATGATCCTCTCTTCGCTGCCGGCGCTGACCGTGGCCAGAAATCCTTGGGTATTTTGCGTCTTCTTGGTAATAATGTTGATTACCCCGTTGACCGCGTTGGCGCCCCAGAGTGCCGCCCCCGGCCCGCGGATGATCTCAATGCGCTCAATATCCTCCATCAGGGTGTCCTGGACATCCCAGAAGACTCCGGAAAAAAGAGTGTTATAGACTGTGCGGCCGTCCATGAGAACCAGGAGCTTGTCGGAGAACATACTGTTGAACCCCCGGATAGCGATGGCCCATTTATTCTGGTCGATACGGGCCACCTGAACGCCGGGGGCCATGCGAAGGGCTTCGGGGATTGAGGTGACACCCGAGCGCCTGATATCCTCGCTGGTAATGACATAGATGGCGGTTGCCGTCTGTGACAGTTTCTGCGGTCTTTTGGCCGCCGAGGTGACCTCGATCTGCATCAGCTGTTCGAGGCTGAGCTCGGTAATATCAGTCGTGGCGGCAATTGAGGAAGTCGGAAAAATCAGGACCAGGATGGTGAGCAGTATCAGGGTTTTCCGGCTGTAATTAAAGAGGTTTGGTTTGCTTCTCATAGTTTTTCCTCCACTTAATGAAAAAAGTGTTTCTTGTTGAGCGTCTGGTTGTTTTGTCCGGGTGTCGATGTCATCTCAGTTTTCAATTATTGGTTGTTGCCTGTGGTTTGGTGCTGTTCTTTGAGCATGGCAATAAATTCACCGACGAGGTGCGAATCCAGTTTTCCCTGTTCGGCGTCCTGCTGTAAAATAGAGAGGGCTTTTTCCGCTGGCATTGCCAGCCGATAGGGACGATCGGTGGTCAGGGCATCGTAGATATCAACAATCGACATGATGCGGGCTGGAATGGAAATATTGTCGCCCTGCAGGCCGTCGGGGTAGCCGGAGCCGTCAAGCTTTTCGTGGTGATGACGGATGATGTCAAGGCTGAGACCGAGGCTGTGCTGCAGGGGCCGGGCGATTTTCTCTCCCACGATTGGATGCTGACGCATTATTTCCCATTCCTCGTCATCCAGAGGACCATTTTTGTTAAGGATTTCGTCATTAATGGCAATCTTTCCCAGGTCGTGGAGCGCACCGCCTAGGCGCAGGGAGCGCATTTCCATCTGCGGACGATGGAGGCGCCGGCCCAAGCGCTCCGCCAGTTCCGCTACCCGGTTGATATGTCCCTGGGTGTAGTGGTCCTTGCTTTCAACGGCATTGGCGAAGGAGAAAAGGACATTTTCGATGCTGGTCAGATTTTCATTGAGTGTTTTGACCCGCACCAGGGAGCGAACCCGGGCCAGTAGTTCGACGGTTTCCGGTGGTTTGGTGAGGAAATCGTCAGCTCCGGCATTAATGGCTCTGACTTTGGCTTCAACGTCGTCCAGGGCGGTGACCATGACCACCGGGATCATTCGGGTGCGTTCGCCGTCTTTGATCAGTCGGCATACTTCATAGCCGTCCATGCCCGGCATCATAATGTCAAGGAGAACGAGATCTATCGGCTTTTTTGCCAAGATCTCCAGGGCATCTTCGCCGGAGTGGGCGGTGATTACCTGGAATTCTTCGGTGGCAAGAGTGGCGGCCAGCAGTTTGGTGTTCAGCGGTTCGTCATCGACGACCAGAATGGCGGGTTGTTCTTTTTTGGTTTCCGGTTCTCCAGTGCCGGCAATCACATAGCGATTTTTACCCTGTAGTTTGGCCTGCTGGAGAGCCTGCTCGGCTTTGTATATAATGGACTGAAGGCTGCGGGCATCATCGGGGCAGACAACCAGACCGGCACTGATGGTTGTTTCCTGGTCAATCCTGGCCGCCACCCGGGCAAAGAGGCGTTCCAGCGGGTGTCGCAACGAGCACTCTCCGGTTTCCGCCAGGATGATGGCAAAGGTGTCATCTTCATAACGGGCGGCGATGTCCACCTCCCGGAGGGATTCTTTGATGGCGCTGCCGATTTCTTTAAGCAGGCGATCGCCCCGGACAGTTCCGAGGCGTTTGTTGACCAGGGAAAAGTCATCAATATCCACCAGTACAAAGGTGAATATGTTTCCATGTCGCTGTGAGAGTTTGATTTCCCGTTCCAGGAGCAACTGGAAGAAACCGTAGTTGAAAAGCCCGGTCAGGCTGTCATGAAACGACGCGTGTACCGTTTCGGTGTACTGTTGTTGCAGAGAGTCAGTCATAGTCATTCTGCCATGGTAATAGGAAAGCTTGGTTATTCGGTTATATAGTATACAGGCAGTAATAAAGGGTTTTTCGGCGATGTTTATTTTTTCTTTAAAATAAAAGAACATTGTTACGTCCGGGTACGAAAAATTTTCCGGTAGTTAAATGCTGATGCAGGCTATGGTATTGTTACTTTTTCCTCGTTGGATAGGTACTTGTTTTTATCGATATTTACCCGTAGTTGAAAACCTCTTGAAGTATGTGAAGATACCTGTTGCCGGTTTTTTTGCCCGCTGCATTCGAGGGCCAGTGAAAGGGGGTTATCGGTTGAGAAAACAGTTGCGCTCCATAAATCAATGGGTTATTTCTATTTCTTAAGAGGCTGACCGAGAATAAAAATCTTTTCCCGGTCAGCCTCCTGATTGATCACTTCAAACTAATGGTGTAATGATTTATGGCTGCTATCTTTGCCCTCGTTGACTGCAATAATTTCTATGTTTCCTGTGAACGGGTTTTCAACCCCATGCTTCGGGGGCGGCCGGTGGTGGTGCTTTCCAATAATGACGGTTGCATTATCGCCCGTTCCGGGGAGGCTAAAAAGCTGGGGATTAAGATGGGTATGCCCTGTTTCCAGGCCCGGCCGCTGATCGAAAAACATGGGGTGGTGGCCCTTTCTTCCAATTACGCCCTGTATGGTGATATGTCCCGGCGGGTGATGAATATTTTGCTGCAGTTCAGCCCGGAAATGGAAGTGTATTCCATTGATGAAGCTTTTTTGGATTTCTCCGGTCTTAACTGGTCGAAGCGGCGTTCCCTGGCCCGGGAGCTGATGGCCAGCGTTTATCGCTGGACCGGGATTCCGGTTTCCATCGGGATGGCTGAAACCAAAACCTTGGCAAAACTGGCCACTCATTTTGCTAAACGTTCAAAAAAAGCTGCCGGAATTGTTGATTTGACCGCTTCATCGTATCTTGAACAGGCCCTGGAGATGACGGTTGTCGGAGATGTTTGGGGTGTGGGAGGTGGGACAGCCACCAGGCTTGAAAAGTGGGGTATTGGTACGGCCCGTCAGTTGCGGGATGCCGATGGACAGTGGTTGCAGCAGAAACTTGGTGTTAATGGTCGGCGTCTGGTGCTGGAGCTTCAGGGGGTTCCCTGCTACGGCATCGAAGAAGAACCTCCCATTCCCAAAAGTGTCCGTTGCTCCCGTTCCTTCAGAGAACCGGTGGAAGATATTACCGCCATGAAGGAGGCTGTGGCAACCTATATTTCCCGGGCAGCGGTCAAAATAAGGAGCCATGGTCTGGCAGCCGCAGCTTTGACCATATTTTTGCGTACCAGTCGTTTTGGCGCCGGAGATCATTATTATGATGCTGCAACCATCGAACTGCCGGTTTCCAGCCAGTCAACCAGGGAGCTGTTGAGTTATGCCTTCAAAGCCGTGGATGGTATTTTCCATCCCGGTTATCGCTATAAAAAAGCCGGAGTTCTACTGCACGGTTTACTGCCCGTCAGCCAGGTGCAGCCATCCATGATTGATACCGTTGACCGGCGGCGGGAAGCATGCCTGATGAAGGCAGTGGATGGCATCAATAATCGCCTGGGAACCGATATTATCCGTTTTGCCGGCGAAGGCCTGAAACAGCCCTGGCGATTGAAAGCGGGCAATATGACCCCCGCTTATACCACCCGCTGGAGTGATATCCCGGTGGTGAAATAGTGATCAGCTTGCAGCAAAAAATCAATTTGTCATTTTCCAGTTACCTGACCTGTATGGTTGGTGGTCTGGTGGCGATTACGGTATGGCAATTCAGGTGCAAGATGAGCGCGAAATATTCATGAAAAAAGCGGTAATTACTGTTCTGTTATATGCCTGTATTCTTACTTTCCCAGCTTTAGCTCCAGGCGTTTTTGCTGCTGACGACCAGAAAGTTTTTTGTTATGACGTCGAGCTTCAGGTGCCTGTTGGTCAGCGTAAGCTGATGGAGGACCATCTCGACCTCTATCGCTGGCGTGGAAGCGAACGCATGAATGAGGCCCAGCTACGGCGGTTGGTTCGGTTAGCGCCTGAACAGATACGTGCATTTCTGGCCACAGAGGGCTTTTATTCCTCCCGGATCGAAACAAAAATAGAGCACAAGGAGAGCAGCTGGACAGTCAGGCTTGTTGTCGACCCCGGCGAGCCAGTGCGGGTGACGGAAGTTGATCTTCAAGTCAAAGGTCCTTTCAATGATGGTTCCGCAGACAACCTTGCGTGCCTGGAAAAGATGCGGGCGGATTGGGGCTTGCCTCCCGGTGCGCTATTTCGCCACCATGACTGGGAAGCTGCCAAACGCAAAGCCCTCAAGGCTTTATTGCTCGATCGATACCCGGCGGTTTCGATTGCGGACAGCCGCGCCACAGTTAATCCGAAAACAAAGAGTGTCAAATTGGAGGTCATCCTTGACAGCGGTCCCGCTTTCACCTTCGGCGCGCTGGGAATCAAGGGGCTGCGTCGTTATCCTGCCAGCCTCGTCGAGCGCCTTAATCCCATCGTCCCTGGCGAGTCCTATTCTCAGGCCAAGTTGTTGGAATTGCAGTCCCGGCTGCAGGATAGCCCTTATTTTGCAAGTGCTGTTGTTAATGTGGATACGGACCCCGAGCAGCCAGCCGGCGTGACTGTTCAGGTTGAAGTGGTTGAGAATCAGTCTCAGAAATTGGGCTTCGGTGTTGGGATGAGTACCGATACCGGCGCGCGTGGCCAGATGGATTATCGCGATTTTAACTTTTTTGACCGTGCCTGGCGGCTTGGCAGCACAGTCAAGCTTGAGCAAAAAAGCCAGTCTTTTAGCGGTGACCTGCAGTTCCCGCTGACCAAAAAGGGTTTCCGTGACAGCGTCAATGGCCTGCTCGAGCGCACGGACATCGAAGGTGAGGTGATTCAAAAGCTGGCAATGGGGGCCAAGCGTACTTTCGTCCACGGAAAAGCAGAAACCGGCTATGGCATCCGCTTCATAACCGAAAAGCAGAATATCGAAGGCGCGGCAAATACGCACCAGTCTACGTTTAGTCCGTCCTATTTTTGGACGCTGCGCAGCGTCGACCATGTACTCTTTCCTACCAGCGGCTATCTGGTGAACCTTCAGGCGGACGTGGGGGCGCGAGCCTTTCTGTCGGATCAGAACTTTTTGCGTGGCTTCGGTCAGGTGGTGCATTTTCATCCTCTCAGTAAACATGATCAGCTTATTCTGCGCGGCGAATTGGGTATAGTGGCGGCCAAGAGCCGCGATGGTATCCCATCCGATTTCCTGTTTCGTACTGGGGGTGATCAGACCGTACGTGGTTACGCCTATCAAAGCCTTGGGGTCCATGAAGGGGACGCAGTCGTGGGTGGCCGATATTTGGCGGCTGGGAGCGTCGAATATGTCCACTGGCTGACGACCCAGTGGGGAACTGCCTTTTTCATAGACGTTGGCAATGCCGCGGACTCATTGAGTAATCTGAAACCTGTCTATGGCTATGGAGTGGGTGCGCGCTGGAAGAGTCCCGTTGGCCCTCTGAATCTTGACCTTGCCTATGGCCGAAAAACGCGGGAGAAGCGTATTCATTTTTCGATGGGGTTTAACTTCTAATGCGGTACACGTTCACCAAGAAAGCTGGTGTCTACGCGATCCGCACTCTATTAGGCCTGCTTGTCATCACCATTGGTCTGGCCTGGCTAATGAGCACGGAATCTGCGTTGCGCTGGGGTGCCCGACAGGCGGAGAATCTGAGCGACGGCAACCTTACCCTGAGTGCTGTACACGGCTCCCTCTATGGCCCGCTGCGAATCGAGGCGTTCAGTTTTCAAACTGACGGGAAACGCTTCGAGGTGAAAGAGTTGAACCTTGACTGGAAACCCCTCTCACTGCTCAAGCGGCACATCCAGCTCAGCCGATTTTCTTTGCAGGAACTGAGGATTATCGAGATCAAGCCTGGTGCAGAGCCAAACAAATTGCCAGAGACTTTGCGTTTGCCGGTAACTTTTTCCGCCCCTGCCATTACCCTTGACCGAATTGTGCTCAAGAGTAGTGGCACGGAGCAGGTATTGAGCGGTGTTGACCTCAGTGTCGCCAAACTTGCTCATAGTTACAAGCTGAATCTGCGAAACATTGCGACTGAATGGGGGGAAGGACAGGCTGAAATGGTTCTGGGCGATACTTGGCCGTTCAGTGTCCTGGCGCACATCAGTCTGCAACTGACAAAGGGTGCAGCCGGCCGTGCTGAAGTGGATGTCTCGGGCAATCTGACACTATTCCTGCTTAAGGCCAAGGCAAATGCCCTGGCCGGCCAGGCAGAGATCCAGGCCAAACTCGCGCCGTTCGAGGAATTCCCACTCGCCGAAGCATACCTCAAGGCAAGCGGTATGAATCCGGCACTACTTCGCAGGAATCTACCCAAAGCCGATCTCAGTGCGGTTGTTTCCATGGTGCGACAAGGAAAGGACAGTCTTGAAGGAAACCTCATGCTTCGCAATGCCCTGCCTGGTGCATGGGATCAGTCACGCTTACCCCTGCGCGAAATGACGGCCCAGTTTAGCGGGGCGCCAGGCCGCTTTGATCTGCGTGCAATTCATCTGGATTTGGCTGGGGCCGGTAATTTCAAAGGCGATGGACAGGTCAGGGACAAACAGCTGCAACTCAATCTAACGACCGTAAACTTCAATCCCCAGGGAGCGCATGGCAAAATGCGCCCCATGCAGCTTGTCGGCGACATTCGTCTGCTGGCGGATCAAACAAGCCAGCAGCTGACGGCTGATCTGTGCTACCAATGTTTTCGACTCCATCTGGATGCGCGCCAACAGGATGCGGTTGTCGAACTGCGTGATACTGCTGTCAACTCTGGTGCTGGCAGCCTCGCGCTTCATGGCACCTTGGCACTGGAAGGATCCAGGCAATTTCAGTTGGCAGGTGCGTTGCAGGGATTTAATCCGGCTGATTTCGGCAACTATCCAGCAGCCCGGGTCAATGCATCGTTCTCCGGTACAGGCTGTTTTGAGGCAGAGCCACAGGCCACGCTGGGATTTATTATCGCTGACAGCCACTTTCGAGATCAGCCGCTTTCCGGCCAGGGTAACTTGAGCGTTTCTGCCACGCGTATCTGGAGCAGTGAAATCAGGTTGCGACTGGCAGACAACCGATTGGAGGCAAAAGGTGCCTTGGGTAGTCCAGGTGATCGTCTTAGCTTCCAGATCGAAGCCGATGACCTGAGCATGCTCGATCCGAAACTTGGCGGGCAAGTACATGCCAAAGGTAACCTGGAGGGACGTTTTGCTGCCCCATCCGGGAATTTTGACGCCAAACTTACCGACTTGTCCTGGGGCAAGGATTACCGCATTGCCAGTTTGCAGGCCGGAGGATACTTGGATAAGGGGGTGGATGGTCAGCTTTCCCTGGTAGCCACCCTGCGGGGGCTGGCTACGCCGCGACTGCACTTCGATCAAGCCAGTGTGAATGCTCAGGGATCACGATTCAGGCACACGCTGCAACTCCTGGCAAAAAACCCTGATTTTGATATAGATAGCCGGTTTGCCGGCAGCTGGCAAGATAAGTCCGGCTGGTCTGGTCAAGTTTTGAATCTGGTTAACCGCGGGCGTTATGGACTGACACTCACGTCTCCGGCGAAACTGGAGGTAGCCAGGCAACACTTTTTGCTAAGTAATGCGTACTTCAATGTTGTTGGTGCCGATTTTGTCTTGCACGAGCTTGCCTATAATGCCGGCCAGATCTCGAGCCGCGGGGAATCCAGGGGCATGCCGCTCTCCTCTGTGCGAGGGTTCGCAGCGGCGGACTCCGGTCTTGAGACCGACCTCACGTTGGGGGGTAATTGGCAGTTCGCTATCCGGAACAATGTCAATGGGCATATCGCTTTATGGCGCGAGCACGGGGATGTGTCCTTTTCCAATAACTTGCAGCCTCATTTTGGTCTCAACCGCCTCGTCCTGAATATGGACGCAGAAAATAACCGATTGCAATGTCGGCTGGAAGCCGCCGGTGTCAATATGGGTCACCTCAAGGCTGACGCGCAAAGTATGCTCTCCGTTCGCAACGGTGTCTGGGGTATCGCCGGCGACGCACCCGTGCAGGGCAATGTTGACCTTGCCATAGAATCCCTGGCCTGGATAAAGCCGCTGCTTGATAAAACCGGCGGGCTGACCTTTGATGGTTCCCTCAGAGCACTGGTGCATGCTGGTGGTACCTTAGCTCAACCAAAACTGACAGGGACCCTATCCGGAGATCGCTTCATCATGGCACTGCAAAACCAGGGTATGCGTTTCACCGAAGGGCACTTTCAGACAGAATTGCAAGACCAAGTATTGCAGCTCAAAGACCTGACAGTGCGTGGCGGTGACGGAAAACTCAAAGGCCAAGGTCGGTTATCATTTGAAGGTGGGTTTCCAACCATGCAGCTATCGCTGAAGGCAGACAAACTTGAGCTGCTCTCCAGTCCTGACCGTCACCTCGTACTCAGCGGAACCAGTGATGTCTCGGCTACCGGAAAGGAGATCAAGGTTACGGCCAAACTCAAAGCAGACAAGGGTTTGATTGAACTGCCCAAGGGTGATACCCCGACGCCGAGTGAAGACGTGGTCGTGCTGGGTTGGACAAAAACGGTCGATAAGAAAGACTTGCCATACAACCTAGGCTTCAATCTTGACCTTGACCTGGGTGAAAACTTCTTTGTAAAAGGCAAAGGACTGGATGCGCAGCTGGGCGGCGCGTTAACGCTTAAGGGAGAAAATGGGGAACTGCCGTCCGCCAGCGGCAGCATCCATGTGGTAAAAGGAACTTATTCGGCTTACGGGCAGCGTCTCGACATTGAGCGCGGTATTCTTAACTTCCAGGGCCCTTTAGACAATCCGGGCTTTAACATCATTGCTTTGCGTAAGGACCAGTCAGTCGAAGCGGGCGTAGCTGTCACCGGCACGGCACAATCGCCCAAGGTCAGCCTGGTGTCCAACCCCAGCGTTCCCGACAGTGAGAAGCTTTCGTGGCTGGTATTTGGTCACGGACTTGAGGACTCCAGCGGCCAGGAATTCAGCGCTCTGCAGGCTGCAGCGGGTGCGCTGCTGGCGGCGGGTGAATCAGTCACACTTCAGCAGAAGATCGCCCATGCGGCAGGATTGGAAGACGTCAGCCTCAAGGGTGCAGGCGGCCTGGAGAACACCGTGCTTACCCTCGGCAAGCGACTTTCTTCACACGCCTATCTCAGCTACGAGCAGGGACTCACCGGTGTAGGACCCTTAGTAAAGATCAACTACACGCTCACCAAACGGCTATCCGTCCGGGCGCAAGCAGGTATTACACCGGCGGTGGACCTTTTCTACACGTTCAGTTTTGACTGACTGCAGGTTTTGAGGAAGACGTTTCTAGTTGGAAATTCTTTTTTCAGTTGTTTTATTATTTCCAACTTGATATTCAACTTTACTAAACTTTTATCTTAGTTTGACAACACCTTTTATGTAGAGGTTCCATGAGCATATACAACCTTGATCATTTTTTTAATCCCCAAACTATCGGCCTGCTTGGTCGTTTTGACTGTCGTTCATGTCAAGAACAGGTGGTGTATCAGAACCTGAGAGGCTCCCAGGGAAAACAGGTACTGATGATCAACTTGGACGGTTGCGGTGGTGAAAACTGCTGGTTTAAAAAACGCGGCCCCTGCTATGACCGCCTGGATTCCATCCCGGAAGAGATTGATTTGTTGATTGTCTCTTTGCCATTGGCCGAAATCCCTGCCATTCTGGCTGCCGTTGGAAAATCACGGGTGAAAAATATGATTGTCACCCGGGGGCGGGGGGCGTCGGACACTGAAAACCATGAACAGGAGATTATCGCCGTAGCCAGAAAGAATAATGTGCGCCTCCTGGGGTTTAAATCCTTTGGCCTGATTGTCCCCGGCCATCAGTTCAATACCTCCTTTTTTGAAACCGCGCCGGCGGATGGGAAAATCGCCCTGATCTCCCAGAGCGGGTCGGTTATTTCTTCCATTCTTGACCTGGCAGCTGAAAAAGGCGTGGGCTTCAGCCATGTGGTCAGTCTCGGTTCACTGGTTGATGTTGATTTTGGGGATATTATCGATTACCTGGGCTGGGAATACAATGTTCGTTGCATCCTGCTTTATATTGAAAATCTGCATGATGTGAAAAAATTTCTCAGTGCCTGTCGTTCTGTATCCATGGTCAAGCCGATTGTGGCGATCAAGGGGGGCAAGAGTGACCTGGCTCGGGAAGTGATTAAAAAACATACCAGCCATTTCGCCGGTGATGATCATGTGTATGATACCGCTCTCCGGCGGGCTGGGGTGATCAGGGTTGACACTATTGCTGAATTGCTGGCTGCCGGAGTATCTCTGTCCCCACAGAAGCTGACGGCGGGAGAAAACCTGGGAATTATTACCAATTCCGGGGGGCTCGGAGTTCTGGTGGTCGACAGCCTGGCCAATCATGGATTATCGATTACCAGGATGCCGGAAAAGCTTGAAAACAGTTTGCAAAAACATCTTCAGCCGTATTCAGCCGGCTTGAATCCCGTATGTATTTCCAGCGAAGCGGACAGCCGTCGCTTTATTGATGTGATCAAACTTTTACTTCTTGAAGGTGATTTTGATACTTTGATGGTGGTGATGGTTTTGAGCGGTTGGCTTGATCCGAAACAGATTATCAACGAGGTTCGGGCAACAGCTGCCGAGCAGCGGGTGAAAATGATCTACATCTGGCTTGGTAACCGCGGTGATTATGCCGCCCGGGCTGCTGGACTGGAAGACGCGGAAAACAGCATTTTTTTCAGTGTTGAAGAAGCCGTTAACGCTTACTATTATGGGATGCGCTATTATGCTAAATTGAAAAAAGTGGTTATCGTGCCGCCGCGTTTTAACCGGGTACTGGAATATGATTTCCGGCGGGCCGGAGAACTGATTGCTTTACAGTGTGGGAAAGAAGCGAAATTACTCAGTGAGTCGGCAAGTAAGGAGATTCTGGAAACGTATTGCCTGCCGATTAATGAAACTTTTGTGGTTTACAATTTTGAACAGGGGCGGAAGAAGGCGGATAGCCTGGGTTATCCGGTAGTTTTGAAAAATAATGACCCGGTGCACTATTACAAGAGTGATTCCCATGGTGTCCATTTGGCCCTGCATAGCCAAGGGGCGCTTGAGCAGGCCTGGGTGGAATTGGAGGTTGTCTTTGGATCTCCTGGAACTCATGGTTTCACCGTGCAGCGGATGATTGAACCGGCGACGTTTGAACTGCATCTTGGAGCACGTACTGATCTGGAATTTGGACCCTATATCTTTTTGGGGATGGGCGGCCTGCTGGCCAGGAAGCGGATTGAAGAAGTGGTTATCCTGCCACCTTTAAATCGATTGCTGGCCGGCAAACTTATTAAAAAAAGCTGGCTTGAATCCTGTCGTCAATGGTTGCCGTTTGAGCTGGAAAAACTTGAGGAAATTTTGGTTCGCATTTCCCAGCTGGTGATTGACTTTTCTCAGATTCAGGAAATCGATATTAACCCCTTAATGATCAGTGACAATAATTTTTACATTGTTGATGCCAAGATTGTGCTTCAGGAGCGTGGGCTCAAATCACCTGATCATCTGGCCATCACTCCCTATCCCAACCAATATGAGTCCCATGTTGTTCTCAGAGACGGGACCAAAGTTTTGATTCGGCCCATCAGACCGGAAGATGCCGAGGCTCATTATACTTTTGTATCCTCTTTCTCCCGGGAAACCAGTTATTATCGTTTTTTTTCCTATGGAAAGGATCTGGCTGATGACCAGATGACTCGCTTTACCCAGATAGATTATGATCGGGAAATGGCTATCATAGCGGTCGTGGAACAGGGTGGGCAGGAAGTAACGATCGGGGTTAACCGGCTGGTTTACTATGCCCACAGCGATGAATATGAGTTTGCCATTGTGGTGGCGGATGAATGGCAGCAGAGTGGGGTTGCAGCAATTCTGATGGAAAAAATTATTGAGATAGCCAGGGATCGGCGGTTGAAGAGTATATACGGGCTGGTGCTTTCAGATAATATTAGAATGCTCCATTTCATTAAAAAATTTGGTTTTAAAATTATCGGCCGTGAGGACCAGATGGTGCGCATTGAACTTGACCTTGAGCAGCCAGCCGCGAGGACAGAGGGATAATGGAGAAAATTGCCTGCGGTATTGATATTGGTTCCATGTCTACGGAGGCGGTTCTGGCTGTCGGTGATGGATCGCTGCTTGTCTGGGTGGAAGTGCCAACGCGGCCGAACCATCAGGAAACTGCGTCAGAGGTTTATGCAACGCTGCTGCAGGCTGCCGGTCTGGAGTCCGGTCAGCTTGATATTGTGGTTGGTACCGGTTATGGCCGGCGTAATATACCTTTTGCCAGCCGCCAGATAACCGAAATCAGCTGTCACGCCCGGGGGGTAGTGGCCTGTTTTCCTGAGGTCAGGATGCTGATTGACATCGGCGGCCAAGACAGTAAAGTCGTCCATGTTGATGCCGATGGCCGGGTGCTGGATTTTGCCATGAACGACAAATGTGCTGCCGGGACCGGCAAATTTCTTAACATTATGGCCCAGACCTTGCGGTTTGATTTAGCCGAACTTGGTTCCTGCTCCCTGCAGGCAGATAAAGGGGCTGAAATCAGCAGTATTTGTACGGTTTTTGCTGAATCAGAGGTAATTTCGCTGATTGCTGCCGGTTCTCCGGTGAATGAGATTGCCCTGGGGGTGCATCAGGCCATGGCCCGCCGGGTAATCAGCATGGTAAAACAGCTGGGGCTGAGAATTCCTCTGGCTTTTACCGGCGGGGTGGCTCGCAACCCCGGGATGGTCAAAACCCTGGAAATAGGTTTGAAGGTGCAACTTTCAGTGCCGGACAACCCCCAGATTATCGGCGCCTATGGTGCCGCTCTCTTGGGTCTGGAAATAATTTCCTGATGGTAGCGCTGAGAGGGAAATTGTTTTTCTTTGATCATCCATGAGCCTTCTGGCATACAGTGCCAGAAGGAAAATTACTGGACCTGTACAAGGACGATATTGGAATAGTCACCCATGCTCTGGCTGTTGTTGACGCGGATAGCAAGATAGTATGTGAAACCGTGTGGTACCGATGCAGAAATGGAGGTGGATGTCCCCAGGTCAAGGCTGCCTATGGTTTCTGGTCCTTGGTATGGCCAGGGTGCGTAAAAGAGGTAAAAGCTTGTGGCACCATCCATGGGTTCCCATGCAAGGGAGACCTGCTGTCCCTGGATCTGTGAAACCAGTTGTGTAGAGGGAATCCATCCAGCAATCCTTGAGAGCATCCACCAGACCGCACGACCTTTGCGGTCGCAGTTCAGTGACCTTGAGTGGGCGCAGCTTACAGCAGAACATTGGCCTGGGTGGGTGTCGCACCACTCATCAGCCCAGTTGCCACTGTCATATTGGCATGCGTCATTCGTCTTTCTGTCCAGGAAGTAATTGTCGTCAGGGTCATAGCTTTCAATGTCGGCAAAATCAAACAGAACCTTATTGTTCGTTCTGCAATATGCCCTGATCTGATTGTTCCTTTTATGCAAATTACCATCTTCACCTGAACCGTCCAGGTGGCCGGTCATGTATATGAATGTTACTACAGGGTAGTCCTTTTCAAGTTGATCCATTGTGGTGAGATAAGTGTTAATGCCCTGCTCCGTATTATCAGATACCCCACCGCACCATGACCATATTACCATGTTTGTAGCTGCATTTTCAGGTCTGTTAAGGTACTCTCTGGTCAGCCCGGCCCATCTGGTGTCACCATTATGTCCAAGATCGCCTGAAAAAGCATAATCATGAAATGCCAGGGAGCCGTTGTCACCGTGACGGCTGTAGGCGTAGAGATTTTCCTGTTCTGCCAACACTTTCATGCCGCTTACCAGCTGGCTCCCGTGAGATGTGTGGCCATAGGCGATTTTAAGATTGGATTTAATCTGGCTTATCCATGCAGTCGGAATTTTAGATATGTCAGTGCAGTTGTGATCTATAATCAGAGAAAAATCCCCTGCAGAGACATTTGCAGGCACGGAAAATGCCAAAAGCACCAGAATGGATAGCACTATTTTTCTGATATACATGGAATACCTCCTGTTATTTGAGATTTCATTTTCATGCCAGTCGTCATGCCATGATCCGTAAGGTATTATCAAATGTTAGTACATCAAACAAATAATCGATATTATTTCTGAGTGAACCCTTGCTGACCCTTACCAAAACTCTTTGCAGAATGCCTCGTGGCTTGCCACGGGGATTTAAACATAATATTTCACCGGCATTCTTCATCCTTAATCAGTGGCCCCAAGCCAGAGCCTGTAGGATAAGATTCCGGCACTGGTTTCTGCCCCATTTTGGGCGGGTAGCATAAGATCCGTTTCCCACCATTCATCCTCGGTTCCAATATTTGTCATCCCATAGCAATTGGTCCATGTATCAGGATCATTTATATCGTAAAGGAAATAAAAATTTCCATTCCCTTGTTGATCCACTGAAAAAGTACCGCGCAAATTTTGGACATATAACATGCCATCCACTGTGATTGGGCAAGGGAATGAAAATGTTCCGGTCTTTTTGGCAGAGCCGCTTCCCTCACCTATGATATTATATTGTCCTGGTGCAACTGGGTTGTCACAGTCTATATGGAAGGGCATGCCTATCTCAGCTGTATGGACAGTAGAGTATGATATTACACTCCCTTCGTCTATATGTACGTACAGGGTCCCGTGCGGAATTCCATGCTCAGGACAACCAGTCCAGACAAGGCCGGATTCGGAGATTTCTACCCAGGTCGACCAGAGATAATAAAAGCTGAGTGCACCAGGCGGTGCAGTTGCAAGGAGATAAAAGGTGTATCTGCCAGGAGGTAAAAGATCTATGGGTATCTCTCCGAACAGGTATTGGTCAACAGTCCCTGTTACAGCGCTTTTCCAGGGGTTGAAGTCTGTTTCCACTGGCCTTAGCGATTCTCCGTCTGGTTGTAAGATCCATACGGAAGGGGAGATAGCCGGGGCGTAAAGCCCGAAATAGATATCAACCGGGGCTGAAAAGTTAAAGAGTGAGATATGGAGCCTCAATTGCTGGCCACCGGTGGCCACCGGGCCTACGCCCACAGGTTTTGCTGATGAGGGCTGGTCACTCAAAAGAGGTTCAGCTACCGGAGCGTACTGATAGTAATTTTGCCCATCAGGGCAAGGCATTACCTGTGAGAACCCAACGGCTGACCATAATGATAATATTAACAGTGTGAAGGAAAGGTATTTAAACATATAAGCCCCCTCTTTGTGCATGAAAAGGTGACAGGTAATAGGTTTTCGAGTGGCAGCAGCAAAAAAGGCTTTTCACTTCTACAAAAGAACTCTTATTCAATGCTAAAGAGACACCCTTGGCTACCACGTCAGTAGAAAAAAGCGCAAATTCCAGTAATACCAGTATCCAGACAACCAACGTCCTAGTTTTCATCTTGATTTTCTCCGGGCAATTGCAAAGGTATGCATTGCCACCATACGTGCCGCCGGGCTGGGCATCAAGCTGATAATAATGCCAGGGAAAAATCTAATGCTTCACCCCGGCTCCCAGCCCCAACCATGATAGCAAGGCACCTTTCCTTGTTACTTGATGATGTGCTGTAGGCAATACTGCTGTCAGCTGCTGAGGGCTATCAGGGAAACACCAATTTCCTGCTCAATCGCCTGTAGCCTGCTCAACTGTTCTTTGCTGAGTTGGGCGGCAAGCACATCATTACAGGAAAAAGCGAGAATCATTGTTTCCAGTTCCTTCTCCAGCTGGTCAATCGTCTCCAGTTGCTGTTTGCCGATCTTGGAATAAGCACAGACACTAGCCATGATATTACCTCCTGTTTCAGATTCTTTCTTACAGCATAACAACTCAAACGAAAAAAGCAAATGAAGAAAATCGGCTGGTAAAAAAGCAAGTTTCAGTCAGTTTTGGAAGGATATCACGCAAAAAATACCGCCTATGGCTGTCGGTTTGAATATCATCCATATCTCCTGAATCTGGAAATGCTTTCCTGATGGTCACAGAATCTTTCGTGGCTTGCTATAGGTAGTTTGTTTTGACTTTTTCCTGTTAGTTAATCGCTGAATGTGTTCACCCGAAAACAGCTTTTTTAGGGTGAACACATTTTTATGCCTTGACATTTAGAAGAGCTTGATTTAGAGAATGGCTTCATAAAATTTATAAAAAAGTTCAAAGTGGCTGGCTGTCTGGATGGACAGTCGCCTGAAAAGGGAATGCCGTGCAAGTCGGCAACGGGCCCGTCGCTGTAACCGGGGACGAAAACTGCGAAAACCACTGGCTGAGGTATGTGGCTGGGAAGGCGCGGTGAGTAGGATAATCCGGAAGTCAGAAGACCTGCTTTGAATCTGATAGACAGCCGATCTCCGTGGCTTGGGATGAGGCTGCATTCTGCGGGAAAATCAGGGATCCCCGGATCAGTAAAATGGTCCGGGGATTTTTTTATGCCGGCATTGTGTCGGTTGCTTTTGTTTTCACTATTATAGGGAGTGTTGAGGAATATGATGAAATATTGTCGTTTGGTGGTTGTCCTGGTAGCTATTGTTTTCATCCTGGTCACCGGGCCGGCTGTTTATGGGGCTTATCCGGTTTGTTTTACCGATACTGCTGGCCGCCAGGTGGAGATCGATAAAACACCGCAGCGGGTGGTATCGTTGGTGCCGACCATTACTGAAATGATTATGCGCCTGGGAGCGGCGGACAGGGTAGTCGGCATTACCTATCATTCCGTATTGCCGCCGTCATGTGCCGGTAAAACTATCATTGGAGGTTTCCTGAATCCCGATCTGGACTTGGTTGCGGACCTGAAGCCGGACCTGGTTTTTTATGCCGGCCTGCAGGAAGAAATTCCGGCAGCTTTGGATGGTAAAACGCACCTGGTTGACTTGGAATCAAGCTCCATTGAAGATGCTTTTTCCCACCTGCGGTTGCTGGGTGAAATCTTTCATTGCGAGGCGGCAGCGGCAAGGATTATTGCCGAGGAAGAAAGGCAGTTGAAGGTGGTGACTGCCAAAATTGGTAAAATTCCGGCGGCGAAAAGGAAAAGGGTTATCCGGCTCATGGGGCGTACCGAAGTGATGACGCCCGGGAATGATTCTTTTCAAAATGAATATATCCGCCGAGCCGGTGGCATTGCTCCTGATTTTGGTCGGCAGGGCAGCATTGTTTCCGTATCCCTGAAGGAGTGGCGGTGTTTCAATCCGCAGGTTATCTATGGCTGCGGCGGTGATCGCCAGGCGGCGGAGCTTCTGGAGCGGCCGGGCTGGCGGGAAGTGGAGGCGGTCAAAAACCGACGGTTGTATTTTTTCCCCTGTGATCTGACCTGCCGGGCCGCTACCCACCCGGGTTATTTCAGTTCCTGGCTGGCTGCCCGGATCTATGGGAAAGAATTTGAAAACCTGGCCAACAATGTGCTGCGGGAAAAGATCGTCAGTCAGCGTCAGTTGAGTATCGATCTTGGTTATGTGAAAAGGACGCGGATCGTCGAAAGTGATATTTGTGATTTTCGCAACCGGACCCTGGTGTTGGATTTTAATCGGCCGCTGGGGATGGTTTCCACTCTGGAAGGTGAAAAACAGGGGATAGAAAGGGTGGCTAATCATTATTTCCCCCCGCCGAGCTGGGGACTTGGACATGACCAGGGTTTGGCCGGTTTCCGTTCCCATACGCTCAAGGTTCTTGGACTTGATTCGGCAAAGACGGCCATGTTGTTTACCGGGGCGGACATGAACAATCTGGCGGTGGTGAAAAAGAAATATCGTGACCTGACCGTCTACGCCTTGGTGACTGCAGGAGTGCATTCAAATGCTGTCCGCATGGCTGAGGATGTGGGTCGCTATTACGAGCCGGGTACCATCAATATGATTCTATTGACCAATACTCATCTGAGCCGGCGGGCGATGACCAGGGCATTGATCACTGCCACCGAGGCCAAAAGTGCCGTCCTGTCTGATCTTGATGTTCGTTCAAGTTATACACCCCTGGAAAACCAGGCAACCGGCACCGGCACTGACAACATCATTGTTGTTGAAGGGCAAGGAATTTCCATTGACAACGCTGGTGGTCATTCCAAGATGGGAGAGTTGATTGCCCGGGCGGTATACCAAGGAGTTAAGGAAGCCATTCACCGGCAAAATGGTCTGGCAGCTGGCCGGCCGATATTTCAACGGCTCAAGGAGCGGAAAATCAGTATCTTTTCCTTGGCTTCACAGGCAGCTCCCGAAGGGAAGGCCGGTGGCATGCGCCGGGAAGTGGAATCTTTGCTCCTGCAGCCGGAATACGCGGCTTTTATCGAGTCGTGCATGGCCATCAGCGACGATTATCAGCGGGGCTTGGTGGCAGATATTGAAAGCATTGATTCCTGGTGCCGGGTGGTTGCCGGGCGCATCGCCGGTCATGAAATATCCGGTTCTCTGGAGGTTGAGGGTCTCAAATTGTTACCGCCGGTGATGAGCCGCTGCCTGGGAGCTTTGTTTTGTGGTGCTAAAGCCAGATTAAGCCAATAAATATAAACTTAGCAGTGTCCGGTTGGAAAGTTGCATACTGTCAATCTGAGTTGATTTCAGCGCTTTTTGGCGCTCGATTGCCTGCTTTTCCAGCGGCTCATTACGCTAAAGTTGCCAAACTCGCCCTGTAGGGCTCAAACATGGCAACTTTCACGCTCCAATCGCCGGGAAAAGCAACGTCATCTCACGATGTCGCGCTTGAAACAGCACCGGTTGCCGACATTGAACACGACGCAAAAAGCATACTGGACAGTTCTGATATAGAGTAGTTGTTGAGCTATAACCTTAAACATTAACAGGAGGGAATGGAAATGTCGGGAAATTGGTTGAGGAGAAAAGGGGTATTAACAGTTTTTGGTGGTTTTGCTGTGGGTCTGTTGATCCTGCTGCTATCATTGCCGGCCATGGCGACGGATAAAACCCAGCAGATGGATGAGGTGGTGGTTAGTGCCAGCCGGATCGAAGAGCAGGTATCCAAGCTGACTACCAATGTGACGGTCATCGATGCCGAGGAAATCAGGCAGTTGGCGGCCGATAATCTCGGGGATCTGCTGGCGTTAAAGGGCGTCGGACACATTCAAAAACATCCCGGGAATCTGACATCAATTGGTATTCGGGGTTTTCGTACGGCCAGCCTTGGAAACGATTTGTTGGGTCATGTACTGATTTTGCTTAATGGTCGGCGGGTTGGAACTGGGAATGTCGATAAAATAATGACTAAAAATATTGAACGGATTGAAATTATCCGGGGGCCGGCGGCAGTTCAATATGGCTCGGCAGCCATGGGTGGAATCGTCAATGTTATTACCAGGCGTGGTGAAGGAAAACCGGGTATTTTTCTGGAAGGCGCCCTGGGCAGCAATAATTACCAGGAAGGCAGTATCGGTTTTGCCGGACGCTTCGGACTGTTTGATTTTTCCGGCAGTTACACCAGTGAAGATGCCGATGAGTATGATATCGGCGGCGGTGACCGTTTTGATAATACTGATTACAAGAAAGATAATGTCAGTTTGAATTTCGGCATTAATTTCCTTCCAGGTCATCGCCTGGGAGTGATCTATTCGTATTTTGATGCCGATCATTCTGGTAATCCCAATTATATCAGTACTATTGACCTGGATGATTATACCGATAATAAGAATGAATCCATCGATATTATCTATGAAGGAAGAACCAAGGGAGATATGTTTTCCTGGATGGCCCGTTATTTTAACGGCAAGGATGACAATGAGTGGTACAGCCCTGCTGACAGTGATCCGAATGGTTTCGATGCCTGGGGTTATTTTTCGTTCCAGAAGACTGATTTTGAGGGAACTCAGATACAAATGACCGTTGCCTTGCCTTATGTGACGTTGACCGGTGGTTTTGACTGGTCCCATTATGAAATGGATTCTTTCTATACTCCTGAAAGCACTGAATACAATAATCCGGCCGGTTTTATCCTGTCTAAATCGACCTTTCTGGATGATCGCCTGATTTTGGTTGCCGGTGTCCGTTACGATGATTATAAAGTTGAGGTTGATGATGATGGTAGTGAGGAAAGTGATGATAACTGGGTCTTTAATTTTGGGATTGCCTATTGGCTTAATGATTCGCTGAAAATCCGGGCTAACTATGGTGAAGCGTTCATGATGCCGAGTGCTGACCAGCTGGCGGCTAATCGGCCTGACGGTAGTGGAATTCTCTGCGGGAACCCCAATCTTGATCCGGAATCAAGCCAGACCTATGAGGCTGGACTGGATTTTTATTATGGTGTCCTTTCTTCTTCGTTGACCTATTTCTATACTGATTTTGATGATAAAATACAGTCAGTATCCCTGGAAGGTGGCATATCATCCTGGGCTAATATCGGCAGTGCCGATATTAGCGGTATTGAAGGAAATATTACCATTGATATTGGTTCGATTATGAAGTTGCCAACTATCTTGGAAGTATATGGCAACTTTGTTTACCTGACGGAATATGAAGATGAAAATCATGATGACTTGTTGTATATATCTGACTGGAATCTGTCTTATGGTTTGAACTTGCCTGATTGGCAGGGTTTTGCCGCCCGCTTGAATTTTGCTTATACCGGCAAGCAGGATGTTCAGGACTGGGAAAGCGGCTGGTCGGCACCGGTGGTTGAAAAGGGCGGTTTTACGGTTGCCGATTTGACCATGAGTAAGAAAATTGTTGATACGGAAAAATATGGCGATATTACTCTGCGCGGTGAGATAAGGAACCTCCTGGACAAGGAATATTCTTATGTCAAAGGCTATCCAATGCCCGGGCGCACGTTCCAGATTGGTCTCCGCTATGATTTTTAATGTTTCGCCCGCATTTTCAGCATTTCCAGAAATATCTGGATCGTTAATCAGAATATATCGTCAACATGGAAAGGAGAAGTTATGAAACACGGATGCATTATTTACGTGGTCGGGGGTGAGCCATTACATGATGGTGAAATGAAGCAGTTGATCCTTGATAATGGTCTTGAAGTTACCGAATGTCTGGTATGTGGTTCCAAACCTTTACCTGATATCTTTCAGGCTTATCGGACTTTACAGCAGCGTCAGGTAGTTGATATTGCCTGTATTTCGGTTCGATATGATGACGAAGCCGGCAATTATGCTTTCCTTGAACGGGCCATGAGCCTGGATGGGTTTGCCGATCTTTCGGCGCTTTGTTCACCGGAAGAGATGGCGTGTTGAGCTCATTATTTTGGAGCTGTTATTACTGTACTTTTCCACGGATTGTTTTTGAAAATGATTTAAAAAAACTTGACTAAAATAATTATAATTGATAAGTATGCATTTATCAGTGAAATTAATTATTAGCAAATAATGAAGAACCAGGAGGAAATCATGGGAAAAACAATGGATAATTTAGCCGCGGCATTTGCTGGAGAGAGCCAGGCCAACCGTAAATATCTTGCTTTTGCCCAGCAGGCTGACAAGGAAGGTTTTACGCAGATTGCCAAGTTGTTCCGGGCTGCAGCGGCGGCGGAAACCGTTCATGCTCTGGGTCATTTCAAGGCTATGGGCGGCATTGGTGATACCAGGGCCAACCTGCAGGCGGCAGTTGAGGGTGAAGGGTATGAATTCAAGACCATGTATCCGGAATTTATTGCTATTGCCAAGGAAGAAGGGGAAAAGGCAGCGTTGAGAATGTTAGAATGGGCCAACGTAGTGGAAGAGGTGCACTATGGTCTGTACGAGCAGGCGGCTGTCAGCTTGGAAGCCGGTGGCGATCTGCCGGAAGATGATATTTATGTCTGCAGTGTCTGCGGTAATACCGTAACTAGTTCTTGTCCGGATAAATGCAGTGTCTGTGGTGTTCCCGGGAGTAAGTTCGATAAGATTTCCTGATATAGTAAAGAAATAGCTTTATTAAAAAAGGATGGTGTCCTGGAGGCATCATCCTTTTTTTATTGCATTATCAAAACCAGGTCCTCTGGGTCTGATCAAAGTAAAACAGTTCTGCCGCTTGATTTCTTTATTTTCCCGTCAAGATCAGGCGGATATCCATGACATTGGTGTTGGTGGGGCCGGTGATCAAAAGATCATGGAGCGGGGAAAAAAAGTGATAGGCATTGTTGTTTTCAAGATATTCCCGGGGATTGAGACCTAGTTTACAGGCCCGTTCAACGGTTTGTCCGTCAGCGATGGCTCCGGCTGCGTTGGTGGGTCCGTCAGTGCCGTCGGTGCCGATGCTGACCATGACCGTATTCGGCAGGCCTTCGATATCCAGAGCCGCTGCTAGGACAAATTCCTGGTTGCGACCCCCGAGACCGTTGCCGGTGATGGTGACGGTGGTTTCACCGCCGCTGATGACACAGGCCGGGGAGGGGAGCGGGTTGCCACTCTGGTGAATTTCCCTGGCAATGGCGGCATGCATGCGGGCGATTTCCCGGGTTTCTCCCTCGATGAAAGTGGAGAGAATAAGGGGTTGGTAGCCCAGTTCACGGGCCTTCTCAGCAGCGGCTTCAACCGCCTGGCAATTGCTGGCAATAATGCAGTTGCTGACTCGACTGAAAAGGGGATCATCTGGCTTTGGCGTTTCGCTGATGGCTCCCGCAGCCCCCTGACGCAGATGGTTCATTACTGCCGGGGGTAGCGTATCTGACAGTTGATATTTTTTGATGATGTCAAGACATTGATCAAAAGTTGTCGGATCGCCGACCGTCGGCCCGGAAGCGATGCTGTCCAGGGGGTCGCCGATGACGTCGGAAAGAATAAGGGAAATGGTGGTCGCCGGGGCGATCAGGCGGGCCAGTTGTCCGCCCTTTAACTGCGACAGGTGTTTTCTGATAGCATTAATTTCAGTAATATCGGCACCGCAGGAGAGCAGCACCTGGGTGGTTTTCTGTTTTTCATCCAGGGTGAGGCCGGTAGCTGGCAGGGGCAATAATGCTGATCCGCCACCGGAAATCAGGCAGATGACCAGGTCATCATTCTCGGTTTGCTCCAGCAGAGAAACAAGCTCTGCTGCGCCGTCAACACCATTCTGATCAGGAATTGGATGCCCGGCTTCAATGATTCTTGTTTTTTTAACCGGGGCCAGGTGTCCGTATTTGACCACTACCAGCCCGGCGGTCAGCCGGTCGCCCAGTAATTCCTCCATGGCTATTGCCATGGCTGCTCCGGCCTTGCCGGCTCCGACCAGATAAATATGCCGGAAATCTTTCAGATTGAAAATCATGCTGTCACAAATCAGCTGTTGTCCCTGCCGTTTGACATGGCTGTTAACCGCGGTTATGGGGTTGACGGCTGCAATTGCCCGGCGATAAATTGTTTCAGCATCCTGGCGTAAGATTACGGTATTGTTCATGTCTTGTTTCCTTTATCGTTAATTACCTGAAACCTTTTCCGGCAACCGGGTAATATTTTTGATAACATATGGTTTGTTCAGGTAGCCACAAAAGCCATATTTTTCATATTCAGCTACCACCGGATCGTTGGAATAACCGCTGGAGACTACCGCTTTTACCTGGGGATCAAACTCCCTGAGCAATTTGATGGTTTCCTTACCTCCCAAATCACCGGGAATCGTCAAATCAAGAATTACCAGGGAGAAATCCTGCTGTTGATATTTTTCCAGAACCTGCTGTCCATCATTGACCGTAGTTACCTCATAACCGAAATTATTTAAGATCTCGGTTAAAATTTCACGAACAAATTCCTCATCATCCATGATCAGAATGTGTCCGGTTGTTATTGGTTTGGTTTCCTGGGGGACTGATTTATCGATCTTGATCGGGACCTTGCCCAAGGCCGGAAGAAATATGGTAAATTCGGTAGAATTGTCCGGTTCTGATTGAACATCAATATACCCTCCATGCTTACTGACAATCGAATGGACAACCGACAAACCTAAGCAGTTGTCCGAGAATAGAAATTTTTTCTCAAATCGAGGCATGCGAAAAAAATACCGCAGGCATATGGTTGATATTCTGAGGATAATTTTTTGAGCATAACGAAGAGTTGGGGGGGGAGGACATTTTCGGACAGCCTCCTAGAATGTCCGGCGAATATATTGGCAATAGATGGCGGCAGCCGGGTTATGCCCCAGGACGCGATCCTTGGCGATTAGGGTGGTAACCGGTGCCTGGGAAAACTTTGTAAACAGGGCATCGTGCCCGACGCAGAGGCCACAGATGATATTGAATTCACATCCCATGCGGTTGAGTATATCGGCCTGGCCGGCAGGGTTGCACATGTATTCCTCCCGGTCGTCCTTGATCTGTTCGAGCTGGAAATCCTTTTTATTGATAGCGCAGTTTTTACAGCAGATTGAGTAAACTTCGAAATCCTTGCTCAGGATTTTGTCTATAGCAGCGGCTTCCTCGGCCAGGCCGATACAAAACGCCAGACCTAGTTTTGTGTACCCCATTTCTTTCGCAAAGAGAATAACTTCGCGCAAACGTGGCTCTTTGCAGTAATGGCGTCCTTCAATGGCGGTCGCGGCGCGATGCAGCCGGATCGTCTCCTGATCGTTATAGAGTTTCGTGGTTTCATCCCGCAGACCGAAACAATCAATTCCTTCCCGGCAGACCTTTTTCTCGCAGCGAGCACAACGGGGTTCTTTTTTCATTGAATACCTTCTATTTTTAGTCTTGCAGTTAAAAAATAATTGCTATTCTACAATTATACCCACAAAGAGACAAGGACTTTTCTTGCATTATGGGTGTTTTCTTCTTGACATTGTTGGCTGAAAATGTTTATTTCAGCTCCATAGATTACATGTCAAGAAGGCATGAGTTAAAGTCATATCGTAATGGTCGATAAGTAATCCGGCCTGATTATCCCGCAGAAATAAAAAACCACGAAGGTTCTAACCGGCTGTAAGGTGTTAGTTCCTGGCGTGGTTTTTTTATGCCCGCCTCCTGGAAATTCCGGACTTTCCCTGATCAGCCTCCTTTTTTGGAGGTTCACTATGAGCAGAAGAATTCTTTTTTATCTTGTCATTGTGCTGGTTGTTGGTATGGCCGCCAATCTAACTGCCGGCGAAACGGATACTGATTCATCTCAACCAATGACCATGGCAACGATTACGGTCAGAGAAAAATTGATCTCGCCCACCAAACAAGAAGGGGATTTGCTGCACACTGGCAGCAAGGTAACCACTGCGGGTATCAAGCTGGCCGGAAGCGGCGGTTTGAACAGCGTTTTCAAGGCTCTTGACCTGTTGCCGGGCATCAATACTGAACTACAGGACCCCTTTGGGATCTCTGGCAAAGATGTGCGAATTCGTGGGATCAAGAGCATGTTTGCCGGCATGTCGGTTGAGGGGCTGCCTAATTACGGCATCATGCCTGTCGGGCCCCGGGATGATATTTACGATATGGAAAACCTGGAGTCAATCGGGCTTTACAAGGGATCAACACCCTTGAGCCTGGGAACCGGATCCGGGAACCGCGGTGGAACTATCGCTTTAACCTACCGGCGGCCAGATGAAGCATTTAAGCTGGATTTCCACCAGCAGGTTGGTGGTGATAATGCCCATCGCAGCTATATCCGCCTCGATTCCGGCCTTTTGCCGACCGGAACCAGCTTTTTTGCTTCTTATTCCTATGCGGAAGCGGACAAATGGAAAGGCAGTGGTGATCTCGGCCCCCGTGATCATGTGACCGTCGGTATCTCCCAGCCCCTGGGAAAGTACTGCAGCCTGGAATTATTCTATAACTACAATGATGTCGAACGACATGATTTCAAACCCCTGACTTACGCCGAAGCGGACCAGATTAACGATAGCTACCGGCATGATTACAACAGCAGTCTTACCGGTAATGGCGCTGCTGATGCCAACTACTATGACTATCATCGAGGTGATTACCAGAACAATGAACTGGTGACCATCCTGAGCTTTAAGCCCAATTCCAGCCACTCGCTGACCTTTAAACCCTACTACAGCGGGGAAGACGGCAAGACTCTGGATGGCAAGGCTGATAAGGTAAGGGATCTGGAGCGCTATGGGATTACGACGGAATACCTGGGACAGTTCGGCGATTTCAGTTTCACCACCGGCTACTGGTATGAATCCCATGACCTGAAAAAATATGTCAGGGCTAATGCTATAACCCCAACCGGACGCGTGTACGCGGGCTGGAAGTACCTGAGTGAAAATCATGGAAATGGTGATATTCACAGTCCTTATCTGCAGATTGGCCGCCAGTTCAGTAAATTCAGCTGCCAGGCAGGGATGAAATATTTTTCATACGCGGAACCGGCCAGCACCGCTTACCGTGGCAGTGCTGCCGCCGGGACCCCTTATTCCTATGAGGATGCCCTTGATCACAATCTGGGGGAAGATGCCGCTCTCAGTCTTGATGAAATGACCTATGACGAATGGCTGCCCAGCCTGGCTCTTGGCTACCAGTTGAGTTCCAAGCTGGAACTGTATGCCAATTATGGTCGCAACTACATGCGTCCCTATGCCTATGTCCCGGTCGCCAATATTTATACCGCCAACCGGGCCAGTTTCCAGGCGGCCGGCATGACGTTGCAGACTATCTTTGATGAATGGAAGATGGAGACTTCCGACAATATCGATGTCGGGGCCCGCTATTACGGCGACTGGTTTGAAATTCATCCCACGATTTTTTTTGCCCGGCATCATGATCTGCTGGCCCTTGCCTATGATCCGTTGGTGGGAGTTAATTACCAACAGAATGTCGGTGACGCCACCGCTATTGGCACCGAACTGGAGATTAATCTTTATCCCACGGACAACCTGTTGATCTTTATTAATCCAAGCTATACCCGGATGTGTTTTGACGATGACCTGGAGCGGGGAGGGACCACCGTGGATATCGAAGGGAACCAGCTGCCGGATACACCCGAGCTGTTGTTTAAAACCGGTCTGGTATATACCCTGGGAAATCTGGAAATCGCCCCGACGTTCAAATATGTGGGGCGGCGTTATGGTGATCCCCAGAACGACCAGTCCATTTCTCCCCATGGAATTGTCGATATGGCATTACGCTATACTAAAAATGAAATTTTTTCCCTGAAAGAGGCGACCATCGGGTTGACCATCAGCAATCTTTTTGATCAAAAATATGTCGGCAGTATTTCCGCGGAGGATGATGGCAGCGGCAACGCCTATTATGCTGGTGCTCCCTTTACCGCCGTTTTCAGCCTCAGTGCCGCATTTTAGGAGCAAGGAAGGGTTTGTCAGGATGAATTACCAGCAAAAGTCCCATTATACGGTTTTTGTTCTCATCATTGTTATGGTTATAATTGGTATCGGTACGTGTCAGGCGCTGGAATCTCAGCGACAAGTTACTGATCTGGCCGGTCGCCGGGTTGTGGTTCCCCTGCGGATCGATCGGATCGTTGCCCTGGGGCCTGGGACCCTGCGGTTGGTTACCTACCTGCAGGCCGTTGACAAGGTCGTGGGCATAGAACAGGTGGAACAGCGTAATACCGCTTTTTTTCTGCTTCCCTACGCCGCCGTCATTGCCGGGCGGTTGAAAACCCTGCCGGTCGTTGCTCCCGGCGGTGCCGGAAAACTGCCGGATATGGAACAGCTCATGGCCTGTCGGCCCCAGCTTATCCTGTGTATCGGACTTGATGTTGCTCAGGTAGAGAACCTGCAGCAGAAGACCAGGATACCCGTTCTCTTCCTGAGCTATGGCGAACTTGGCGTCCTGCGTCAGGAAGCCACTGAATCTATCCGGCTGCTTGGTAATGTGCTGGGTAAAGAAGAACGGGCTGCCCGGTTGATTGATTTTATCGGCTCTGTGCGGCGGGATCTGCGACAGCGGGTTCAATTTCTCCCGGGCGGTGTCCTTTCAACGGTCTATTTCGGCGGGATTGCCTATAAGGGTGGTCAGGGACTCACCAGCACCGAAGCCGGCTATTTCCCCGGTCGGCTGGTACAGGCGCGTAATGTTGCTGACTTTACCAGGCGCAGTGGCCACCTGTTCATTGATCCGGAACAGTTGATGCTTTGGAATCCGGATATGATTTTTATCGATGCCAGCAGCTTGCCAATGATCATGGATGATTTTCAGCATAACCAGGTATTTTATCGCCTCCTGAAAGCAGTAAAATCAGGCAAGGTTTTCTCCCTCTTACCTTACAACCAGTATAATACCAATATTGAAATTGCCCTGGTCAACGCTTATTTCATCGGTCGACAGATTTTTCCCGATGTCTTTGCCGATTTCGATATGGTTGAAAAACGGCGGCAGATTTTCCGCCTTTTTCTTGGAAATCCCGGACCGGAACAACTGCCGGCTTATTCATCCTTATCATTTGCCGATGCCAGGCTGGCACAAAAGTGATTTTCAACTATCCCGCGTTGGCCGGCATGTATTTGCAATAAAAGAATACAACAATTTATATGGCAGCAATGATTCTGGAGACAAACAGGTATGGGTGAAACTCTGGCCGGCCGCTACAGCGGCCATATCAGAAAGAAGAAATTGATCGGCCTGTTGTTGCTCGGGGTCCTGGCTGTTAGCCTGATTTTCTCCCTGGGGACAGGATCATATCCTCTGACTTTAGGGGATATGGTGGCGGTTCTGCAAGGTCATGGCGATGAGATGACCCGCCATATTCTCCTCAATATTCGCCTTACCCGTACCTGTTCAGGGCTGGCAGCCGGTGCCTGTCTGGGGATGGCTGGAACCATCATGCAAAATGTCATGAAAAACCCTCTTGCTTCACCCTTCACCCTGGGCGTTTCCCAGGGAGCTGCATTTGGTGCCGCATTTGCCATCATTATCCTTGGGGCCGGCAGTCTCCATCTCAGTGGTTCCGGGCCGGCGGTTATCGCTTCACCCTGGTTGATGGCTGCTGCTGCTTTTACAGGTTCTTTGGTTACGGTTTCTTTGCTGGTGCTTTTATCTTCGCTGCGGCAGATGACCCCTGAATCATTAATCTTGTCCGGAGTGGCCTTGAGCGCCTTCTTCGGGGCTGCAACCATGTTGCTGCAGTATTTTGCCTCCGATATTCAAGTGTCTGCCTCGGTTTTCTGGACCTTCGGCGACCTGGGCAAGGCCACTTGGCGGGAAATTATCATCATAATGGTGCTGATGATTGCCGCTCTGTTCTATTTTTATGCCAATCGCTGGAATTATAATGCTTTGATTTGGGGAGATGAGGCTGCTTATAGCCTGGGGGTAAATGTTACAAAATTGCGTTTTTTCAGCCTAGTGGTTGCTGCCCTGATCTCTGCGGTGACCATTGCCTTTCTGGGTATTATCGGCTTCATTGGTTTAATGGCTCCCCATCTCATGCGGCTTCTTATCGGTCAGGACAACCGTTTCCTGTTACCCTATTCCGCACTTTCCGGTGCAGTGCTACTGGTCATATCTGATGTCCTGGCCCGGCGTCTGATTGCTCCGGTCGTACTGCCGGTGGGTATCCTGACTTCTTTTGCCGGAGTTCCCCTGTTTCTTTATCTGCTGGTGTGTAAGCGGGGGATTGGCCGATGATGCTCAAGGTCAGCAATCTTAGTTTTGCCTATGGTTCACAACCAGTTCTCAGGGATATTGACTTCAGCCTGGCCCCGGGTACCCTGGCCGTGGTTTTGGGAACCAACGGTTCAGGTAAATCCACCCTGCTGAAAAATATTAATCGCCTGATTAAACCAGATAATGGTGTCGTAACTGTCGACGGGATTGATGTGGCGACCATGAATCGCCATGAAATTGCCCGACAAATGGGTTATATGCCTCAAAAATCAAACGGGGTTCAATGTAGTGTTTTTGAGGCGGTACTGCTGGGGCGCAAAGCCCGTTTGCGCTGGGATGTCAGTCGGGATGATCTGCTGGCTGTGGAGCGCATTCTTGGCATGATTGGGTTGGAAACACTGGCTATGCGCCAGACAACGGAACTTAGTGGCGGTGAGCTGCAGAAAGTGGTAATTGCCCGGGCATTGGCACAGGAACCCAAAGTTTTGCTACTGGATGAACCTATTAATCATCTGGATATGTGCTCTCAGCTGGAAGTGATGAAACTGCTGCAAACTATTACCGAAACCCTGTCGCTGGTTTCGCTTGTGGTTACCCATGATCTCAACAGTGCCATGCGTTTTGCCCATCAGTTTATTTTCTTGCACGGCGGCAGGATTTTTGCTGCCGGCGGGCAGGAAATTATGACTGCGGAGGTTATTAAGGCAGTTTTTCATTTGGACGCGGTGGTTGAAAAAGTGGCTGATGTTCCGGTCGTGGTTCCTTTAATCAGTGCTGATCCGAAAACTACCGTTTCCTGATCAATACTTTCTGATATTAGCAATTTTGACGCTTCATTTGCCGGAATAAACAATGGTATCACATGATGGTCTGCTAGACCGGGAAAAATTGACTTTTGGCCGGTTTTTATATAGTTATGAGTTGAACATTTCAGCAGACTTTTTTGATATTCACGAGGTTTTTATATGAGCGTTAAAGGCTTAACCATCGGCGGATTGCTGCTTTTATGCTTGTTCTTGCCGGTTTCATTGTTGGCAGTGGAGACACCGGTGTCAATGGTGACCGAAACCGTCAACCAAACTCTGAAAATCCAGCAGCAGACTCAAAAAGCTGTAGATACCTGGGGGCGGCAAAGCCAGGAGATGATCAATCGCTTGCAGAATCTTAAAATGCAGGAGGATTTGCTTCGCTACCGGCAGAAAAAATTGCAGCGCTACATAGCTGAACGTCAATCAAAAATTGCCGGACTTGAAAAAGGGATTGCTGAGCAGCAGGTAATTGCCCGGGAACTGGAACCATTTCTTGACCAAACCATTGAACAGGCAAGGATATCTTTTCGGCAGGGACTACCGTTTCTGCAGGTGGAGCGGCGGCAACGTTTTGCGGAGCTTGAATCATTCTTGAGCTCCTATGAAGCGTCTCTGGCGGAAAAATTGCGCCGGGTATTGGAAATGCTGCAGATCGAAGCCCAGTACGGTCACCATGTAGAGGCTTATGACCGGGTACTGGAACTCTCAGGGGTTAAAACGACGGTCAATGTTCTGCGAGTGGGGAGTATAGGTCTTTACTACCTGACCCTGGATGGTAAAGATGCCGGCTGGTTTAATCCTGAAGCAGGAAAGTGGGAAACTTTACCTGGCCGTTTCCTGGAGCCGATCAAAGAAGGGCTGAGAATGGCCATGAAACAACGGGCAATAGACTTGGTCAAGCTGCCGGCGGGTAAAAGGGGATGGTAATGAAAACTTTTTGTTATTGTGCTCTGATATTTCTATTATTGCCGCTTGCCTCCGGCTTGGCTGCGGATTCCTCTTTCGATCAGGTTGCCCAGAAACTGAGAGCTGAATATGCACAGGCTAAAATAGACCAACAGCAGCAGTTTCGGCGACTGGCGGCAGAAAAAAAAGCCCTGCAGCAGCAGCTTGATGAGCGTGAAAAGGCAATTGCCGGCTTGGAAAGGGAAAATAATTCCCTGGAATCCAGTCTTGAAGCATATGCCGAGCAGGAAAAAAAGCTGGAGATCCGCCAGCAGGTGGTGATTGCAGAGATGAATGAACTGGATGGCACGGTTCGCATTGGTATCCGGGATTTAAAGGCCATCCTGGAAAGATCATTGGTTTCCGGGATGCATCCTGGAAGATTACGTCCTTTTGATGAAATGCTGGCACAAAAAGGATTGCCCAGCATGACCGGGATTCGGCAGCTGGTGGAAAACAGTTTTGCTGAGATTAAGGCAGGGGCTGAGATTGTCAAAAAACATGGACAGTTTGTGGCCCTTGATGGTCGGATGACTTCCGGTGATATTTTTTACCTGGGGGCTTTGACCGCCATTTATCGCCAGGATGATAACCGGGAAATTGGCTATGCGGTTTACGGCAAGGAAAATGATGCCCTGCTGGTTGTGTCCCGGGCTCCATGGTTGATTGGCCGTTGCCTGAAAAAATATCTTGATGGATCCAGTAATGAAGTGTACCTGGATTTTTCCGGCGGTGCCACCGTTCGCCAACTGGCCCTGCGGCCCACGGCTTGGGAACGGCTGCGATCTGGCGGCGTGTTGGTCTGGCCTATTTTACTGATCGGAGTGATAGCTTTTCTGGTCAGTCTTGAACGGTTTTTCTTTCTCCGCCGGGTCAAGAGTAATACCGATACGGTGATGGTGGAAGTTATTGGGTTGCTGGCCGCCGGTCGCTGGCAGGCATGCCTGGATCTTTTGGAAAATAAACATAGTCCGGTTTATAACGTCCTGGCAGCCGGATTGAAGTTTCGGCTGGCCAGCCGGGAAGTTTTGGAAAATGTTCTCGAAGAGGCGATTATGAAAGAGTTGCCGCGCCTGGAAAAATATCTACCCACTCTGCAGGTACTGGCTGCCGTGGCTCCGTTGCTGGGATTGCTGGGGACGGTTACCGGGATGATTAATACTTTCCAGGTAATTACTATATTTGGGACCGGTGATCCAAAATTGATGTCGGGAGGAATATCTGAAGCCTTGGTGACTACCATGCTGGGCCTGATGGTGGCTATACCCATCATTCTCCTGCATGCCTATTTCAGCCGTAAAGTTGATTCGGTTATCGGGGATATGGAAGAAAAAGCAGTCGGCCTGACCGTGGCTTTGGTGAACAAGGAATTATCAGAAGAATCATGAGCGGATTTTTATTTCCCATCCTTGAATATTGCCGGAGTGGCGGCCTGATGATGGTGCCGATTATTGCGGTTTCACTGGTCATGTGGAGCTTGATTCTGATTAAACTCCAGGAAATCCATGAGATTAATCGGAATGATGTGGAAATTTTGGAGACCGTATCCCGGGTGCGGAATGGTGTTGGCTTGCAAACAACCGGTACCCCTCTCAGTCACGTGGTTTTTCACTTCATGGAACAGATAACCGGCGACAGACAACTTAATCAGGACCTGCTTATCTCCCTGGTGAACAGGGAAACCAGCCGGCTTTCAAAAAATATCAATATTATTTATGTGCTGGCCTCCATTGCTCCGCTGCTGGGATTGCTGGGAACCGTGGGTGGGATGATTACCACCTTTGATGCCATTGCCATGTATGGAACCGGAAATGCCCGAGCCATGGCCCAGGGAATTTCAGCTGCCTTGATTACCACCCAGAGTGGTTTGTTTGTTTCTATCCCCGGTTTGTTTATGGCCAGTTTTCTCCATCGCCGCATCGGTAGGATTGCCCAGCAACTTGATGAATTCCGGGCGGCGATGATGAAAGAAATGAACCTGAATTTCCATCAGTCTATGGGGTAGGGTCACATGATTAATGTTAAAGCCAGATCGAGGCGTGAGCGGCAGAAAGCGGAAATCAACATGGCTCCCATGCTTGATATGGTTTTCATTCTGCTGATATTTTTTCTGGTAACCACCAGCTTTGTCCGGGAATCAGGGGTTGAGGTGCAGCGACCGGTGGCAAAAAGTAGCATGATTGAAGAAACCAGCAGCCTGCAGATCGGCATTAACCGCAGTGGCCGGATTTATGCTGGTGGACGGCAGGTTGATGCCCGCAGTATCCGGGCAATTGTTGAGCGTTTCCTGGCGGAAAATCCTGACGGTAATGTCCTCATCGTCGCGGACCGGGAAACAAAAACCGGTTTAACGGTCAGAGTGCTGGACTTCTGTCGGCTGGCCGGAGCTGCCCGGGTGGCGGTGGCGGCCACCAGGGAGCCGTAAATGTCATGTACCCAGGGGAGAAATCGACGTTGGTTGACCGGTATCCTGAGTGCGGTCGGGGTCAACCTGTTCCTGTTGATTGCCATATCCCTGTTTTTTCAACCGCAGAAATTAGCGCATCAGGTGCAGCTATTCAATCCTGTTCCTGTGTGGCAGGTTGAACATCTAAAGGACGAACCCGAACCTCAGCGGAACAAAGAAGTTGAACCAGTAAAAAAAACAGTGGTTCTCCCCCCTGTGCAGCTTGAGTCATTGCCCCTGCCCGAGAAAAAAACGCTACCACCCATTGAGTTGCCTCCAGTTAACCTTAACATATCACCACAGATAACTGGTTTGGCGGCATTATCACCGTTGACATTGACGGCAGAGCCATTTTATCAGGCTGCTGAACTGGATCAACAACCATTGCCAATGGCAACCCCGGCACCATTTTATCCGCACCGGGCCCGTATTCGGGGAATTGAGGGTAAAGTCCGGGTCCGCTTTATTGTCGATCAACAGGGATTGGTTAAAGAGCTTGAAATTATCCGGGCTGAACCGGAAGGTTATTTTGAACAGTCAGTGAGAACAGCCCTGGCAAACTGGCATTTTCGCCCGGGTACTGTAGCAAATCATAAGGTGATGACTCAAGTGGAGACAACGATTGTTTTTAAGCTTGACCAATAAATATCCAGATAATTGCCGCCGGGGAGTGGGGTGGATGCCCACGGTTATGGTATTGATAACTCTGTGCTGGATTTTTCTTCCCCGGGCGGCCATGGGTTCTACTTCTTCCTTGGATTCATATCAGCGGGAGCTTTCACCTACAGCTCACCGGCTTCTGGTGATTGTCCAGTCACTGGTGGCAAAAAAAGAGGAGCGAAAAGCGCTGGCAAAAATTGAAAAATTTCGTCAGGATCATCCCCGTTCAGTTTACCTGCTGGTAGAGTTCATGGCCGGCAATCTTCAGTTTTCCCTTGAACAGCTTAAGTCAGCTGTTGCTTCCTACCGCCGAGCGATTGAACTGGCGCCCCAATTTCTACCCGCCCAGGAAAATTTGGGCATGACATTATTATCGCTGAAGGAATACCGGCAGGCGGGTGAACGGTTTGCTGCTGCTGTATCATTGGCACGAAAAACCGATTCAGCTCGACTTGATACACTGTTGAAATATGCTGGCACTTCCTATCTCATGGTTGCTGACTATGGCCGGGCACAGCCATTTTTCAGCGAGCTGGTGGAACAGCGGCAGGACTTTGGCCGGGAATCCGTGCAAGTTCTGGTGAGAATCTATCTGGAATTGCAGCGAAATGAACCAGCTGAACGGCTGCTTGCCCTGGTCCTTCGCCGTTTTCCTGAAGATGCTGTTTACTGGCGTTTGCTGGGCCAGGTGAGGCTGACAACAGGAAATTATGCTTCGGCTCTGGCCGCCTATAAAGTTATGCTGTCTTTTGAAAATCCGGAAGTCAAAGATTTTAAAATCATCGCCCAGTTATACCGGTTGCTGGGGTTGCCATCGTCAGCGGGGCAAGCCCTGGAACAATTGTATCAATTGCAGCAATCTGCTTTAAATGCCGACGAAATAGGATCGTTGGTTGCCTTATATCTGGAGGCGGGTGATGATGGCCGGGCCTTGGACTGGCTGAAGCGGAAGCAATTACTGTATCCATCTCCACAAAACCTGTTGCAGCGAGGCGAAATACTTTATCGGTCCGCACGCTATAAAGAGGCGTATGGGATTCTCAGCGGCTTAACCTCCTTGCCGGAAAAACAGGGATATCAGTTTCTGCTGGCCGGTTATTGTGCCTGGTATGCTGATGACTTATCAGCAGCCAGGTCGGCTTTTGATCGGGCATCTCAATATGAGCGGTACCGTGAGCGTTCCATTGTTCTGATTTCTACTCTTGAGAGGATGTTGAACCAGGAACGGCCGTTATTACCGGCATCCTGAATCAGTTTAGGGTTCTTGTCAGCCACACTTTCCTGAGTGTTCATCATGGTTTTAGGGGAGAGTGGATTTCTGAAATATTTTCGGTATTATGAGGAGGGGGAGCCATGATGAAAAAGTTGGTGGTTCTTATGGTGTTAGTGACATCATTGGCTTTGGTTGGTACGGTTTTTGCCGGGGAAGATCTGCAGAAAGCTGCCGAGGATATCACCAAGGCTGGTATCGTGGGTCCTGGGAGCATCAATGTTCACCGGCCTGGTGATATCCAGATGAGTTTCGGGGCGACGATGCGGGTTATTCCGACGATGGAAGACAATTTCGATTTTGGCCTCAGTGATGAGGATGGTTTTGCCGGCGGAGACCTTTTTCAAAATCATGCCAATGAATCCGGTTGGGTTAATAATTCTTATATCCGATGTGAAAACAAACTCTATTTTAATGCTATACCAGATGACCAGGTGTGGAGTTTCTACGCCGCTCTGGAATTTGATGGTATTCTTGATAATATGAGTGTGGATGACCGTGGTAATAATGATCCGGGAAATAACGACAACGATAGCAGCAACAACAATTACGGTCTGGAACGGCTGCACGGGACGGTAAAGTTGCCTTTTGCCAAGTCTCTTAACATGCGTCTGCATGCCGGTTGGGATATCTATCAGCTGGATGTCTATGATGGCGGTGGTCTGGTTTTTGGTGATGATGACCCCGGCTTTTGGATTACCGGCAATATCGGTGACAATGCTGATTTCCAGGTTGACTACCACAAATTGAAGGAAAATGACTGGCAGGTGAGTGATGCCAGTGTAGGGAATTATGATGATGACCGGGACCTGTATTCTATGGTCCTCGATTATCATTTGACAAGAAAAGCCATGTGAAATTTTTCTATGCTTATGACCGGATTTGCAATATCAAAGCCAATACGATTCAAGGTTATTTGTTTGGAGGTACAATAAGCGATACCTTAGAATACTAAACAAAATGATTTGTCAACTGCGGCCTATAACATAGCCCCGGCTTTTGTAACCGGTGGGACAGTTGTTGATGCAGTATTGCCGCGGGTTTCCCAGGTACTTTATCAGGCTGGTATGGTACCGGTCAGTACCGATCAACTGCAATCGGTATTGAATAATTTTCGTTATCGCAATCAGCTGCGCGATCTCCTGTAGATCAGCCATTTTCTGGCGGAATATTCCGGTGCCCGCTATATCTTCTTTCTCCAATTTATTTCCATCCCACCATACCTCCCCGGCCATCTGCAACTCTCTTATTTTATGACAGACGGTATTGGCAGCCAGGTGTATCCGCAGATCAGCCTGGACCATTTTGTCCGTGGACCTTACGATCTGGCGCCGGCGCTACACAGCTGTTTTGTGGAAATGGCAAACAATGCTGCCGGACTGACGGTGGCCATGCCATGGCAGGGGAAAGTGTTCTTGGTTCAGGATCAGTTGGTGTATCTCAGCGCTGGCCAGTACAGTGGCTTGGTTCCCGGCCAGCGCCTGTTGGTTAATGGCCCCCTGAATCCGGTACGTGATCCGCGGACCGGGATAGTGGTGGGTTCCGTTCCCGGTCCTCCTAAGGCTCAGCTCCAGATTCAGCGGTTTTTTGGTGATGATCTGGCGGAAACTGTAATTATTGGCGGCGGTGGCGTGCAGATTGGTGATTCGGTGATCCTCATTCCTCCTGCTCCAAGATAAACTAGTCCCGGGAAGAGGAAAACAAGAATTTTGTTGGACATGACTGAGTCGATTACTGAAACCCGTAGTCTCATTTGTAGAGGATACGGGTTTTTTTAATCGAAGTTTTGTTGGCAGGTCAGGAGTCTGTCGGGCATGTTGGGCAGTTTGTTGGAGATGGCTGATTAAGACACTTCTTTACGGGCCTTCCCCAGGAAAGGGTAGAGTGCTACCAGGAGAATGGTCAACAGGATTGCCGCCAGATAGAGATAAAGGGTGGATTTTTGAGGTTTGACGTTGAGCATGAAGGCATAGGCAGGGGTGTCGCTATCCGCGGTGAAATGGCTGAGGACTTCAGCGGAAAAAGGAGCATCTTTCAGTTGCAGCAACCGGCCTTCAACTACCGTTAATTTGGGCATTTCTTTAAGGTTTGCCGAAAGTCTGCTCTCAAGATCATAAATAAAAATTCTCTTATTTTTTAAGTGTTGGTAGACATGTATTTTGTATCCCGGGGCTTTGATAACCAGTGGGGGTGTAGCCTGTATTATGGCGGGCAGACTGACGTATCGGTTAATGGGCATCGACTGATTGTCAGCAATCAAGTTGGTAGGGGTATTGTCGCTTGTATGATAAAAAATTGCTTGGCGAAAGATGATCAGCTCGGCAATAAACATGAAAATGATGAAAACCCAGAATAGGCGTGGTATTATTTTCATAATGGGACAAGGACCTTTACTTGATGCTGTTTGGATTTTGACTGCTGGTTTGCTGAATTTGGTTGGTTGCCGTTAATAAATGTGGTTGATGAAGTTGGGTGGTGGTGACTTCCATCAGGATGATTGCTATCAGCAGCAGGATCGCCACAATAGTGGTTGCCCGGCTGTTGACCAAGTTGTCTTTAAGCATTTTCAAAAGCAATAACAAGCCGATAAATAAACAGACCAGGGAAGCTATAAACCATCCCGCGAGCGGCCCGCCCAGCAGAGCATCTTTCAACTTTGGTGAGAGGGAAAAGTAGACCCAGAGGCCGGGGATAATTTGAAAAATTGTTGCATTTAAGAGCCAGCGCCCGCCAAATTTAAATGACTTTAGATAATATTCCCGCGGCTGCCGCCGTGAAAAATCTTTCTGATAAGCGGTTACCAGCATGGTTAGTAATCCGGCCAATGCCAGACTGGCGATGACGGCATGCACAAAAAAAGGCAGCATGGCTTGGTTGAAGATAACATCCTTTATTGATGTGCTGCCGAGAATGGAATTATCGGCAGCCGGGGCCAGTAGAAATGCTGGAATGAGATGGCAGTAAAACATCAGGCAAAGGGCGTCTATGCCAGCGGCAAAACCAATAATTATGTGTAGTGTTGCTTTTCTCTTTTTTTTGTTGCCGGTTATTATATACAGGCAAAATAAAAGTAAGGTGGTTCCCAACAACAGTTCAGCTATCCCGGCAAGTTGATTGAATGAACCAAAAATCTGCTGGTAAAAAGGCTGAAAAAAACTGCCGGAACAAAACAGGAGAGGGAGGGCGGCAACGATACCCAGGCTGATAAAGGGCAGTGCTGATCGGGTCATGCTGGCAGCTAAAATCTGATAATCCGAATCTTTGGAGCCCTTGGCTCGAAGTTCAGCCAAAAGGGATAAAATCGAGGTTCCAACCATAAGGTTAAGGCTGAAAATAAAGCTGATAAAGAAAAACAGCATGCCTCCGGAATAACCGAAAAGGGGGATGGATTGTAACATGGTAGGTGATCCTTCCCACATGAATTGTTAGATTGTATTCATCTGAAAACGTTCATCCGGAAACACCGGTTTCCGGATGGAAACTAGATTGAATAGTGAATAACTATACTATTTGAAATAGGTTCAGATGCATAATGCAATTGTCGACAATTTGCAAGGAAAAATTATCCATTTTCCTTATTCTTGACATGAGCTTTCACCTTTGTTATTCTCATCCTAAGTTATTGGAAATATTGTTTTCAGGAGTAATTGGAATCATGGAAAAGTTTGTTACGGTTGAACGGGCAAGGGAATTGATGCTGCAAGAGATGAGCCCGATGCCGATGGAGAAAATTGCTATCACTGATGCTCTCGGGCGGGTGGTGGCAGAAGATATCCTGGTTGATATGAATATCCCGCCAATGGATAATTCTGCCATGGATGGTTATGGGGTCAGTGCACTTGAGACCGCTGTGGCAACTTCCGGACGACCATTGAAATTAACGGTGGTGGCAACGATTCCGGCTGGGCAACAATTCAATGGAGAGATCAAGGCCGGGGAAACAGTGCGGATTATGACTGGAGCCCCCATTCCTGCCGGCGTCGATGCGGTAGTGAAGCGGGAACTGGTGGAAGAACATAATGATCATGTTTTTCTTACCGAGCCGGTTTTGTCAGGAAATGATATTCGTTATGCCGGGGAGGATGTCCGAGCCGGTGAAAAAGTGATTGCTGCCGGCCAGGTTATTACTCCGGCTATGGTTGGGATGATGGCAGCTGTTGGATATCCTTATGTTTCTCTAGTCCAGTGTCCCCGAATAGCCATTATTACCACTGGTGATGAGATTGTGGATTTTAACGAACATCCTGCCAAGGGGAAAATCAGGAACAGCAACAGCTTCTCCCTGTCGGCCCTGGTAAAACATGCTGGTGGGATCCCATTGATTTCTCCTATTGCCAGGGATGATCCATCCCGCTTGAAAAAAGTTGTTGAACAGTCAGCCGCCGTTGCCGATCTGGTTATTACCACCGGCGGTGTTTCCATGGGAGATTATGATTTTGTCAGGACTGTTCTTAATGAAGTTGCCGGAGGCATACGTTTCTGGAAAGTCAGGATGAAACCGGGGCGGCCCCTGGTGTATGGCTTGGTAAACGGAATTCCGCTGGTAGGTTTGCCTGGGAATCCGGTATCGGTGATGATTTCATTTGAGCAGTTTGTTCGACCGATGATAAAGAAGATGTCAGGCTATCCGTCGTCCGGATGGCTGTTGCCCCGGGCCCGGGTAATCGCCGGTGAAGATCTTCCAGGAGCTTCCGGTCGTCGCCATTTTATGCGGGGAATTATCCGAAAAAGATCCACTGACGGGCGCTATGAAGTGTTTATGACCGGACCCCAGGGGTCCGGGATTCTCCGTTCAATGGTTCTGGGAAATTGCCTGATTGTGCTGGCGGAACATTCCTCGATAGTGAAGAAAGGGGAAGCGGCCGAAGTGGAATTGCTCGATTATGATCTGGCCGCAACTATTTCCATCGGCACAGGGGCGGCAGATATTTGAAAATAGTCATTATATCAGGTCCTACGGCTACCGGAAAAACAGCAACTGCAATTTCAGTGGCAAAAGATTTCGGAGCTGAAATTATCAATGCTGACTCGATGCAGGTCTATCGTTACCTGGATATCGGGACCGCAAAACCCACAAAGGAGGAACAGCAACAAGTTCCTCATCACCTTTTGGATATTGTTGAGCCTGATGAATTATATCATGCCGGTCGTTTTGAGGCAGATGCTGATGCCATGATTTCTGACTTGTGGTCACGGCAGAAAATGCCCTTAATTGTTGGCGGAACAGGTTTATATCTTAAATCCTTATTGTATGGCCTCTGTGACCTGCCCGAAATTCCGCCTGAAATTCGCCAGCAGGTTCAAGATGAACTGGCAGAACAAGGGGTTGAGTGTTTATATCAACATCTGACAAAAGTGGATCCTCTGGTTGCCGCCCGTCTCGCGCCTCGTGATCAGGCCAGGATTGCCAGGGCCCTGGAGGTCTATCTGGCTACCGGGCGCGGCATCAGTTTTTTTCAGGAACAGCATCGTTTCAGCCAACCTAAATATTCATTTTTATACCTTTATCTTGCCTGTGAGAGGACAGTTCTTCGACAACGGATTGCTGATCGGGTTCAGCAGATGATGGCCCATGGTTTTCTGGATGAAGTCAGGAGTTTGCTTGATAAGGGGTATTTGCCGGAACTGAAATCCCTGCAAAGTATCGGCTATCGCCAGTTAATTCTCCACCTGCGGGGAGTGCTACCGTTGGATGAAGCGCTTCGGCTGATTGTCAGGGATACCAGACGTTATGCCAAACGCCAGAATACCTGGTTTTCAAGGTTGCCAGGGATAAAAATTGTAAACGAAAACGAACGACAATATATTCCTCAACTTATTCACTCATTTCTTGACGCAGAGGATTAGCATTGCTAGATATTTCCCGCCACTTAAACCAGTTGAGAGATTCCTTGAATGATCGTCTGCATCGTTTCCGGGCAACGGAACATGCCTTCATGGTTATTGTTGCGGTTATTATTGGCGTTCTTGGTGGTCTCGGGGCTGTTGGTATTCAGTTTTCAATCAAATTCTTTCAGAAAATTTTTTGGGGTGCCTGGCAACCTGATGTCGGCTACCTGCAAAATCTACCGGCCTTTGTGAAAATAGGGGTGCCAACGGGCGGCGGGCTACTGGTGGGGTTGATTGTCCATTATGTTGCTAAAGAAGCTAAAGGGCATGGTGTTCCGGAGGTGATGGAAGCTATTGCCCTGAAAAACGGAGTTATCCGGCCGCGGGTGGTGATTGCCAAGCTTTTTGCTTCTGCTATTTGCATCGGCTCCGGTGGTTCCGTGGGGCGGGAAGGGCCGGTTATCCAGATTGGTTCATCAATCGGTTCTACGGTGGGGCAGTTTCTGGGAGTTACCGCCCAGCGGGTTAAAATCTTTGTTGCTTGTGGAGCGGCTGCCGGAATTGCGGCTGCTTTTAATGCCCCCATAGCCGGTGCCCTGTTCAGTGTGGAAATCATCTTGGGGGATTTTGGGGTCGCCCAGTTCAGTCCCATTGTTATTTCCTCGGTGATGGCGACCGTGGTTTCCCGTCATTTTCTTGGTGATTTTCCCGCTTTTGAAGTTCCTCATTATCATCTCGTCAGTGCTCTGGAACTTATTCCCTATGTCATCCTCGGTCTTCTGGCTGGTCTTGTTTCCCTGCTATTTATCAAAGTACTCTATTTCCTCGAAGATTATTTTGAGGAATTACATCTTAATGATATTTTAAAAACCGTTATCGGTGGTTTTTTGATTGGGGTTATGGGGCTGCTGGTGCCTCATATCTATGGGGTTGGTTATAATACCATGAATATGGCTCTGCATGGGCAGCTCAGCTGGCTATTGATGCTGGCGCTGATATTTGTCAAAATTCTGGCAACCAGTATCAGTCTGGGTTCTGGTGGTTCAGGGGGTATTTTTGCTCCGTCATTATTTATTGGTACCATGACCGGTGGTTTTTTCGGCTACCTGGTACATGCTGTGGCGCCGGGTTATACCGCCAGCTCCGGTGCCTATTCCCTGGTTGGCATGGGAGCGGTGGTTGCCGGGGCCACTCATGCGCCCATTACCGCCATTCTGATTATTTTTGAACTGACCAATGAATATAAAATTATCCTTCCATTGATGATTTCTACAATTATTGCTACCCTGGTAGCTACCAAACTGCAAAAAGGATCTATCTATACCTTGAAACTGTTAAGGCGGGGGGTTGATCTTTTTAAAGGTCGCGAAGCCAATCTGTTGCGATCTTTAAGGGTTGTTGGTTATGTGGATCCTCATCCGGTCATCATTCCACCGCAACTAAAATTTATAGCCCTCCTGGATCTGGTTGCTGATCGACCTAACACCCAGTTCTACGTGGTTGATGCCAAACAAAAATTTTTAGGTTCGGTTTCCCTGCAGGAAGTTAGGAAGGCTCTGGTTGATCGTGATGATGTTGCCGACCTGCTGATTGCCATGGACTTGGTTAACCCGGATATACCTAAAGTTAAGCCTGAAGATAACCTTGATATGGTAATGAAATTATTTGGAATGTATGATTATGATGAACTTCCGGTAGTGGATAGTGACAATCCGGATATGGTTATTGGGGCCATAAAATATAAGGAGGTTATTGAAGCCTATAACCGGGAGGTGATGAAGAGAAATCTGAGTCAGGAAATATCATCATCTGTTAAGCTGCTTGAACGGATTAAAAAGGTTGATTTTATCGATGGTTATATTATGGCTGAAATTCCAGTTCCACGATCATTTGTCGGCAGAAGCATAAAGGAGATTAATATTTCTTCCCGGTTTGGAGTGCAGATACTTCTGATTAAACGGTCTTCTGGAGAGCTGGAAGTCAAACAGCTGGTGCCTTCTGCTGATGAAAAAATTATGTCCGATGACTGGCTGGTGGTGCTGGGAAGTGATAAAGATATTGATAGCTTGCGCCATGTATAGCTTGTCTTGAAAATTATTTTTATAAGGAGAACTTTTTGAATTCCTCCTTGAATATTCAAATTGTCCGACAGCCGGGGGCGCAATTACCTCGGTATATGACTGAACATGCTGCCGGGATGGATATCCATGCTGTGGTAGAGGAAACTATCATCATAAAACCTGGTGAAAGAGTTTTGCTGGGGACCGGAATTTCGGTTGCTATTCCTCCAGGGTATGAAGCGCAGATTCGCCCTCGAAGCGGTCTGGCAATCAGGAGCGGGATTACGTTGTTGAACAGCCCGGGAACTATTGATGCTGATTATCGGGGCGAAATCAAGATTATCATGATTAATCATGGCAGGGATGATTTTATCGTCAAATCCGGTGACAGGTTGGCACAAATAATTATTGCTCCGGTTGTCCGTTGCGTTTGGAAAGAAAAGCAGAAATTGGATGAAAGTCAACGTGGTTCCGGTGGGTTTGGTCATACAGGAAAATAAATCAATAACCCAAGTTTTTGAATTGTAAAGAATCGGCTGGAAAAAATTTACCAAGGATGTTCCGGCATGGCTCTCGCTCATTCTCGCTGCACATCGTGTGCAGCTCCGAGGTGCCCGCCGCGAATCACCATCGTGGTGATTCGTTCGGCGATCAATGCCGCGCCGTGCCTGTCGCCGTGCCTGCCGGCAGGCTGGGCAGACACGGCTATGAGCCAAGCCC
>CAYZIS010000003.1:0-135377 GCA_964478545.1 uncultured Thermodesulfobacteriota bacterium
TTGTCCACGATGTCATGGCACTAAAAAGTGTCCACGATGTCCTGGCATTTAACAGTTAGCCTTTAGATTAGGTAAATTAATGCTTTGTGTTAATAAGAAAAAATACCTAGCGAGTGGCAGTATGCAACAGTAAAAGCACTGTACTTATTAAACTAACGCGGGCTAACGCCCGCGACCCAAAACAAATTTTTCAGGATGTTCGGGCATGGCTCTTGTTCATTCTCGCCTACCGGCAGGCAGGGCAGACACGGCTATGAGCCAAGCCCGAACATCCTGGATGTATTCCCGACAATTTCTTGTTTTTCATACCCCTCAAGGGGGTACTGAAAAGAGTGACAGGAATTCAGGAGTAAGTTACTAATAGCCAACTGCTAAAGGCTAACCGCTTAATTCAGTCAGGAGTAAAGATGAGCAAACAGATTGTCAACGTTCAGGATCAGTTCCTCAACCGGATTCGGCGTGAAAGAATACGGGTAACCATTGATCTGGTCAACGGTTCAAGGGGAGAAGGTATGGTTACCAGTTTCGATAATTTCTGCCTTATACTTAATGACGGCTATACCAGCCATCTGATTTATAAACACGCGGTATCAATGATCAGCCCTTTGGGAGATACAAACGGAGAATTGAAAAATTTTGGGGTTGAATCCGGGTTTGAAACATCATCGTGATTTATCAGCGAAACTGGATGAGCTGAAACAGGCATTTTTGGATTACCTGGCCATGGAGCGGGGATTATCCCCCCGTACCATTGAAGCCTACCGGGGAGATTTAGAACATTTTGCCGCCTACGTAGCCACGCTGGGAATAAACTCACTGGATGATTTATCTATAACCCAACTGACTCACTACCAGTTTCTGCTGCACAAATCCTATGCATCGGTAAGTATCCGGCGCAAACTATCAGCACTGAAAATGTTTTTCCGTTTTCTTCGCGGTCGGGAACTTATTTCCAGTAATCCTCTGTTGGATCTGGAAGCCCCGCGTATGGGAAGAACTTTGCCGCCGGTTATTTCCATTGAAGAAGTCAAACAATTGCTGGCTTCACCGAATCATGATACCGTTCTGGGACGGCGCGACCAAGTAATGTTACAGGTTTTATATGCAACCGGTGTTCGGGTTTCTGAACTGGTTTTCTTACGCTTGTTCCAGATAAATTTCAATCTCGGGGTGATCAGTGTTATTGGCAAGGGCGATAAGGAACGCTTGATTCCCTTGCCCTTCGGGGTCCTGGGAGAAATAGTCGATTATCTGCAGGGAACCCGTCCAAAGTTGCTCAAACAACGTCACAGTGAATATCTTTTTCTCAATCGTTCCGGAAAACATTTGAGCCGGGAGGGATTCTGGAAAAATATCACCCGGTATGCAAGGCAGGCTGGCATTCGCCAGAGAGTCTATCCACATCTTTTGCGCCACGCATTTGCCAGCCATATGCTTGCCGGAGGTGCCGACTTACGGGTGGTGCAAAGTTTACTGGGACATGCGGATCTTTCCACCACCCAGATATATACCCATGTGGACAGTAAACGTTTATGGCAGGTATATCGGCAATTTCATCCACGGGAACAGCTGGATAAATAACTTTATTTTGCCCAACTTTCTGACTTGCATTGCCAAGAATACATTACCGGATGTTCGGGTTTGGCTCGTAGCGGTATTGGCCGCCGAACGAATCACCGTGATGGTGATTCGCGGCGGACGCCTCGGAAGCCGGCCATGGACGGCCGGCGAGAATGAGTGAGAGCCATGACGGAACATCCTGGTAATTTTTTTCAGCCGTGTCCGCCGACAGGCAGGGCTGTTTTTAGAACAATTCAGAATGTTAAGATGCAGGTGCTATGGATATCATCACCACCCATTTGAATGCTGACTTTGACGCCTTGGCTTCCATGCTTGCCGCCCGCCATCTCTATCCTGATGCACTAATGGTTTTCCCCGGCAGCCAGGAAAAGAGTATCCGTAATTTTTTCCTTCATTCCTATTCCTATGCCTATCCTTTTAAAAAATTGAAAGAAATTGACCTTGAGCAGGTTACCCGGCTGATTATTGTCGATACCCGGCAAAAAGAACGTATCGGGAAATTTGCTGAGTTGGTTGATCGTCCAGAAGTTGAGATATATCTTTATGATCATCATCCGGACAGCCCTGGCGATATTTCCGTATCAATGGAAGAAGTGATTGAGCCGGTGGGGGCAAACGTTACCATTATGGTTGAATTGATACGGCAGAAAAATCTTAAGATTTTACCGGATGAAGCAACAGTCATGATGATTGGTATCTATGAAGATACTGGCTCGCTTACCTATGATACCACCACCGTGCGGGATTTTCAGGCAGCAGCCTATCTCCTCCAGCAGGGAGCTAACCTGCAGATGGTTGCCGAGGTCATCAATACCACCCTGGATAGCGGCCAGGTTTCACTGCTCAATGACTTGTTGTTGTCGGCCAGGGAGGTAATTATTCACGGTCAGCGAATTGTTATCGCAGAAGCCAGCCGGGATTTTTTTGTGCCGGAAGTTGCCCTGATTGTCCATCGTTTGCGTGATATGGAAAAAATTGCGGTACTTTTTGCCTTGGTGAGGATGGAACATAAAGTCTACCTGATTGCCCGCAGCCGCAATCCCCATGCGGATGTTGGCCATATCCTTAATCATTTTGGCGGCGGCGGCCACCAGTCTGCCGCGTCGGCGGTTGCCAGGGATTTAACCCTGATTCAATGTCGGGAAAAATTGCTGGCGGTTTTAGCTCAGGAAGTCGAATCATCCCTAATTGCTGCTGACCTTATGACCTCGCCGGTCCTGACGGTTAAGGAAGATGCAACCCTGGCGGATGCTGCCTCTCTGCTGACGAAATATAACATCAATGTTTTGCCGGTGGTCAATAACGATCATCATACTTTGTGCGGCATTATAACCCGACAGGTGGTAGAGAAGGGTGTTTACCATGGGCTAAAGAAGGTCCAGGTTCGTGATTATATGACCACTGATTATCAGCCGGTACATAAGGATGCTGATTTGCTCCAAATCCAGGAAATGATTGTCGAACGTAACCAGAGATTCCTGCCGGTTATTGATGAGAAGAATCAAGTTATCGGGGCCATCACCCGCAAAGATCTGCTTGGTGTTCTTCATGCCCAGGCAATTAAAGGATCTGAGTTCCATGATGGAGCAAGTGGCAGCCGTAAAATGGGTATAAAAAATGCGGCCCCCCTGTTACGGGAACAGTTCAGTAAGCAGTTGATGGAAATTTTACACAAAATTGGTGACCTGGCGGATGAACTTGGTGTGGCTGTTTTTTTGGTTGGTGGAGTTGTCCGTGATCTGCTTCGAAGACAGAAAAACCTAGATATCGATATTGTAGTCGAAGGAGATGGCATTGCCCTGGCCCGGGCTTTTGCCAAGCGTTATAGCTATCGTTGCCATATCCACTCAACTTTCCAGACCGCAGTTATTATCTTTCCTGATAACTTTAAAATAGATGTGGCCAGTGCCAGAATGGAGTATTATGATACCCCTGCAAGTCTACCAAAGGTATCAGGAAGTTCTTTAAAGGTAGATCTCTATCGTCGTGATTTTACAGTAAATACACTGGTTATATGTTTGAACCATAAGCGTTTTGGAGAAATGCAGGATCATTTTGGCGCCTTCCGTGATTTAAAGGAAAAGAGTATCCGGGTTTTGCATAATTTAAGCTTTGTTGAAGATCCTACCAGAATCTTCCGGGCCGTCCGTTTTGAACAGAAATTCGGTTTTACCATTGGTCGGCAGACGGTGCATCTCATCAATAATGCGATCAAAATGAGTTTTATTGACCGGCTGTCGGGAGTGCGAATCATTCATGAGTTAAAGATGATTTGTGCCGAAAAAAATCCATTGCCAATTTTCCACCGCCTTCATCATTTCGGGGTCCTGCAGCAGGTTTTTCCCGGAATCAATTGTGATGCCTGTCTGGAACACTTGTTACCGGCGGTCCGCGACGTTATCTCTTGGTATGAATACCTTTTTCTGGATGAAAAGATTGAAAAATGGCAGGTTTACCTGCTGGGTATTCTGAACGATGTGGAACATGATCTGGCTGCCTCACTGGCAAACCGTCTTAATCTGGAACAGTCTGTTTCCTATGGATTTCTCGATCGGCGCCGGCAGGGGATCACGGTGGCTAAAGATCTGACCAGAGAGTATCTGACCAATCGACAGCTGAAAAATTCCATGTTGGTCAATCTTTTGTCACCGCTGCCACTGGAAATAAATCTCTATATCCTGGCAGGCCATAGTCAGCGAGAAGTAAAGCGGGCAATTTCCAACTACATTACCATCTTGCAGTTTATCACCCCTGAACTTTCCGGCGATGATCTGATTGCCATGGGCCTGCATCCCGGTCCCGAGTTCAAGGTCATTCTCAATCACCTTAAGGATGCCAAACTGAACGGTGAAATAAAAGATCGGGATGATGAAATAATGCTGGTACAAAAATGGCTGAAGGAGAATAAATGAGCTCAGGAATCCTGAAATGCCCTCAATGTGGATATTCGTTGCCGGTTTACCATAATCCGGTGCCAACCGTTGATATTATCATTCGTTACCATGAAGGCATCGTGTTGATCAAGCGACGCAATCCTCCCCATGGCTGGGCAATTCCCGGAGGTTTTGTTGATTATGGGGAATCTCTTGAAACCGCTGCCATTCGCGAGGCTCTGGAAGAAACCTTGCTCACCGTCACCCTGAAAGGCCAGTTTCATACCTATTCCGATCCGGACCGCGACCCCCGACAGCATACCATCAGCACGGTTTTCATCGCTGACGGTCAGGGGGTGCTACAGGCCGGAGATGACGCCGCTGAAGCCGGGATTTTTACCCAAAATAATCTGCCATCCCCCATCGCCTTCGATCATGGGAACATTCTGGCCGATTATTTCAGTAAACACTGGTCAAAATGAGCATTTTAAAAAGGGTATTTATATGCTGTTAGATAATGAAAATGAAAACTGGAAAGTACATGAGTGGATTTCAAAATATGTAGAGGAAGGTGGGTTTGATGTAGTGACCGGCTATTTTACCGTTGGTGCTCTCGCTTATCTGGCTCAGCAAGTTAATGACAAGATAATGAAATTCAATTTCATCCTTGGTGATATTGTCAATTCTGAAATTGACACAAACAGAACTCTCGACTTATTGAATGAAAACATAACCATTGAAGCTTCACTCAAATTAAATAACGTAGCCAAAGAAGCCGTAAAATTTCTCCAGCAGGAAAAAGTTGAAGCAAAAACTCTGGAACCTAACTTTTGCCATGCCAAGGTTTATCTTTTTACCCCAGAGATAAATGATGACCGGGATAATTTTTTTATTTCAGGCAGTTCAAACCTGACCGAGGCAGGCATAGGTTTGAAAACAACCCATAATATCGAATTAAATATTGCCGAAACTGGCAATAACAACCAATACAAAGAACTTAAACTATGGTTCAATGACTTATGGAAAAAGCCTCAGGCCCATAAAAATAAGACGTTGCTTGACACAAATGGCAAAGAATACAGCAAACCATTCAAACAATATTTAATCGAAGAAATTGAAAAAATCTTTATCGAGTACAGCCCAAAAGAGCTTTATTACAAGGTTCTTTTTGAATTGTTTGGTAGCCAATTGCTCTCTGAGCAGAATAATCCCGAATTTACCCGGCAAGTCGGCAGGCTTGAGAACACGGTAATCTACAATAGTTTGTACCACTTCCAGCAAAAGGGTGTCTTAAGCCTTCTTAAGATGCTGCAAAGATACAATGGTGCAATTCTGGCCGATGCCGTTGGTCTTGGCAAAACCTGGAGCGCTCTTGCTGTGATAAAATATTTTCAGTTCCAGGGAAGAGAAATACTGCTGATCTGTCCCAAAAAGCTGCAATACAACTGGCACCATTACCTTAAATACCAAAATTCAAAATTTGAAAAAGACCAATTTGAATTTTTCATTCGTTTTCATACAGATTTACAGTTAGAGCGAATGGAAAAATACTCAGACCGGTCTGACAAACTTTTTATCAATGATAAGCCAAAACTTATTGTTATTGACGAAAGCCACAACTTAAGAAATGATAAATCCAAAAGATATAAATTTTTGGTGGAAGAAATCCTGAAGCGCAATGAAGATATCAAAGTCTTGATGCTGTCCGCAACTCCCATTAATAACTCCCTGAATGATATACGCAATCAATTTAAATTGATTGTTCAGGGAAATAGCCGAGGTTTTAATGAATCTTTGGGTGTTAAGAATCTGGATTATACTTTCCGTACCTCTCAAAAGGTTTTTAATGAATGGCGGGAGCAGGAAAGTCCACAAATAAGCACATTTATTAAAAAACTTCCCAGCAATTTTTTCAGATTAACCGACGCTCTCACGGTTGCCAGGACAAGAACAATGATAGAGGGGCAGCAGGCCGGGTTCGATTTTCCAGTGAAAGCCAAACCTGAGAATATTTTTGTTACTCCCCGCCAGATCGGCAATTTTGAGAGTTTTGAAGAACTTTTTGACCATTTTCCGCCAATGCTGTCAGGATATCAGCCATCATTTTATATTGAAACTGGTGTAGCAAAAGATAAGGATGTCCTGCATGATGAGAAACAGAGAGAATTTTTTCTGGTCAAAATGATGTACATTCTTATGGTTAAGAGGTTGGAATCCTCCTGGTACTCATTTTTTTCAACTGTCGGAAAAATTAGGGATCACCATCAAAATGCTTTAAACAAAATTAAAACCTACCAGGCGGCAAAAACCGATAGTGTTTTAGATGAAGATAGTGAAACCGAACTGTTTGCAGATGATGATTTAGAAGATGAAGTATCAGAATTTACGCTGGGGAAAAAGAGAAAAATAAAATTGTCTGAAATCGATATCGCTGGAAATCTTGAGCAATATAAAAGGGATCTCAAAAAAGATATCGATGCCCTCGATAACCTGTTTGCCAACTTGTCGCGTTTTCAGGATAAAATAAACCAGGAAATAAAAAAGGCAAATAATTACCAAAGCTCTGATGATAAACTACAGGTGCTTATCGAAAAAATACGGGCAAAGCAGCATTCAGGCAGAAATGATAACAATCAAAAACTTGTTATTTTTACGGCTTACAGGGATACTGCAAACTATATTTTTGACCAGCTTAAGGCCAGAGGGTTTAGTAAAATAGCCATGGTCAGTGGCAGTGGCTCCCTGACTGACGATTCCACCAAGGAAACTAAAAAATTTGAAACAATTCTGCAACGTTTTGCTCCGTTTACCAAACTGTTCAAAGAACAGGAGTGGCAATTTGAACCAAAACAAAACAATGTAGATGAAAAGAAAGCCTTTGTTGATTGGATAAGCTGGCTTGCCGACAATAACAACCAGACATATAGACAGGTTCAAAATCCCATTGATATTCTGATTGCAACCGATACCCTGAGTGAGGGACAAAATCTGCAAGATGCCGATATGGTGATCAATTATGATATCCATTGGAATCCGGTTAGGATTATTCAAAGAATGGGGCGTATCGACAGATTGGGTTCACCAAATAAAAAAATATTCGGCATTAATTTCTGGCCTTCCAGCAACATCAATTCATATCTGAATTTACAGGGGCGGATCGAGCATCGCATGGCAGCCATGAAGTTGGCTGGCGTTGAGGTTCAGTTGGAGTTTTCCGATACTTTTGCACAGATGGCTACTGATGAAAAGCTTGAAAACAAGATGAAGGCCAGGATGATGCAGCAAATGCAGACATCCTGGGATGATATTGAAGTCAGTGAACAAGGATTAGGATTTGATGATTTATCCCTCGAAAAATATCGGCAGGATTTACTGGCGGAAATTCAGGAAAATGAGGAGAAATATCTGCAGATGCCCAAAGGAGTTTATACCGGATTTAAGGCCGACAAAAAGATTTGTCCGGATGAAGGAATTATTGCGCTTCTCGGTTATCCGGCCCAACCTCCCAAAACAAATAATCATCAATACCAGAACTATGACCTTATTTATGTTGATATGAACGGCAGGCCTGTTTTATTAAACCAGAAAGAAGTTCTGGACGCTCTTGCGGTACACAAGGACAAAAATAGGTATGTTCACCTAAGTGTCGATAGAGGTGAGGAAGAAACCATTCAATCCTTGGTCAATGCAATTAAACGCTGGCTGACCAGACAGGCAGTTGAGGAAGAAGAGCAGGAAGATGGAACCACGAAAAAACGAATGGGCCAGGAGGCAAAAGATATTCTTGCCAAACTTAAATTCGGAGATGCCTCAGCAGTCAAAAAAATAAAACAAAACATCAAAGCCAGCGACAAATACAAAGCTGAAAATTTCGATCTGATTACCTGGTTTCTAGTCAGTTAGGGGCTATCATGAAAAGTGAAAAAATTGATGTCAAAGGGACGGAAGTTACTATATTTCAAAAAGAACAAAAGGATTACCTGTCTCTTACCGATATAGCCAGATACAAAAATCCCCATGAGCCAAAAGATGTTGTCAAAAACTGGATGCGCAGTAAAAATACCATTGAATTTCTCGGTCTATGGGAGGTTCTGAATAATCCGGATTTTAAAGGGGTCGAATTCGACACCTTTAAAAATGAAGCCGGCTACAACAGCTTTACACTATCACCAAAGAAATGGATTGAATCTACAAATGCCATTGGAGTGATATCTAAAGTTGGTCGTTATGGAGGGACATACGCCCATCAGGATATAGCATTTGAGTTTGCGTCCTGGATAAGCGCAGAGTTCAAGCTGTACCTCATTAAAGAATTTCAACGACTCAAATCCGATGAAAACCGCAGACAACAAATTGAGTGGAACGTCTCCAGAACCCTTGCCAAAGTAAATTACCTGGTTCACACCAATGCTGTCAAAGAACACCTTATCCCCGATGATCTATCCAAGTCGAAACAACACTTTGTCTACGCAAATGAAGCGGATCTCTTAAACCTTGCCCTTTTCAGTAAAACTGCCGCAGCCTGGAGAAAAGAACACCCGGATGAGAAAGGCAATATCCGTGATACCGCAACCATTGAGCAACTGGTGGTTTTATCCAACCTGGAGAGTTTTAATTCGGAGTTGATCCAAGAGGGACTTGATGCAGAGATAAGATTGCAGAAGTTAAATCAGATTGCCATCCGGCAGATGCGAATAATGATAGAAAATAGATCATTAAAAAAACTGGACGGTAAGTGATGCATTTAGAGTTAAAAAATTTCAAAACAGAAGATTTTCATGCGGCTCTGCGGTTATTTTTCCATGATTTACATATTCCGGTCAACTACATTGCCGAAGAATCGGTTCGTCCGCAAGACATCATTGGAAGAACCTATAAAGAAGAACATCCAGCCTTCCTTTTAATGAAAGACGTCTATTTCCTGGGCATGGTTGATGATGCCGCCTTTGAAGGGTGTGCCGGTCTTGAACCGGATAAAATCGAATCTGATTACGACGGCATCCTTATTTTTGGCGTTACTCTCAACCCGCGTGAAAATGGCCTGTTGCCGACCAGGTCACAACTGGCCGAGATCACCCGCGCCTTTAACCGGGAATTTCATTACACCCCGGTTGTTGTCATCTTCAAATATGAAAACTATATCGCCTTTGCCAACGCCGAAAGGCTGAAATACATACAGGAGTGGCGGGAAGGTGAAAAAGCTGGCAAGGTTTCCTTGCTCAGGGATATTGATCTTGAATATCCTCATTCCGGCCATCTACGGATTCTGTCGGAGCTTGCCATCTCGCGGTCGGGGAAAAAGGCCATCAATTCTTTCGCCGATCTCTATACATACTGGCAAACCGTTTTTAATGTCTCACTGCTCAATAAAAAATTCTATGAAGAGCTTTCCAACTGGTATTTCTGGGCTATCAAGGAAGTGTCCTTTCCATCAGCGCCTACTCTCAATGATGTTATCAAAGAAACCGGTAAAAAAGATCACAACCGGCTTGAAGAGTTAATTCATGAACATAACGCCAAAAATGTTATCAGGCTTTTAACCAGGTTTTTGTTCGTTTGGTTTATTAAAGAGAAAAAGCTGATCCCGGAGAAACTGTTCGATCTTGAATATTTAAAAAAGGAAATCTTAAAGGATTTATCGCCATATCACATCAAAGATGACGGCACTCTTTTTGAGCTATTCACCCCCAATATCAAGAGCCATTACTACAAAGCCATCCTGCAAAACCTCTTTTTTGCAACATTGAATCAGGAGATGGGTAGAAGAGCCTTTCGTAAAGACAGGCAGAATCGGAATACTACTAATCTGCTACGTTATGAAGTCTGTTTTAAAAAGCCAGAGGAATTTATCTCCTTGGTTGAATCGGTTGTTCCCTTTATGAATGGCGGTCTTTTTGAGTGCCTGGACAAACCGCACTCAAACAAAAAAGGTCCAAAAGGTGGCGATGTGATCGTCTATGAAGACGGTTTCTCCGATCGGAATGATAATCCGCTCAAAGTTCCTGATTATCTTTTCTTTGGTTTGAAGGAGGCAGCGGATCTCAGTTCGGTTATTGGCATTAAAAATAAAAAAACCGAACAGGCCGTGGTCAAAGGATTAATCAATATTTTTGCATCCTATAAATTTACCATCGCTGAAAATACCCCCATCGAAGAAGATATTGCTCTTGACCCGGAACTGTTAGGCAAAGTTTTTGAAAACCTGCTGGCCAGCTATAATCCAGAGACCAAGACTACGGCCAGGAAGCAGACCGGTTCATTTTATACTCCACGAGAGATTGTCAACTACATGGTTGATGAGAGTCTGATTGCCTATTTGAAATATACGGTAAAAGAGTGGAATATGCCGGAAGCTGAGCTGGATACCAACCTCCATCAATTGCTCTCTTTCGATCCCGGGAACCCATTTGCCGACAATCAACCCTTACAGAACAAAATCATCAAGGCTCTTGATCACTGTACCATCCTTGATCCGGCTTGTGGTTCCGGGGCCTTCCCCATGGGGATTTTGCAGAAAATGGTGCATATTCTGCAGAAAGTTGATCCACTTAACAGCTTCTGGCAAGAGCTGCAGATGGAAAAGGCACTGCAGGAGACAGAGTCGGTTTTTCACCTTGCGGACAAGGAGGCCCGGAAACAAAAACTGATTGAAATCAACGAAGCCTTTGATCAGCAGGTCAATGATCCTGATTATGCCCGGAAACTTTTTTTGATTGAAAATTGTATTTATGGTGTGGATATCCAGCCTATTGCCGCTCAAATTTCCAAGTTGCGTTTTTTCATCTCTCTGGTGGTGGATCAGAAAGTTGATACAACCAAACCCAATTTTGGCATTCGTCCCTTGCCGAATCTGGAAACAAAATTTGTCGCCGCCAATACGCTGATTGGCATTGAGAAATCTAGCGGTCAATTGTCTCTATCAAGGATAAATGATGATATCAAAAAACTTACAATAGAATTGAAAACGGTTAGGCATAAAATTTTTTCTGTTAAAGATCCTGATACCAAACGGAAATATAGAAATAAAGATCGAGATTTACGAAAGATAATGGGGGAACAGTTGATTATGGATGGTTGGGATAATGAAACTTCCTGTCTACTTGCCCAATGGGATCCGTATGACCAGAATGCTTCATCCCCTTTTTTTGATCCTGAATGGATGTTTGGTATTAAGGATGGATTTGATGTTGTAATTGGCAATCCGCCGTATGTACAGATTCAAAAATTCAGCGGTCAACAATGCCAGAAAGACTGGGAAGCGCAGAGTTATAAAACTTATGTGAAAACCGGTGATATTTATTCGCTTTTTTATGAGCAGGGCAACAGGTTTTTGAAAAACAGTGGGCATCTCTGTTTTATTACCTCCAATAAATGGATGCGGGCAAAGTATGGAATGGCAACCCGTAAATATTTCCTTGACGAAACAACCATCAAACAACTGATTGATTTCGGAGATTCTCCAATCTTTGAGGCGGCTACAACGTATACAAACATCTTGATTTTTGCCAAAGGAGCGTCTGAAACAGAGCCGAAAGTTTGGGATTTAAGCCGTGTTTATAAAAAAGAGACATTTCTGGATAAAATGATAGAACACAGTGTTCCTACGGACGCAATTTTTTCAACCGAGTCTTTTTTAATAATGCCCAAACATTTGACTGATATAAAAAATCAAATTGAAGCAGTTGGTACACCTCTTAAAGAGTGGGATATTTCCATTAATTACGGAATCAAGACAGGATATAATGAAGCGTTTATTATTTCCAAAGAGAAAAGAGATAAATTAATAGCTGCCGACCCAAAATCTGATGAAATATTGAAGCCGGTTTTACGAGGAAAAGACATCAAGAGATACCATGCCGAATTTGCCGGTTTATGGTTGATAAATTCTCACAATGGTTATTTTGACAAAGATCGTAATGAGCAGATTAAACCAGTAGACATTGACCTGTATCCCGCTGTAAAGAAATATTTAGATACTTATTGGGAAACCATATCTAAACGTCAGGATAGAGGTGTAACGCCATATAATTTAAGAAATTGTGCATATGTTGGTGGATTTGAAAGAGATAAAATTATTTGGCTAGAAATGTCTCCGATTTCAAATTTCACACTTAGCAAGGATGCTATATTTGTTTTAAATACGGCATATATAATGACTGGAAACTCACTGAAATACCTCCTTGCTATATTGAATTCTTGTTTACTGAGTTGGTATTTCCCCTTCATCTCTACCGATATTAGAGGACATACAAGGCGTTACATAAAACAATATGTTGAAAATTTTCCTATCGCCAAAATAGAAAGACAAAAACAATTGCCTTTTGAAGTTCTAGTAGATTTAGTTATCTTTTCTAAAGCCAATAAACTTAAATCCGAAACCGTAAATTTTGAATCAGTTCTCGATGGTCTTGTCTTCCAACTCTACTTCGCCGACCACATGAAAGAAAAACAAATAGACATCACGCAATTCGTCGAAAAAGAAATAGCGGAAGTCTTGCAAGCCCGAAAATTTGAGCAATTACAAGATAGCGAAAAAGAGAACATCATCAACCAGCTCCACGACAGATGGTCACATCCTGACAGTGAAGTCCGCAATCGCATCAAACTCTTTGCCGTTCGCAGTCCTGAAATCCTTAAACCCATTCTGGAATCTAGATGAAAAAAATTCATCAGATCAAAATCGGGAATTTCAAAGCCTTTCAACAGGAACAAGTTTTTAAGTTGAAAGGTAAAAATGTTCTCGCCTATGGCAATAACGGCTCCGGGAAATCATCGCTATTCTGGGCTTTGTATACTCTGACCCAAAGTAGCATCAAAAAAAAAGAAGAGATTCAAAAATACTTCAAAAACTTTACCGAGTCAGATAAGTCAACCCACCAGAGCCTGCGTAATGTTTTTACCAGCGAAGATGAGAATTCCTTCATTGATTTGACCACCATAGATGAACAGGGTAAAAAAGATGTCTATACAATTTCCCACGACACTATAACCAGCAATAAAGATAGCGATACCATCATTCAAGAATTGAACCAAGCCAGTGATTTTATAAACTACAAGTTGCTCCACAATTTCTACGCCGTTACCCACAAACAAGAGGTAAACCTCTGGCCGGTTTTCGAGCGTGACATTTTCCCCTTCTTGATGGATGATGCCAACCATGTCATGCTCGAAAAAATTAAAGCTAAAACCTCAGATGTAGAAAGGACACCAACTGGTAGGCCGGTTAGGGGACGGAAAGCTGAATCGGTGGGACAGCGGATTGCGGCGCTCAATTCCGAAATTGAAACATTATTGTCACAAATTCAGGCCAATGCTAACGATTTCATCAAAAAACATTTTTTTGACAATAAAGACGTTATTCGCCTGTCACTGCAATTTGCAAAAAAATTTAATTTCAATAAAGTAACAACCAAGCTTTGGCAACCTGAAAACGAAGCTAATCGTCATAACAGCCTTCACATCAAACTGATTGTCGAAGTTTTTCAGAAAGAGAGCACCAAATGGAAACCAATCCACAGAATTCAGTCATTCCTAAATGAAGCCCAGTTAACAAGAATTGCCATTGGCATCCGCATCGGCGCTTTACGCACTCGGGTTCAGACCACGGATTTCAAGATTCTAGTTCTTGACGATATGCTCATCAGTCTGGACATGTCAAACCGGATGCCGATTATCAAAATGATTCTTAATCAGGATAACGATCCAGATTTACACTTTTTCGATGGTTTCCAGAAAATCATCCTGACCCACGATAAAGGTTTTTACGAACTGATAAAAAGACATACCTCCCCTCAGCAGTGGGAATACTACAATTTCTACGCCAAGGAAGACGAGAACAGTCCCCCAACCATAAAAAGAGATCGAACATCCCTTGAAAAGGCCCAGGCATTCCTTGCTGACGGTAATTATGATGCTTGTGGTAATGAATTACGGAAAGAGACAGAAGCACTTTTAACCAAATACCTGAAAGGCCTTAATTCTGCCGCCGAAAACGGCAATTTTGAACCATTGTCCAACAATCTGAATCATGCCCTCAATCAGATCACTGAAACCAGCCGCAAAGATTTCAACAAACTGTTCGTTAATAAAAAACTGTCGCTTGATGTAATCAAGAAATTACAAACAAATTTCGCCGAAGATGATTCTTTAACCGCTTATCAAAAAAGTAGATTAACCGGATTGAAAAATGAGCTTATCTCCTATCTTATTAAACAGTATGAATTGAAAGATAACAAAGAAAAACTCATTGCAGAAATCCAAGACATCCTCCAAAGAATTATGAATCCAGCTTCCCACTCTTCGTTGGTTCCACTATATGAATCTGAGCTGAAAAATGCCATTTCAGGGGTTAAGAAATTAAAAGAGTACTTGAGTAAATGAAAATAGAATCTATCAGTATATATGGTTTTCGGTGTTTTGACGATGCCGGGCAGACCATACAACTCGATGATCTCTCCAGTTTTGTCGGACCTAATGCCTCTGGTAAAACGGCGGCCATGGTCGCTATGACCAGGCTGTTTGGTGAATCAAAATCTCAAAGACAGGTTGTTCCTTCTGACTTTCACCTTGCCGCCGGTGAAGACCTGCGAGCCCGTGCATCCCGTAACCTGACCATCGAATGTCGGATAGTATTCCCCGAACTTGAAATGGAAGATGCCGATCTCACAGCTATTCCAGAGACATTTAATCAAATGATTGTTGATGAGCCCGGAGGTCTACCATTTTGTCGTGTTCGTCTGGAGGTAACCTGGAATAACGATGGTACTCCGGACGGAGATGTCGAGCAATCAATATGGTGGGTTTTAACGAGCTCTGATGATCCCGTGAAAATTGCAGATGGAAACCGCCGTCGAGTACTGCCGGGAGACCGGAGTAAAATTCGGGTGGTTTATGTGCCGGCAACCCGTGACCCAAGCCAACAAATCAGATCCACAACGGCAACCAGTTTTGGTCGCTTGCTTAGTGCACTGGCATGGAATGGGGAAGAAGAAAATATAAAAACCAAGTTGACAGAGCTGCAGACAGGGCTTGCTGAGCTTGCTGGGATTAAGACTATGAATAAACTGGTGCAAACATCCTGGCACAATTTCTACGATGGTCGGGTTGCACGTGAAGTTGCATTTCAAGCCCTGGAGAAAGACCCAGCTGCTCTCGTTAAACACCTTGTGCCTACCTTTCAGCCAGGAGAAGATGGCAGGACTATGTTGGCCAGTGACTTGAGTGATGGCTTGCGATCCCTTTTCTCTTTGTCGTTGTCTTTAGGACTTTTTCGGGTTGAAGAGCTTTTGAGGACTACGGCAATGACGTCAGGATTTAAGACTGAAATTGCATATGAGATTCCAATTCATACCATTTTTGCCGTCGAGGAGCCTGAAAATCACCTGTCACCTCATTATTTAGGAAAGGTTGTTGCCGAACTTCATGGCATTTCACAGGATAGCCGTGCGCAAATCATCCTCTCAAGCCATTCCCCTGCCATTCTTGGCAGGGTAGATCCTGATCAGGTTCGTTACTTTCTCGGTCATGAACAAACCCCAACTACAAGTGTAAAATCCCTGCCTTTGCCGACTGATGAAACCGATGAATCCTTCAAATATGTCCGTGAAGCCGTCCGTGGTTTTCCGGAATTATATTTTTCCCGGCTTGTTATCCTTGGAGAGGGGGCATCAGAGGAAATAGTTCTTCGTCGGTTATTTAAAGCAAGTGGCGCCCCTCTTGATACCCATTTTATTTCTGTCGTACCTTTGGGCGGCAGGCACGTCAACCATTTCTGGCGACTTTTACATGGTTTGAAAATTCCATTTCTGACTTTGCTTGACCTTGATAGAGAGAAGAAAGGAGCTGGTTGGGGACGTGTGCAGTACGTTCGTAATCAGCTTATAAAATTATATGGTGCAGGGCATGAAGATATCAACTTTCAGGGTAAAAATGGTACTATAAGAAATCTTGCTGAAGAAGCTTTTGATAATTTAAGATCGAGGTCAGATAGCGATACGAGCAAAATGGATAACTGGCTTCATCTCTTCAAGACGCAATTTAAGGTCTTTTTTTCAGCGCCGTTGGATCTTGATTTTGCAATGTTGGAATCTTTTCCTGATATTTATAAAGGACTTGCACCTCCATCTGGAGGACCCCGTTTGCCAGAGTCCGAGTCTTCCGAATATCAGATGGCTATCAATCGACGAATGAAGCAGGTGCTGGCATCCGACGCTTCCACCGCACCGGCCACACTTGGGTCAACTTATACTCAAACTCAGCAAGAACTTTTTGCCTGGTACAAATATCTTTTTGTTGATGGTTCCAAACCGGTTGCCCATATGCGGGCTTTACTCACCATTGATGATGAATTTTTCAAGGCAAATGCGCCGGAGGCATTACAGCAACTGGTTGATACTGCACGTCTCTTAATCACTCCAGTCGATGGTGGGTAGTGATGCCATTTATTTCTTCTGATCAATGGGGACCTGTAGGCGTCGACTCGTTGGAACTGACAGCGGACCAAGTGGTTCGGTCTCAAACGAATACCCTTGTTGTTGCAGGACCGGGAGCAGGGAAAACCGAACTTCTTGCCCAACGTGCGAGTTATCTTCTTGAAACCGGTATTTGTTCAGCACCTTACCGAATTCTTGCTATTTCATTTAAGCGTGATGCAGCTAACAATCTCAATGATCGTGTTAAAAAGCGTTGTAGTGACCATGCCAGACGTTTTGATTCATTTACCCTTGACGCCTTTGCGAAAAGTTTAGTTGATCGATTTTTGCCTGCTCTAGAAGAAGAGTGGCGCCCTAAAGTTGGATATGAAGTTTTAGTCAGAAGTCTTCATGTTGATGATATGCGAGGGTGGCTGGAAGATGCTGGAGTACCTCCTGAACATCGACTGGTTGACCTTGGTGGCCAATCGAAAAACGAAATCAAACAAATTTTTGATGAGATGGCCCATGGTTATGAGTTGCCGTATTCCGATACCGAAATCAATCCTTTAATACGCCATTGGGGGGAAAAGTGGTGGCGAGAACAACTTGGCCGACCAGAAGGTAAACCAAGCCTTTCCTTTGCCATGCTGAATCGTTTGGCTGCATACCTTCTCAGGAAAAACCCTAAATTACTTGCAGTACTCCGGGAAACTTATCGTTTTGTTTTCCTTGATGAGTTTCAGGATACAACCGTATCCCAATATGATCTCATTTGTTCGTCCTTTCTTGGTTCTGGTACTATTCTAACTGCAGTTGGGGACAGCAAGCAGCGCATAATGCTGTGGGCTGGGGCAATGCCGGATATTTTCAAAACTTATCAAAATGATTTTGCAGCTAAAATCCATTATTTGATGAGTAATTATCGATCTGCTCCTGAATTGGTGCAGATGCAACATGTGATTGCTCAAACCCTGGAAGCGGGAATACCGGAAGTGGAATCTGTAAATACGGGAACTTTTGGAAGTTGTGTTATTTTGGAATTTAGCAATCCAGAGGATGAAGCTGCACACTTGGCCCAATTCATTGAACAAGGAATACGTGTTGATGGCATGAAGCCTCGAGATTTCTGTATCCTTGTACGTCAACTTACTGGAAATATGATTCCTATTTTGAAAAATGTTCTTTCAGGTAGAGGTATACTACTCCGAGACGAATCCCTGCTTCAAGATCTTCTTGCCGAACCGGTAATTCATTTTTTGTTGTCAATTCTCAGACTTGCCACAAGACTGCGTGATGCAGAAGCTTGGGAATTGCTTACTCATGATATAGTTTTGCTCTATGGACTGGATGAGTACGAAGATGCGGTGAAAATTGAGAAAGAATCTCGGCGTCTATTGCAGTATGTTAAAGATTCGCTGAGAAAAGGGAATTCAATTGCCAAAATACCTGCGGAACTTGTGGCAATGATTGGTGAAGGTACATTTCGATCAGTGTTTCGGCAATATCGTTCCGGGAAATTTCTGACCAGAGTTATAAATGATTTTTCTGCTGTTTTGCAGGCTTCATTTGATATTTATTTGTCTCCATATGATGTGGTTAATGATGTGATTGGTGCTGATGTTGTGCCGGCAATGACAATTCACAAAAGTAAAGGATTGGAATTTCATACGGTCATTTTTCTCGGCTTGGAAGACTCCCAATGGTGGGCATTTTCACAACAAGCCGATGAGGAAAAAAGAAGTTTCTTTGTTGCTTTCAGTCGTGCCAAAGCACGTGTTTTTTTCACTTTTTCAGATATGAGGGATGGTCGTTGGGGGCGAAAATATCAGCAAAAGACACAGATCGATGATTTGTATTCAATTCTCCAGCAGGCAGGAGTTCAAGTAGAAGACCATAGAATGTAACATTCTATTTGAAAAGTAGTATTCTTTAGTATGTAAATCTGAACAAATGAACTTTCCGGTGATGATCTGATTGCCATGGGTCTGCAACCCGAGCCGGAATTCAAAATCATTCTCAATTGTCTTAAGGATGCCAAACTGAATGAAAATGCCAAAGATCGGAATGATGAACTCAGGCTGGTAAAGAAATGGATAAAGGAGAAAAAATGAAATCAGGAATCATGAAATGCCCTCAATGCGGATATTCGCTGCCGGTTTACCATAATCCGGTGCCAACCGTTGATATTATCATTCGTTACCATGAAGGCATCGTGTTGATCAAGCGACGCAATCCTCCCCATGGCTGGGCAATTCCCGGAGGTTTTGTTGATTATGGGGAATCTCTTGAAACCGCTGCCATTCGCGAGGCTCTGGAAGAAACCTTGCTCACCGTCACCCTGAAAGGCCAGTTTCATACCTATTCCGATCCGGACCGCGACCCCCGACAGCATACCATCAGCACGGTTTTCATCGCTGACGGTCAGGGGGTGCTACAGGCCGGAGATGACGCCGCTGAAGCCGGGATTTTTACCCAAAATAATCTGCCATCCCCCATCGCCTTCGATCATGGGAACATTCTGGCCGATTATTTCAGTAATCACTGGGCATAGCATGTTGCTTATCATGTCAGCTGCTGGACAAAGCATGCCAGCCGCTCCATTCCGTTTTTGATATTTTCCAAGGAAGTGGCATAGGAGAGGCGCAGATAGCCGGGGGTGCCGAAAGCTTCACCGGGAACCGCGGCAATTTTGGCCTCATCCAGCAGTAAAGCACATAAATTCAGTGATGAATCAATGGGTTGGCTATGAAAACTTTTGGCCAGCAGATTTTTGACCTGGGGAAAGGCATAGAAAGCTCCTGTAGGATTGAAACAGCTGATGCCCGGGATATCATTCAAGGCTTTGACAATATAACGGCGGCGTTCATCGAAAGCCGGCAAAACCATGGCGATAAAATCCTGAGGACCATTGTAAGCCTCGATGGCGGCCTTCTGGGAGATGGATGTAGGGTTGGAAGTACTCTGGCTCTGGATCTTGGTCATTGCTGCCACCAGGGGCACTGGAGCGGCAGTAAAGCCGATGCGCCAGCCGGTCATGGCGTAGCTTTTTGAAACCCCGTTGAGGATGATGGTCCGCTCCTTCATCTGGGGATTGACCGCGGCGATGCTGTGTTGGGCAAAACCGTCATAAATGATATGTTCGTAGATTTCATCGGAGATGACCAGGATATTATTTTCGGTGATAATTGCCGCCAGTTCCTGTAGTTCAGCCAGTGAATAGGCTGAACCGGTGGGGTTGGAGGGGGAATTAATGACCACCGCCCGGGTTTTTTCCGATATATGCTGTTGAAGTTGCTCCGGACTCATTTTAAAACCTTGATCTTCGGTTGTCGGAATGATAATTGCTTTTCCTCCGGCCAGCTGGATCATGGGAGGATAAGAAACCCAGTAGGGCGCGGGAACGATAACTTCATCACCCGGGTCAAGCAGGGCCTGAGCCATATTGTAGAATGAATGCTTGCCGCCGCAGGAAACTATAATTTCATCAGTTTCATACTTCAGGCCATTTTCCCGTTCCAGCTTTTGCTGGATGACTTTCCTCAGCTCTGGAATGCCGGGCACGGCGGTGTAGCGGGTAAAGCCGTCATGAATAGCCTTGATGCCTGCTGCTTTAATATTGTCAGGGGTATCAAAATCAGGTTCTCCGGCACCAAAGTTGATAACATCAACGCCGGCAGCCTGCATGGCTTTGGCTTTAGCTGAAATTGCCAGGGTAGGGGAGGGTTTAATCTGTTGAACCCGGGATGCTAGCTTAATCATGATGTGTTCTCCTTTTTTTTAGTAACTCAACTTTCTGACTTGTGTTACCAGAATATATTATCAGGGTGTTCGGGTTTGGCTCATAGCCGTGTCTGCCGGCAGGCAGGGCTGTTTTTTTCATAACTCAGAAAGTTGAGTTAGTAACAAATTATATATTCTATAGCACGCTCTGAAAAATTGATGCAATGGTAATTTAATAGTACTGACTGCTCTTACATCTTTATTAAATGATTTTGGAGGTCTTCAAATGATTGTCACCGATATAACCATGACTGAATTTTCAGCTGGGTTGGGGGAAACTCGAACGGTATGTATTCCGTTTGGTTCCACTGAGGAACATGGATTTCATCTGCCCCTGGATACCGATACTATCCAGGTGTATGAGGTTCTTAAAATGGTGGCGGAAAAATTACCGGTATTTATTGCTCCACCTGTACATTATGGGGTTTGCCGCAGTACGTCCAATCATCCCGGAACCATCGGCATCCGATCACAGACTCTGCGGGCTCTGGCCAGGGATATAGTCGAGTCCCTGTATCGCCAGGGATTGCGTCATTTTATCCTCATATCCGGGCATGCCGGAAGAACTCACATGAATGCCCTGCTGGAAGCCGGGGAAGAGTTGCTGCAGGAATACGAGGATATGAAAATGGCGATTATCTGCGAATATGAGCTGGCCCGGAAGGTGAGCCGGGAATTTGTGGAAACTAATGATGATTCCCATGCCGGGGAGATAGAAACATCCCGTCTGCTCTACTTGCAGCCGGAACTGGTCCAGGGAAGCAGCCCGGAAGAATATCCTGATTTTCCCCGCTTTATCCTGGTACGTAATAAGCAGGCTTACTGGCAACATGGTGTCTGGGGTGATCCCAATAAGGCAAGCCGGGAAAAAGGGGAGAAATACTGCCAACTGGTCACCGATGAGCTGGTGGATTTTGTCAGGAAATTTGAATCTTTTACGGAGCGTACTTGATGAATCTCTTTGACAGTCACAGCCATGTTAACATGGAGAGTTTTGCTACCGATCTGGATGAGGTTCTGGAACGGGCTTTTGCTGCCGGGATGACCGGTATTGTTGCCATTGGCACCGATGTTTCAGATTCAATCAGAGGAGTGGAAATTGCCGAGCAGTGGCCGCATGTATATGCAACTGTCGGCATCCATCCCCACGAAGTCAAAAATGCCACAGAGCAAAGCTATCAAATTTTGAAGGCGCTGGCAGACAATAAGAAGGTGGTGGCCTACGGAGAAATAGGGCTTGATTTTTATCGCAACCATTCCCCCCATGACGTGCAGGTGAAGGAATTTTCTCGCCAGTTGAGGCTGGCAGCCGAGCTGCAGTTGCCGATAGTCATTCATGATCGTGAAGCACATCAGGAAGTTCTGGAAGTTATCAAGGCGGAAGAGGGCTACCGCAACGGCGGCATTATTCATTGTTTTTCCGGTGATTATAAGCTGGCTGCGACCTACGTCGATCTTGGTTTTATGATTTCCATTCCTGGGACCATTACCTTTCGCAATAATCAGTTGCAGGCCGAGGTGGTTAAACATCTTTCGTTGGATGATCTGTTGATCGAGACCGACTGCCCCTATCTGACTCCTGTTCCCTACCGGGGGAAGCGCAACGAACCATTGTACGTGCAATATGTAGCCGAGGCAATTGGGAAAATTAAAGGGATATCAGCTGAAGTAGTGGCGGAAAAAACCGGCAGTAATGCCAGGCGGGTGTTTGGGATTAAGAATTGATGGAACAGTTTCTGGATGGAAGCTATTTTGAAATCGGCAGATCTGTTTCGGTAAATATGGCATTTTTGCCATCATTTTTGGCCATATAGAGTGCATCATCTGCTCGTTTGATCAGGTCATCAACCGTATCACCGGGAGTACACTGAGAGATGCCGATACTGACGGTTACTTTGATCTTGACCTCACCCTTTTTATCCTCAAAAATCTTTTTCCCCAACATGTGGCGCATTTTTTCAGCCACCTGTTTGGCTTTTTCTATCTTAGTTGAAGGCAGGATGGCAATGAATTCTTCACCGCCAAAACGGGAAATAAAATCAGAGGTACGCAGGTTACCCTCGAGAAAACGGGCCAGGTTCTTCAAGATGGCATCGCCAACTTGATGACCATAGGTATCGTTGACTTGTTTAAAATCATCAATATCAAAAATTATCAGGCTGAAATTTTCCTTATAGCGTTCAACCCGCGAATGTTCTTCCACCAGGCGACTGAAAAGCGCTCGACGATTGTAGAGGCCGGTCAATTCATCGATGGTTGCCAGATCAGTAATTTGAGCCAGCTGTGATTGCAGCATATTGACATTTTGTTGAGCCTGGGTTAATTTGTGCTGCAGAGAAACGTTGCTTTCCTGAACCTTTCCAATCTCATCACTGATTACTTGTTTCAATTCAACCAGGTCAACGATCTTTTCCATGCCTTTCAGTTTTTGTTCGTGATCTTTCAGATTTTGATCATGGGATTTGGTCGAGCGATCCAGGCCATTAATGACCTCCACCACCGCGTCGACAATTTCTATGGTGCATTCCTGCTGTTGTTTCAGCTCCCGTTTTCCGTGGCCGTCCTTAGAGTCAATAAGCTCTTTGATTTCCTGGTCAACCTCATCGAGAAAAACATAAAAATATTTACTGTAGAGATCAGGCAGTAAAGGAGTGTGATGAGCAACCATATGATTGAGGGTCTTTTTGGCTATTCTTGCCACTGAAATGTAAAACTGCTCCATAGCGCTGGCCTTATATCTGAAATATTAAGGATTTTATAATTCCATGAGTTAAATAGTTCACTATAACTAATTTCGGCATGATATTAAAAAAATTGAATTTTTTTTTCTCCTTTGTTATATTTTTTAAAAGGGTATGCTCTGGCTTAAGCTGATAGTATCTGTATCTGGCATGCCAATAATGGAGATAAAATGGCAAAAATCGATGCACTCCTTAAAATAATGATCGAATATCATGCTTCCGATTTGCATGTTACTTCCGGTTCACCGCCTTTATTGAGAATTGATGGGGAGCTGGAAAAAGTCGTCTATCATGAGTTGTCTGAAGAAGAAGTCAAGCTGCTGGTCTATGAGATCCTTTCACAACAGAGTATTGATCAACTGGAAAATCAATCTGATATAGACTTTGCCTATGAGATTGCCGGTATTGCCCGTTTTCGTGGCAACGCCTATTTTAAGCATGGTGGAGTAGGGGCGGCGTTCCGCCTGATTCCTCATGATATCAAAACGTTTAATGAACTTGGTCTGCCACCGGTTATCAGGGATCTTTCCCGACAGAAGAAGGGACTTGTTATTGTTACCGGCCCTACGGGTAGTGGCAAGTCTACCACCCTGGCGGCGATGATAGACCTGCTCAACAAGGAACGTAAAGCCCACATCATTACTCTTGAGGATCCGCTCGAATTTATTCATGAAAATCAAACCTGTCTGATCATGCAGCGCCAGGTTGGGGTTCATGTCACAAGTTTTGCTTCCGGGTTAAAAGCATCACTGCGTGAAGATCCCGATATTATCATGGTTGGTGAAATGCGTGATCTTGAAACCATTGCCATGGCGATTACGGCGGCGGAAACCGGCCTGCTGGTTTTCGGTACCCTCCATACCAGCAGTGCCGCTAAAACAGTTGACCGCATTATCGATATCTTTCCCAAAGACCAGCAGGATCAGATTCGTACTATGCTCAGTGAATCATTGAAGGGGGTTATTGCCCAGCAATTACTCAAACGGGCTGATGGTGAGGGACGGGTGGCAGTGCTCGAGATTCTGGTGGTTAACCAGGCGATTTCCAACCTGATCCGGGAAGGAAAAACTTACCAGATTGCTTCAATTTTACAGACCGGGAAAAAAATCGGGATGCAAACCATTGACCAACATTTGACGGAGCTGGTGAATAACGGTGACATTACCAGTAAAGAAGCCTATGCTTATGCCAATGATAAAGCTGTTTTTACCAAAGATTGAGCGTTCCTGAATTGAGCGGTTAGCTTTTAGCCGTTAGCTATTAGTTAAATGATTACAATATGTTTCCTATTTCAAGCTGTCACTTATTAGGATTTATTGCTGATGAACATAATGCCTTGATTTTTTTTAAGCTACATGCTGAGATCTAACAGTTAATTGCCTAACTTAGGTTCCCCTGAAACGGGATATCTATTGATCACCGATAGAAATAATAAACCATTTCTTCCTGGTCTTTTTTGAAAGGATTGAACTTTTCTTTTTGCCAAAAGGAATATACTGATGACCAGCCAAAGGAAAAAGCAATCGAGAATCCATGTGGTCCTGATCGAAGACAGTGCCATCACCGCTGCAATTATTACCAGTAAACTTGCTGAAATTAAGGCATACCGGCTTTCCCACTTCCTTAGTGGAGAAGAATTCTTTGCCCGTTTCAATTTCCGCACCACCCCTGATATTTTCCTGATTGACAGTATTTTCTACGATACTCTGGGGCACCAGCTTACCAGTGGTGTCGATATTGTCACCCGGTTAAAAACTATTAACAGATACAAAAATATACCGGTTATCATGTTGTCAACCGTTGGAGATGGAGATGATCCAACCTTTAAACAGACGGTTAAAAGTTTTTACTATCAGCAAAAAATCAGTGGTCTGACGGCTGGCGCTGATGATGTGATCTATAAACCCCATGGCATTGATCTTGAGTCTGATCCTTCATCCTTCCCTATTAATGAGCTGCTTCACAAAGTCAGGATTTTGACTCAAAGACGTCTTTTGCAACTGGAACTTCGCCAGAAAAATCATCAACTTCGTCGGAAAAATCGTGAACTGGCAAAACTGAACCATAATTATATCAATGTGTTAAGCTTTGTATCCCATGAATTCAGGAATTCCCTGATGGTTATTGGAGGCTTTCTCAGGCGTTTGTCGAGAAAAGTTAAAGGAGAAGCTGAGCAGCGTGACCTGGATAGTATTATTTCCAATTGTGAATTTATGGAGGATATGATTGACCGCTACCTTATCCTTTCACGTATTGAAATGGGTCGATTACAGCTAAATGTGACTGAAATTAATGATTTCTTTCCAGCAATTATTGAACCTGTTTTAAAACGTCTGGGGAAAAAACATTTGATTGAGCGAATCGAATATGGTGGCCCTTTTAAATTAACAGAAATCCAGCTGAATGCTGATCGATATCTCCTGCAGATAGTGTTCAGTAATCTTTTTAACAATGCGATAAAATACGGCAGCTCAGAGAGTAAAATAATTTATGGAGTGGAAGCCCAGGCAAAGGGTTTGCGTTTTCATGTGTGGAACGAAGGCCCGGGTATTGCTGAAGATAAAATAAACCAGGTTTTTCGCAAATTTCAGCGGTTGAAAGATAAAAATATTCCTGAACAGAAGGGTATTGGCCTGGGGTTGTATAATGTAAAAGAAATTATTGAGCTGCACGGTGGCAAAATCTGGGTTGAAAGTGACTACGGAAAGTGGGTTGATTTCATCTTCTGGCTGCCGGAATTGTCTGTTTGATTATTTTCTTAAATCTTTATTGAAAAGGAGGTTATTTATGGAAATTTCTACGCTTGCACGAAAATTCCTGCTCCTGGGAATTGGCGCCTTGTCTTTGACCGAGGAACGCCTGGAACAAATCATCTCCGGCATGGTGAAAAAGGGGGAAATAAGTCGTCAGGAGGGTCGTGATCTGGTTCAGGAAATGCTGAAAAAAATCAAGCAGGAGAAAGATGATCTCTCTGGAAAAATTAAAAAGGAGTTCGACTGCCTGATGGACAAAGTGGATGTGCCAAAGCAAAGTGAAATTAATGAATTAAAACAAAAAATTGCTGAACTTGAAGCGAAGCTCGAACAACTCCATCCGGCCGAATGACCTATGGATATTCTGAATATTGACCGGACATACAGAAATATCAAAAGATACCGTCAGATTATCGGGGTCTTTATCAGTTATGGTTTTGGCGGCATCATTGAGCAGCTTAATATTGACTATTACTTCGCCTTGGGGAAAAATATAATTACCCTCAATCGAAGCGGGCGTAAAAAGCTTATTCGCTACAGTAATGCCCAGCGTTTCAGGATGGTACTTGAAGAGTTGGGACCCACTTTTATTAAGTTTGGGCAGATGATCTCAACCCGCCATGATTTCATCCCCCCGGCGGTTATCAACGAATTAAAAAAATTGCAGGATGATGTCCCTTCCTTTCCCTATGAAGAGGTGGTAGCGGTCATAGAATCATCTATGGAGGCCAAAATACATGAGGTGTTTCCCGAATTCATTGTTGAACCGGTGGCTGCCGCTTCAATTTCTCAGGTACATAAAGCCAGGCTGGTTTCCGGAGAGCAGGTTGCAGTAAAAGTGCAACGTCCGGGTATTGCTGCCACGATTGAAACCGATATTGATATTATGATGAACCTGGCCCGCCTGATCGACAGACATGTTCAGGAACTGCAAATTTATGATACTGTGGGGGTGGTCAGAGAATTTGCCAAGACCATTCGCAAGGAACTTGATTTTCAGATTGAAGGGCGTCATGTTGATCGTTTTGCGGCAAATTTCAAGGATGATCCAAACGTTTTCATTACTCCGATCCACTGGGCCGTCAGTACCCGCGAAGTATTGACCATGGATTGGGTTGAGGGAATTAAAATTGATAACATTGAAGCACTGATTGAGGCTGGTCTTGACCCGAAAATTATTGCTGAAAACGGCGCGACCCTCATTTTACGGCAGGTGCTTGAATTCGGAATCTTTCATGGAGATCCCCACCCGGGCAATCTTATGGTTTTGCCGGATAATGTCATTGCCCCACTGGATTTTGGTATTGTTGGACATTTAGATGAAGAATTAAAGCAGCTGGTTTTGGATTTGGTGCTGGCCATTATTAGCCGTGACATTCGGCAGTTAACCAGTATCCTTTCAACCGTGGGGGTTATCGATGAAGACCTGGTTAACATGAGGGAGCTGCATGCCGATCTCTATGATTTTGTTGACCGCTATTACGGTATTCCCTTGCACCAGTTAGAAGTCGCCACTTTAATTAAAGATTTCATTGCTATTACCAGTCATCATCATATCCGTTTTCTTCCTGATATGATGCTGTTGGTCAAAACACTGGTTACCATTGAGGGAGTGGGCCGAAATCTTGATCCTGATTTCGACATGATCAGTCATGCCGCTCCTTTTGTTAAAGAGTTGGTGGCAAAGCGCATGTCGCCGAAATATCTGAGCAAGATTGCCTGGCGTCAACTGCGCGAACTGCAAAACCTGATGAAGATGTTGCCCCGGGAAACCCAGGAGATTCTGAAGAAAATCAGTAAAGGAAAACTGAAGATTGAATTTGAACATGTGGGGTTAGACCCACTGGGAAAAAATCTTGACCGGATAGCTAACCGATTATCATTCAGCCTGATTGTTTCAGCCACTATCGTTGCTTCGTCGCTGATTATGATGACTGATACCGGTTATATGTTTATGGGCTATCCGGTGCTGGGAATTATCGGTTACCTGGCAGCCGGAGGTCTGGGTTTCTGGCTGGCTATTGCCATACTCCGATCAGGAAGGATGTAAGAGAACAAAAAATAAACAATTATTTTCAAGATGTCCGGGTATGGCTCTCGCTCATTCTCGCCGGCCGTCCTGGCCGGCTTCCGAGCATTTTGGAGACTTTATAAAATCTTCCTGATATATTCTTTAATCTTTTTTGTCTCAGGCGGCAGGATTTTAAAGCGGCATTCACGCTGGTCAATATCCTCCAGGGATGCGGGAATCGGGGGGTAACTACCGATAGCCCGGTGAACCGCATCAGGAAACTTTGCCGGGTGGGCGGTAGCCAGGCAGATATATGTTGACTTATTATTCCCTTCTTCGCGACGCGACTGCTGGGCCACCTTGACTCCAACGGCGGTATGGGGATCGAGAATATATCCTGTCTGTTGATAAAGATCGGCTATGGTGGATAAAGTTTCATCATTGGTGGCAAAGCCAGTGGTAAAATCTTTTTGTACCTGTAGCAGTTTTTCCCTGCTGACGCTAATTGTTCCATTGTCCTTGAGCTGGGCGAATGAATCCCTGACTTTTTCACCGTTGCCATCAAGCAAATAATACAGATAGCGTTCAAAATTACTGGCCACCTGGATATCCATTGACGGACTCCAGGTAGGAACCACTTCACTGTACTGGTAAACGCCGGTTGAAATAAAGCGGTTCAAGATATTGTTTTCATTACTGGCCAGTATCAACCTCCTGATCGGCAAACCCATCCTTTTGGCCAGGTAACCCGCAAAGATATTGCCAAAATTTCCGCTGGGGACCACTATGTCCACAGTTTTTCGTTCACTGTCTGGCAATTGCAGGTAAGCGGAAAAGTAATAAACAATCTGAGCCATAATCCGAGCCCAGTTGATGGAATTGACCGCTCCCAGATGAAATTCCTGTTTAAAGTCCAGATCGGCAAAAATTTCTTTGACGATGCGCTGACCGTCATCAAAGGTTCCTTCGATCGCAATATTGAAAACATTATGGTCAAGCACGGAAGTCATTTGCTTTTCCTGGATGGGACTGACCTTGCCATGGGGATGAATGATGAAAATATTAATATGATCTTTGCCCCGGACGCCGTAAATAGCGGCACTGCCGGTATCCCCGGAGGTGGCCCCGAGAATGTTGAGAGATTCCTGGCGCTCAACCAGGATCCAGGCAAAAAGATTACCTAGAAACTGCAGGGCTATATCCTTAAAAGCCAGAGTCTGGCCGTGAAAAAGTTCAAGGATGTAGATATCGTCCTGTTTGACCAGGGGGGAAATGGCTGGATGATTGAAAGTTGAATAGCTTTGTTTGATGAGGTTTTGCAGCACGTCAGAGGGAATGTCACTGCCGACGTAAGGACGAAAAAGAGTTATGGCCAGTTCCTGATAGGTCAGATCCCGGAATCGATCAATGTCATCGTTGCTGAAGTGGGGGATAGTTTCAGGCAGCAGCAGACCGCCATCGGTAGCCAGGCCCATCATGACCGCATCGATAAAACTGACGGGCTCAATTCTTCCCCTGGTACTTATATATTTCATTGATACCTTACAGGCCCCTATCTTTTGCGCTGTTTCAGTTGTTTTCTCAGCTGTTCGATAAGAAAATCTTTCTTGTTAATAGTATGCTGTAATCCTTCTATTTTTTTCTGTAGTCACCACTCTGCTTTCATACTCAAGTCTTGCTCTATGATTTTACTTTGCCAGGTAAATGGCAAACAGTAACAAGGCGGCAACCATTACTACTACCAGAAAATTGGCAAAATTGCCAAGACGTGATTTAACCAGCCTGAGATTTGTACTCATCTTGTCAATCTAGCGAGCTGAAAATTCATGTACCGCATCAATCATCGCTTTTGCATGATCAATGGGAGTAGTGGGGAGAATCCCATGCCCCAGGTTGAAAATATGTCCAGGCTTGCCATCGGCCTGGCGCAGGATCCTGGCCACCCGGTTTCTGATTTCACTGATCGGGGCGAAGAGGATAATGGGATCCAGATTTCCCTGAATTCCCTGTTGGTCACCAATAATCTTCCAGGCCGTATCCAGATCAATGCGCCAATCAACCCCGATAACATCACCGCCGGCATCACGAACCATATCCAACAAAGTAGATGCCTGGTTGGCGAAATGAATCATGGGAACATTAAAGCTGGAGAGGGTCTGGAATATTTTCCGACTATAGGGATAGACGTATTCATAGTAATCAGCCCGGTTCAGGCAGCCAACCCAACTGTCAAACAGCTGAACAACCTGGACGCCGGCATCAATCTGGGCCGACAGGTAGGATATTACCACATCAGTAATTTTGACCATCAGTTGATGGTAGAGTTTTGGCTCGGTATACATCAGGGTCTTAACGTACTGGTACTGGCGGGAGCCGCCTCCTTCAACCAGGTAGCTGGCCAGGGTGAAAGGGGCGCCGGAAAAACCGATCAATGGCACTTTACCCTCTAGCTCACGGCGCAGTATGCGGATGGCCTCCATGACAAAAGGCACTACTTCCCGGGCATCAATGACTGAAAGTTTGTCGATATCAGCTGCCGTCCTGATCGGGTGGTTAAGTACGGGTCCCCGGCCTTCGATAAATTCAAAGCCGGCACCCATTCCTTCGAGGGGTACCAGTATGTCGGAAAATAGAATCGCGGCATCAATTTCCATCCGCCGTAAGGGCTGCAATGTTACCTCAACCGCCAATTCAGGCTGTTTGCACATTTCCCAGAAAGAATGTTTTTTTCGTAAAGCCCGGTATTCAGGCAGATAACGTCCGGCCTGACGCATCATCCACACCGGAGTACAATCCGCGGGTTCTCGACGGCAAGCCCGTAAAAAACGACTATTTTCCATAAGAATTCTCCTTTATTTAATCCTTGCTTTTCATAACATGGGAGTTGCCGATGATTCAAGCAAATTGTGTACAATTGCAATGAGACATTGCCTGTGTTATAGCGGGTACTTGCTCCATACAATCTATTTTGGTGAACCAGGCTATGCAACATCAGTATACCATCCATTCAACTTTTCAACCCCAGGGAGATCAGCCAAAGGCCATTGACAGCCTTGCTGATGGACTTGCAAAGGGTGTGCGTGAGCAGGTTCTTATGGGGGTAACTGGTTCAGGTAAAACTTTTACCTTGGCCCAGGTTATTGCCCGAACCGGGAGAACAACACTGGTTATTGCACCCAATAAAACCCTGGCCGCTCAGCTTTACCAGGAGTTTAAGGATTTGTTTCCGGAAAACAAGGTGGAATATTTCGTCAGTTATTATGATTATTATCAACCTGAGGCCTATATCCCCACCACTGATACCTATATTGAAAAAGATTCTTCCATTAATGAACAGATTGATAAATTGCGTCATGCTGCCACCGTGGCCCTGTTGGAACGGGAAGATGTCATTATCGTTGCCAGCGTCTCATGTATATATGGGTTGGGCTCCCCGGAAGCCTACCAGGGCATGCTTTTATATCTCGAAGTGGGTCGGGAAATACAGCGTGAGGAAATACTGCATAAATTGATAGATATCCAATATCAGCGTAATGATATTGATTTTCATCGGGGTACATTTCGAGTTCGGGGTGAAGTCATTGATGTTTTCCCGGCCAACATGGAGGAAAGGGCATTACGGCTGGAGTTTTTTGGCAGTGAGTTAGACAACCTGTCAATTTTTGATCCTCTAACGGGCAGAGTTATTGAAAAACGGATAAAATTTACGGTTTATCCTGCCAGTCACTATGTGACGCCGGAGGAAAATCGTACCAAGGCAATGAAAGCTATTCGCCAGGAGTTGCAGGAACGCCTGCAATTTTTAAAATCGCAAAACCAGCTGCTAGAAGCCCAGCGGCTGGAGCAACGGACCATATTTGATCTTGAAATGCTTGAGCAGATGGGGCATTGCCAGGGGATTGAAAATTATTCCCGTCACCTGACTGGGCGCCAACCCGGAGATCCACCTCCAACCCTGATGGACTATCTACCCCAAAATCATTTACTGATTGTCGATGAAAGCCATGTTACTATTCCTCAAATAAGAGGCATGTATCGTGGTGATCGTTCACGCAAGGAAACTTTGGTTAACTATGGGTTTCGATTGCCTTCAGCTCTGGATAACCGACCGCTGAAATTTGATGAATTCGAGCAGATGATTAACCAGATTATTTATGTTTCAGCAACCCCGGGAGACTATGAACTTGAACATGTCGGGTCCGAACATGTTGTCGAACAGATTATCCGGCCAACCGGACTGGTTGACCCTGAAGTCATGGTTCTGCCGGCCAGCAATCAGGTTGATGATTTGATTCCGCAGCTCAGTAAAGTCATTGGGCGTCATGAAAGGGCGCTGGTAACAACGTTGACCAAACGCATGGCGGAAGATCTCAGCAGCTACCTGCAACAACTTGGTTTTAAGGTTCGCTACCTCCATAGCGATATTGATACTCTGGAAAGGACAGAGCTTATTCGCAACCTGAGGCTGGGGACTTTTGATATTCTGGTGGGAATCAATCTCCTGCGGGAAGGGCTTGATATTCCCGAAGTTTCACTGGTTGCCATTCTGGATGCGGATAAAGAGGGGTTTTTGCGTTCACACCGATCACTGATTCAGACATCCGGACGGGCCTCCCGCAATCTGCATGGGATGATCATCATGTATGCCGACCGGGTAACCGGTTCGATGAGTAGCGCTATCAACGAGATGGAAAGGCGGAGGGAAGTTCAGCAGCAGTATAATGAACTTTACCATATTACCCCTCAAAGTGTGGTGAAGAGGGTGCAGGAATCACTGGAAACCGGCTATGGGACTGAATCAGGGCAGACTGCAGCCGATGAAGATCTGGGACCGATACTGGCGCAGGGGAACAGAGTATGCGAACGAACCATTAAACGATGGGAAAGAGAAATGGATAAGGCCGCTAAAGAACTTAATTTTGAACGGGCAGCGGAACTGCGAGACCGGATAAAAAAATTAAAAACCGAAATTATTTTAGCCTGAACGGCAAAACTTTTTCGATTGACGGAAGATCATGAATAATTGTCGGCGCAAAATAAGTGCATGGCTCAAGATCATTATCATCCTGCCTATAGTATTATCATTTCATCCTCCTTCTCCCTGTTCTGCAAAGTCGTTCCCTGTCGATAAATCATCATTTTCTCCCTTTACCACCATTATCAAATCTCTTTCCATCAGCCGGCCGACAATTGTGATTAATGTGGATGACTTGAAAAAATCATCCGCCAGGAAAACAAATGATGATAAATTTTTTCAATACCTGAAACTTTTCCCCACTATTGAGCAGGGCAACATCAGCGGTCTGAGAATAGTGCTTCTGAGCAGAATCAATAAATGGAAGCTTGTTCTGAACAATCTCACCCTTATTATCAATGACTTACAGCCTGAAAAAAAGTCCCGGTGGCGATTAACCGGCACCTATAAATTGCAGCATCCTGCCCTTAAAGTATCAGGTACCATTTTCCTGGAACTGCAACTGGATACAAGGAAAAAGAAGTTCAATGGCAGAGGAAAACTGACAGTCACCGGCAAATCATCGGATCATATGTATGCTTTTAGCATGCCCATCATCATTGATGAAAATCTGGTGTTGAAACCAGAATTATCTTTTGATGGTCATGTTCCCATCGCTTCTGAACTGCAGATTATGCTGCCATCTTCAGATCACCCTTTATGGAAGGTTGATTGCAGTGGGGAGATAACGGATCCAGTGCCGCTTGCTGCAATGCTGCGAATAAATAATCCGTCAGCTGAAGTACTGCTTCCGAAAAACGGGCAGCTTTATTACCGGCTGACCCTTGCAGGGGGAAAAATATTTCTCCGGCCACCTTATGATGTAAGCCTGCAGCTGAAGGCAAAAAAGTTTCAGTTCCAGTCGGTTAATTCTGATGTCGCAATCGAAGATGCCGGTTTTTTTCTGGATGCTTCCTTACCGGTTCCAAAAAATGGTCCTGGATTGTTGAAAATGACGACTATGATTCATGGTGGTCCGTTTCTATGGTATAACTATTTTTGGGATTTAACCGGCCGGAATGCCAGTGGCACCTTTGAATGCATCCTGCCATTTTATAATGGATTTCCAGTGCTGGATTCGGGTATCACTTTTTCTGGCAGGATTAAAGCTGATCCACTCTGGACTGGTTCACTGGCCGGAAGCTGGTCCCCTGAGAAAGGAACATTGTCTTTTACTGGCCAGCCCATGGATATTGCCCGAAGTATTAAAATATTCATGCCGGAGTTTCTGAATGAACAGCCGCAGATGTTGAAGGGGTTGGAAGCTGAAGGACGTTATCAGTTTTCGGCAACAATGGAAAAAGAAGGTCACAAAATCACTCTAATCGATGGAAAGATATCACTAAACGAGGTGAATATTGTCAGTAAAGGATATGGTCAATTATATGATCTTGAAGTTTCAATGCCATTGGCCGGTCTGGCATGGGATGCTAAAGATGATAAAACGGAAAAATTGCAGGTCAGCGACCAGTCAGCACCAATGATACTGAAATTTGGGTCTATCACCGGCCCTTACCTCCAGGCAAAAGCCCAAACCATTCCGGTTAATTGGGGAGCTGAAAGTTTATCCATTCCGACGATGTTCAAGGTTGCCGTTCTTGGTTGTCCAATCAACATTAGCAACTTCATGATTCATTATCCATTACTGACAACGCAACGACGGGCTGAATTGCAGCTGGATATTAGGCCTGCTCCACTGGAGAATCAATTACCTGAGCTGCCGGTTTCTGCAAAAATTACTGACTTGATAAACGAAATTCGCCATCATCTGCAGGCTGGTCTTACCCTGTCCTTTGCCAGAAACCAACTTGAAACGCAGGGGAAGGTTCAATTTCCTCTTTTTTCCGGCCAGATAAACATTGGAAATATTCAACTTCGCCGGCTATTTTCTACGTCAAGGGTCATTTCCCTGGATATGGAGGCCAGAGAGCTGAATCTGCAGAAAGTCACCGACCTGGTTCAGGCGGGGTCAGCAACAGGAATTATTGATTTAAACCTGAAAAATTTTGAAATTTCCTATGGACAACCATCCAAATTTGATTTAGAAATTAAATCAGTTAAAACTTCAGGCGTATCTCAAAAAATCAGCGTCGAAGCGATTGAAAACCTTTCTATGATTAGTTCCGGCAGCAGTGCCGGTCATGGTTTGCTTAACGTCGGCATTAACCGGTTTTTCAGTCATTATCGCTATGGAAAAATTGGTTTATATTGTCGTTTGCGTGATGATGCTTTTCAGCTGCGGGGTCTTATCCATCAGGGTGGTCGGGAATATGTTGTTAAACGAGGGATCCTGACGGGAGTTAATGTGATTAATTACAACCCTGATAATCGGATCAGCTTCCGGGATATGCAGGAAAGGGTATTACGGATTTTCAACAAGAAATGATCATTCCAAAAAATTTTCAGAAATCGTTAAACCTCAATAAGTGGAGAAGATCATGAGAAAATACCAAGGGTTAGTGGTGTTATTGGTGATGGTACTGGTTTCTTGTGTTACTATTAATATCTATTTTCCGGCAGCCGCAGTTCAGAAGGCGGCAGAGCAGATTGTTGATGAAATAAGATCTGGAAATCAAAAACAGCCGGTACAACCGATGCTGGAAAAAACTCCGGCGGAGAAAAAAAGTGAACAACAAGGCTTCAGGATAGATTTTGTCCGTCCGGTTGAAGCTGCGGAAAGGTTGGATATTAATGTATCGACTTCCACCATTCGGGGTTTGAAACAATCGATGAAAAAGCGGTTTCCCCAGCTGACAGAGGCATATCGGCAAGGCTTTTTTGGCGAAGGAATGGACGGTCTACTCCATCTGCGGCAGAAAAATCAGCTGCCCTTGAAAAAACGGGCTCGGCTAAGTAATCTGGTTAAGGCAGAGAATAGTGATCGACAGGCACTGTATGAAGAAATTGTCAGGGCCAATCGTCTTGGGGCTGATGCCACTCCTAAAGTTGCTGCGATTTTTGCCCGGACTTTTAGAGAGAAGGCCCAAAATGGATGGTGGGCTCAGGACGATAAAGGAAACTGGCTACGGAAATAGCAATTTCCGGATAAAGTATAATCTTTCGGGGCTATTGCCGGACCATGAAGGTGCACTTAATAAAAAGGGCTTTCACCCCGCATGCTGCGGGCACACATCTGGAAAAGTAAGTAATTGTTCCAAGTGATATCCCGGCATGGCTCTTGCTCATTCTCGCTGCACATCGTGTGCAGCTCCGAGGTGCCCGCCGCGAATCACCATCGTGGTGATTCGTACGGCGGTCAATGCCGCCTGCCTGTCGCCGTGCCTGTCGCCGTGCCTGTCGGCAGGCACGGCAGACACAGCTATGAGCCAAGCCCGGATATCTTTGGCATTTGCTCCATAAGCCTGAGATATCGATAAACAAAAAAACCTATCATTCCAATATGTTGTAATTACTTACTCAGAAGGGCGGGGTAGGATAACCCCGCCATTTGTTCATTTTCTGGTTAATTGGTGTTAAGCTCTATCAGCGCTGCCCAAAACTTGTTTATTTTTGCGGATTATCATCTGGGTCAATTCTTCCCGGGCTGGCCCCAAATATTTACGCGGGTCAAACTCTGCGGGTTTCTCAGCAAAAACTTTGCGAATTATTGCCGTCATCACCAAACGGCCATCAGAGTCAATATTGATTTTACAAACGGCTGATTTTGTTGCCTGTCGCAACTGTTCTTCCGGAATGCCTACGGCCGCTTCCAATTTGCCACCATATTCATTGATGATATTCACATATTCTGGCAGTACAGAGCTTGAGCCATGTAGGACAATGGGAAATCCTGCTATCCGGCGTTCAATTTCCTCAAGAATATCAAAGCGTAGGGGTGGTGGAACCAGAATACCTTTTTCATTACGGGTGCATTGTTCCGGTTTGAATTTATAGGCTCCATGGGAGGTGCCGATGGAAATAGCCAGGGAATCAACCCCGGTTTTTTTCACAAAGTCTTCAACCTGTGAGGGGTCCGTATAGATTGATTTTGCCGCTTCCACGTCATCTTCTATCCCTGCCAAAACGCCCAACTCTCCTTCAACACTAACCCCATATTTATGTGCATATTCAACAACTTTTGCCGTCAGCGCAACATTGTTCTCATAGGTATGGGCAGAACCATCAATCATCACTGAAGAAAAGCCACTTTCAATGCAGGAAACACACAATTCAAAGGTATCTCCATGATCAAGATGGAGAGTAATGGGGATTTTATACCCAGCTTCCTCGGCCATGCGAACGGCCCCTTCGGCCATGTAACGGAGCATTGTCTGGTTGGCATATTTGCGGGCGCCACTTGATATCTGAATAATGACCGGTGAGTTTGATTGCCCACAGCCATTGATGATTGCCTGCAGTTGTTCCATGTTATTAAAATTGTATGCCGGGACGGCATATCCACCTGCCATTGCCTGTTGAAACATTTCTGTAGTATTACAAAATCCAAGCTCCTGATAACCGACTGCCATATCTTACCCCCTTCTTTCCTGTTTTCTATACTTATTCTGTATTGCTATCTCAGCCGTAAATAAACCAATTTTCTACTCTATCGTAGAGAATATTATTACATTTAATCGAAAAAGCAAGCATTTAGTAAAATATTTCGCTGAAATATGGTATGTATTCTTATAACTATTGGATTCTTATGGATTTTGTTAGAAGAAATATTTTAACTGACCAGCAGCGATAACCTGTTTGATCAGGGCAGAAAAAAAGACAGGAATCATTCGGCAAGTGTAGAAGCTGTTCTCTGTGACATGGATAGTGACAAATCCGGTTTTTATTGGTGAAGTAATGATTTCGCTTTGTGGTAAGCTTTGTTCTTTTGGTTAAAATACCTTGAAATCACATTTTTCGATGGGGAAATATGGGGATTTCGTCCCGGAATACTCACAGGAAGCCAAGTCGAGGGGATAAAAGCGGCAATTGTCAGGAAAATAAAGCAGATAAGAGATAGATAAAGAATACCCGTAACGAACCTGTGCAGTTGGCCAGATCCTGAGACTTTGCCAGAGGCAGCCGCTTTTTCTCCTTTTTGGGCTATAATACCACTTTCTAAAAATGAGTTCAGGATACGATAAACATTATATTTTCCCAGTAGACTTTTATCAATGATATCCTGAACCGTATTATTTTTTGTGACTAACTCCAGAATAGTTTGTTCCTCAACCGGCAACCTGTCTTTGAAATCTTCAAAAAAAATATTGTCGTCAGTTTCGGAAGCAAAGGTTGAAACTGATTCATAAATGGTGTTGACAGTAGGGATATTTTGCTCAAAAACGGTAAACTCATCCATTTGTCTTAAAATTTCAAACAAGATAAAATCCGATGGCTGGGGAGGAAGATAAGGTGTTTCGTGAAGTATGATAGTTGGTTGGAAGGTATAAGACCCTTTTTTCCACTTCAAAATACATTCCAGCGCTTCAAAAATTCTCAGTAGATTAAGCCTACCGATTTCTTCGGCAACCATAACTTCATGCTCAACCAGCATTTGTTCCAGGGATATATTTCGACGTATTTGTTCCTGGCGTAAGCTGTTGAGCCGGGTTGCTGATATTTGACCTGATTTTCTCAATATCAGCTCCAGATCGAACTCCTGATTTACCATCCCGGGGTTCATGCCAATAATTTGACCATCTTTGAAAGACAAGACAACCTGATCAGCAGCACTTTTAACCGTCAGCATGCCGGTCTTTTGCTGCTGAGAAATCAACTGAAATACATCGGTAAGATCAAAACCACCGAGATATCCCTTTAATTCGCTGTTGACATTCATGGGTTGCGACTCATTTCTTTAACCCTGCATCCGAAGAATAAGACGCTGTTGTTTACGTTGGTGCCAGCTATAGTAATTTGCCAGGCAGGAAACTATCAGGAGCAGTAGGGGGATGACCATCCACCAGACTGAACCGGGGGGAAATAAAGCTATATTCAGCAACTTCCCACGTAGAAGGATAATGCTGCCTGCAATCACAAATGATCCGCAAAGCATCAAGACACCTCTGACAGTCTCTCCCAATGCCAGTTGATACGTCCCTGGAACCACCAAGCCGGTCAAGAAAAAAAAGCCATCCATAAGCCAACTGAAGCTCCTGATTTTTTTTCGTTGTTTTGAGGCAAAAGAGTCACTGACAACTTGACGGCTAAGATACAGACATGAAGGACATACAGCGGATGTTCGGCCAATGCCATGGAACCGGATACCGCACAAAGGGCAAAATCGTCCTGATGGATCCATTTTTATCCACAAAATACTCATAATGAGGACGATGATACTGATAAACGTAAGGTAAGAGGCTGTTCCGCCCCAAGGTGAAAAGTATTGGCGGAAGAAATCATCCTTTAATCCGGGGGGCAGGGAATGTTTTATCACAAAATGATACGTGTATGACCAGGGTAAGGGATCATGAATGAGTACCGGTATATTTGCATTTTGCCCTTTTGTTAATTGACGATTTACGATTTCAGGAGATAGCTTCCATGCCTGGATGAAAGAGGCTTCACTCTGGGTTAAAGAAAATGATTCTCTAATATAAGCATGGCTGAGATTGTAATGATAAATCCCACTGGACGGATCAATTTCTATGGCTTTTTTATAGGCAGAAATGGCAGCATCAATCTGATTATCCATGTAATAATAATTACCCAGATTATTATATATGGCGGCCTTAGGATGGTGATCTTGCCTGATAAGCTCCTCCAGAAACATGATAGCGGCAGCAGTTTTTTTTTGTTTACCAGCAACTGTAGCCTGAGAAAAAAGCTGCAACCTCTGTCCCGCCACAGATGATTGGGGTTGGATGATATTTTGCTGGTCCCCGTCCTGGTAACTGTCAAAATTAATGGACATAACTGACTGAAAGAATGGAGTCCCGATACTATCAATAATCTTCATTCCATTGAGATAGGCAAAAGGAGATATGGCCAGTAGAAGAATAAGAATAAAGCTGCAGATCTTTTCTCTGAAAGAATAAAAAGGAAAAAAACAGATAAACAGCAGAACCAGACCAGGAAGTAACATCGAGGGGCGATACATCAGAACATTGCCAGAGAAGAGTGCCACAAATAAAATAATCGCGGCTGATCTTCTATCCAATTGCCGCTCCCAACTTTCCCTCAAAGTCCAAAAATATTTCAAGCTTAAAATAATATGAATGCTGACAAATAGCCACAGTGGCAGAAAAGCAAGAACAAAACAGATTCCAGCAAATAATTGCAGTCTTTCAAGATAATTGAAAAAAAGTATTTTAATTCCTGAGAAACAGGAATTGAGGGATGAAAAGCATTGTTTTCGGGCAAAATACAACTGGCTTTCAGCTTGATAAGGAAAGGAATAATCGGGGGACAAGTTTAAAGCTTTGTCAATCAGGGTCTTGGCTCCGGTATCATCATGCTGGTCATGAGCATCTTGAGCTAATGACAATAATGCAAATGAGTAGGATGTCGCATTGGCAAAACCGGAATTCTTGCGTACTGCCAGCAGTTTATTAAGGGTATTATCTATCTCCTGCAGGTTGCGATTGCTATAGGCCTGAAGGAAATCCTGCCAGGATTCTTCCATCATCGAGGCCATTGAAACAAAAGTGGGCTGAACTTGCCTGGCAGGCTCAGGTTGACTATCCTCTGCAAATATCCATGCGTTTGCAGATAAAGGAATGCACAGTATCAGGATGCCGGAGGCCATCATGAAAAGCAGCATGGCAGACCAGAGCCGCCTCATTACTGGCTGGTTTGATATGTTGTTAATCATCCTTTTTCAACAGATGGTTAATGGTAAGTGATAAATCAACCGATAAAAGTTGGCTGTGATTTTCATTGACGGCCAACTGTACCGGAATGGTGATGGTGTAGGGGCTGTTAATAATGGTTTTGCCAACCCTGACAATCTCTGGTTTAAATTCCTCTCCGGATAGACAAGCCGTATTCTGGTGTTGTTCCAGCGATGGCAGAGGTAACTCTTCTTCCCGGGTCAGAGCAATTCGGGGAACTTGAATCTCTGGCTTTTGTCCGGTTTCCTCCGGGTGCAACTCTGTTTTCGGGGAAAAAGAGGAAATGGACGGGGTAGGGACGCTAGATGGTTGAGCCTGCTTGACCCGTGAAGCTGCCGAACTTTTTTGTTTCAGGTTTTGTAACACCATTTTGCAGCAATTAGTCAGGGTTGGTAATACCCCGGTACCATTGACAGCAACAGAGCCAAAAAACGGAAGTGAACCTGGATTCAACTGTTTGTTGAGCTCTTCAATACTCAGGACATCCGGCATATCCCGTTTGTTGTACTGCATAATCAAGGGAATATTTTCCAGATTACGGTTATAGTATTGCAGGTTTTCTTTAAGGTTCTGAAAGCTTTCAATATTTTCATGAGTCATGGAACGTTGAGAATCCGCCACAAAAATAATTCCATCAACACCTGTTAAGACAGCTTTGCGAGTTGAATTATAGTAAACCTGGCCTGGCACCGTATAGATATGAAATTTGGTTTTAAAACCACCGATATTTTCCAACTCAATAGGCAGAAAATCAAAAAAAAGGGTCCGGTCACTATCAGTGGCCAATGAAACCAGCTCCCCCCTCTGCTTGGGATTAAGCTTTAGATGGATGTATTGAACATTTGTGGTTTTACCGCAAAGAGCCGGACCATAATAAACAATTTTGGCCCCAATCTCTTTTTTCTGATAATTGAAAATTGCCATACTTATCCTTGGGCATTAATAGCCGGGTTTTTCATCCAACTGTGATGACTTCGTAAAAACCCCATCTTCTTCGTTACGCTGCGTTCTTCGTTGTAAGTACGCCTCATGCCTCAGGTTTTGCGTGCCTCGAATATGAAGTTTTTACTGTGCCATCGGTTTTATGATTTTTTACTAAAGTGTCCAGCCGATATTAGTTTATAATATTTCAATTCCTTCTTCCAGTGAAGATATTTCCTCTGCTATGTTTTCAAATTCAGGATCAATGGAATAAGCCTCACGGAAAGATTCCAAAGCCCGCAGGGGATCATCCATCTGCTTAAATGTTAAGCCAAGTTCATATTTAAAAGAAAGAAAATCCTGGCGCCGCAAACCACGTTCCCGTATTCCCTGTTGAAATTGTGACAATGATTCCTGCAGATCTCCTGTCTCTCTAAAAATTTTGCCTCGTAAGAGCAGGGTAGGCACTCTGAAACTGGCAAATTGAAGGGAGGTATTACTTTCTTCCAGGGCCTGCTCGGCCATCCCCAGTTCACTGTAAGCCAGGGCCATATTATAGTGAAACTTCTGTTGATTTATATCATTTTCTGAATTTTTATCTGTTCCTTCGACAAAAGTTTTTTTCAACGCTTGGAAAATTTGTTCGACGCCAATCTCTTCTTCGTTATCAATGTCAGAGATTCCCTGATCAAGATCATCGTTCAAAATGTTCAATTCACCTGATAACTCGGCACTGAGGTCAAAAAAATCTTCTCCTTCGGCAGCGTTTACCTCCAAATTAGCATTCTTTTCGGAATGGTCCGCAACTATGATATCCGAGTAAACGCTTTTTTCGGCTTCATGAAAATCCGGAAAAAGCCGGTGTATCATCCGCCGAAATTTTTCCTTGTCAGGGGCAATTTCAAGGATCTTTTCAAGAATTCCAAGGGCCTCATTGGGTCGATCATCCCGCTGATAAAGTTCAAAAACCTGCTGATAATAGGTTATGGCATCAGCAAAAAGATTTTCTCCTTTATATATCCTGGCAAGTTGCAGGTTGGCATCCACGTGCTCGGGATCTATCTTGATAATTTTTTTATAGACCGCGATCGCCATCGGAGAAAAACCATGATCGAGATAGAGCCTGGCTGCTGTAGAGTATTCGTTAATAGCCTCTTCTCTTTTTCCGGTGGTCAGTAACAGCTCAGCCAGTTTAATTCGAATGCGAAAATTCTTCGAATTTTCTGCCAGTTGATGACGATAGATATCAATGGTTGTGGCCGCTGTAGAATCTGTTTCTTTCTTGGCAAAAAAAAGATCTTTAAATCTTTTAAAAAATACTGGTAATAGTGCCAAAATATATTTCCTGTAATGTATTGATAATTGCGGTTGATAAACGTTGAACAAGCGCAAATACATCTTAACCACATGCCAAAGTTATTATAATTTTTGACATTTATCTATTGATTTGCTAGGTCTTGATGCTCTGAAACTGGTTTCAGTTTTATTATCGGCAGGGAATGGAATTTTCTTGAGTGATGCAGACTAATTATTCTGAAAATATCGATCATAAACAATTAATGCTATCAGGTGCTGTTTATCCTGGTGATGCGGTCGGAATTATTGCCCCGGCAAGTCCCATAAAAAATGATTTCTTGCTGGAAGGTCTGCAGTACCTGCAGCGAATTGGATATAAGGGCATTCCATCAATCAATCTTGGTTGTCGTACACATCATGTAGCTGGTTCTTCCCAGGCACGAATTGATGATTTTCACCAGATGTTCGTCAATCCTGATATTAAGGCAGTATTTGCTGCCCGGGGTGGGTATGGAAGTGCTCATCTGCTACGTAAACTGGATTATTCTCTGTTAGCCCGCAATCCAAAGCTACTGGTAGGATATAGTGATATTACCACTTTGCAACTGGCGCTTTGGCATAAAATTCGAATGCACAGTATATCCGGTCCCATGGTAGCAGTGGAAATGGCTCGCCCTGACTCCATTAATGAGCCACTATTCAAGAACATTTTATCCGGTACATTAACCGAAGTCAATAAGCTGATGTCTGTTTGTCTGAATGATGAAAATATTAGTTTTTTGCGGCGAAATACTGTTATTCGGGGACGGTTGCTGGGTGGCACTCTGAGCGTCATTTCATCAATGATCGGGACCCCGTTTTTCCCTGATCTCAGTGGTGCTATCCTGATTATTGAGGAACACGGTGAACGGATATACCGACTGGACCGTTACCTGACTCAACTGAGACTGGCCGGTGTTTTTGATCAGGTTTCCATGGTTGTTATCGGCAAACTTATTTTACCTGACCAGCGGGAAAATTCTTTACTGCCAGCATTTATCAATGATTTTTTTGCCGATGATTCATTCCCGGTGGTTGCAAACTTTTGTTATGGTCATTGTCCCCAAAGCTTTATTTTCCCCCAGGGTGTTGAGGTGGAATTCAATTTGCCCGCCCGGCAAATTTCTATACTCAATAAATGGGTAGTCTGAATTTCATGATGGCAAAACCAGTCATAATCAGTGCTTGTCTGATGGGGGTTGACTGTCGCTACGATGGTCAATCTAAAATTGCAGAACCGTTACTCAGATTTTGTCAACGACACAAGATTATTTTGCTGCCGGTTTGTCCGGAACAGCTGGGCGGCCTGCCAACCCCCCGACCGCCGGCATGCTTTCGTGGTGGTGACGGGAAATCGATTATTAACGGTAAAGCTGCTCTTTATGACCTTGATGGCCGGGAAGTCAGCCCGTTTTTTTTAGCCGGAGCCAGGCAGGCTTTGAAAATCGCCCGGCTGTCTGGTAGTTACCATGCAGTCTTTCAGGACAGAAGTCCATCCTGTGGAGTGCATGAAATTTACCTGGGCAATGAACTTGCTCCCGGCAGTGGTATCACAACGGCATTATTCAGAATGAATGGTATGGCAGTTTGGACTATTGACGAATTCATCCTTCATTGTCCGAGCTCAACTTTCTGACTCGCGTTGACGGGGATATATGACAAGATGTTCGGGCTTGGCTCATAGCGGTTTTGGCCGCCGAACGAATCACCCGGATGGTGATTCGCGGCGGACGCCTCGCCGGCCGGCCATGGACGGCCGGCGAGAATGAGTGAGAGCCATGCCGGAACATCCCTGAAAATTTTTTTCAGCTGTTTTTAGCGCAACTCAGAAAGTTGAGTCAGCAGCTTATTGGGAAGGAATAATAGCAATGATTTGCATCACCTATCATGGTCACGCCTGTTTTTCTTTGGAAACCAACGGGTTGAACCTGCTTACTGATCCCTTTATCAGTGGAAATCCACTGGCCACAATCAAACCTGAATCTCTGAACCCCGACTATATCCTTTTAAGTCACGGACATCCTGATCATGTTGGTGATGTTATAGAGATAGCCAGACGTTGTGATGCTGTAGTTATAGCTCCTTTTGAACTGGTGCAATTCTGCCTGGGGCGGGGTGTGAAGAAAACTGTACCGATGAATATCGGCGGTAATTATAACGAAGCTTCCTTTTCTTTGAAAATGACCATTGCCCATCATAGCTCAGCATATATTACTGATTCTGATATTATTTATACTGGCAGTCCTTGTGGTTACCTGATAACTATTCAGGGTAAAACTATTTATTTTGCCGGTGATACTGCCTTGTTCAATGATATGTCAATTATTGCCACAAATCCCATACATCTTGCCTTGCTTCCTATTGGCGACCGTTTCACCATGGGCGTGGAGGATGCCAGAAGGGCGGTGGAAATGCTGCAGCCTGACCTGGTTGTCCCCATGCATTACAATACCTGGGAGATCATTAATCAAGACCCGGAAAAATTTGTTGCTTCAATTGCCAACCTGGGTTGCCGCGGAGTGGTTTTGGGGATTGAAGAGCGCTTGATGCTTTCTTAAGACCTAAGTTAAGCGATCAGCTGTTAGCTATCAGCGTTTAGCTTTAAAAAATCAAGGCATTACGTTCATGAGCAATAAGACCTAAGGGATGACAGTTTGAAATAGTAAACATCCTGTAATCATAGAACTAATAGCTAACAGCTAACCGCTCAATTCAGGTAAGAGAACAATATGTTGCTTGAAAATAACTATGACATTATCTGCCGGGATGGAAGCCTGGGAACCTTGCTGACTGCCTTTTTCCTGGCAAAAAGCGGAAAAAAGGTTTTATTGCTGCCACCCTCATCATCTCCTGGGCGGAAACCTCCCTATCTTTTACCGCTTATAGCTGGATTTCCCCGCCAGCTTTTAGCGCAGGCGGGTCTCCTGACTGAAGGAGTGCTATGCAGACAGTCAAACTGGTTTAGCTGGACAGACGGTCAACATGTTTTTAACTGTCCATCAGTTTTTTCCGACCGAATGCCGGTTTTATCGGCATTCATGGGTGATAATTTTTCCTGGTTTCAAAGCCATCTTGCCGATTATGAAAATATCTGGAATATCATTAATACAATCATGAGCGATGGCTTGATGATTCCTGCGGTCGGGCTCAAAGACCACGGGAAGATATTAAAGATTTTGATAAAGCATCAGGAGCTTTTGCAAAATCGGAGGATGAAAGCTGAGGACTTTTACTCCGATACCTCGCTCCCCGAATGGCTGTCAAATTTTTTCGCTTCTATGGTTCCACAAATATCCTTGTTCAGATACCAAAGTTTGCCCTTGGTTAGTTTTGCCTATGGAATTTTGACGATGTTTCAGGATGCTGTATTGGTCAATCTTGAAAACTTGCAAAATTATTTAAAAAAATTCATCCTGGAAAACGGCGGTGAAACTTCTCCAGCTGATTATCAGGTAATTTTTGATGGAAAATGGTATATAGGGGTTGGGACTGAGGGAAAGGCTGAAATTCGCAGTCGGGCATTCATAACCAATTCTGATGAAAAAAGTCTGAGAAGTGAGATTCCGGCCATGCACCAGCGTCGTGATTTTTTTCGACAATTTACCTGCCAACAGGAAGGGATAGCGATAAACCAATTACATGGCCATATTGCCGGCATGAAGAAATTGCCGGAAACCTGCCGCTGGTTTTATGCTGCAAATAATGCTTTGCAATCTGTGATGTTACAGGAAAATATGGTGTTAGGTGGGTTTGACATTGATATCTATTACAGCTCTGATTTTTCAGAAGATGATCCGAGTTTATTTGTCAGTAAACTTTTAGCCAGATTGCCGGGAGCTGATTTTTTGACCGGTTTCCAGATTGATTTTCAACCGCGGACGGTGGAAAAAAAGTGGGGATATCAACCTAAACTTCCCCCGGTAATGGGAGGCGCATTCTTACCCGTTATCAGCACCTATAAAAAGTTTTATCATGTTGGTTGGGAAAATCTTCCCGGCTTCGGTTTTAGCGGGCTGGTATATGCAGCCAGGAAAACTGCTGACAGAATAATAGCTAATGAATATACATAAATAAAATATATTGTTAAAGGAAATACTATGAATTCACTCGACACAGTTATTATTATCATTATGTTGTTCTGTCTTTTATATGGATTCTTCAAGGGATTCTTTTCCGAAATAATAGCCATCATCGGTTTAGTAATCAGCATTGTTGTTGCCGGGCGATATTATCATCTTCTCGCCCCTCATCTTCTGGTCTTTCTGCGGATTGAGGCATTGGCCGGTTTTGCCTCATTTGTTCTCATTCTTTTTGCCGGCATGTTTGCCTTTGGCTTGTTGCGTTTGGTTATAAAAAAAACTACGGTAGAACTGGAACTTGGCTGGGTAGACCATTTGCTGGGGATATTGCTTGGCTTTATCAAAGGTCTTTTGATCTCATCGGTTATCGTCTTAATGATTCTTGCCATCTGGGGGAGTGAAGTTAAAGTGATCAGAAGCTCCAGACTGGTACCAACAATAACCAGGATTTCCCAGATTACCGCTAATTTGCTGCCGGATAAAATAAAAAATTCATCGCTGGGTAAAATCATGAAAGACAAGGATTGATGGCACAGTTGTCAGTTGATTACGAAAACATTTAAGGATCCATGATGAAAGTAAAATATTTCTTGATACTTATTTTCATGTTCCACTGTGGAGTAAGTATTGTTTCCGCCGCTCAACCATCAGTCAGTGAAGTCTCAATGGTTGCCCGGGGAAGTGCTGTTGTGATTAAAAATCTGGCTACTGCAAGGCAACAAGCTATTGACGATACTTTGAACAATGCTCTTGATCGTTATATCCATGAAAAAATGGTTTCCGGTCATGAATATGATGAACTGATTAATGGACAGATGCTTGACCACCAGGACCGCTATATTTTATCTTATGAAATTATTTCAGATCGACTTTTAGGTGACCTGTTACAGCTGGAATTAAGCGTCCATTTTAACAAATCATTATTGCAGGAAGACCTGACAGCCATCCTGAAACCGGAGAAAAGGGCTGTTCAGGATATTCGCCTTATTATTATCCAGGAAAATATCAATGATCAGTTGCTCTATGAACCTTTATTGACCCAACCAGTGTTGTTGCAGCCTGAAGAATTGGCAAAACAACTTAATGATGAAATGGCTGCGTACGGTTTCAATTTGACCCTGTATCAAAATATTGCCGGTAATCTCAAAGAATTACTGATTGCATCAATCCATCCAGATAATACTTCAGATAAAACTTCAACCGTTGACATGAATCAGTTCCAGGATTTGATACCTGGAGACCTGACGATTTTCATAGGGGTGAAAAATTTTCACGAGGAAAGGATATATACAGTACATAAGCAGCTACTGACCATAGAAGATACGCTCGCCTTTATAGATTTGAAAAATAGAACATCCGTTATTCTTCCTGCGATAATCAGTAAATCTTTAACTGATGATTTACCTTCAGGGATCAATGTCCTGTCAGCTAAACTGGTTAAGAAGCTAAAAAACCGGATAATGGACTATATGTTGCGAAAGTATGCCGTTTTTCCCGAGCATGAAGAAGAAGTTGCAGTAACCATAAGAGGCTTTCATTGCCATCAGGACTATATTTATTTCAAGGAAGCTTTGGAAAACCTGCGTACCATAAAAGCAGTTGATTTAAGTGCTCTGTCAAATAGCAGAATAGAATTAAAGGTTACAACCTATTCACAAATAGATCTGCTGCTGGACTGGATTAACCGCTTTACTCCTTCAGGACATAACTACCAGCTCCAGGCCGGCCTATCCAATGGCACCGCAGGTACTATCCTGGTCAAGGTTGAATATGCTGAAGCGGCAAATTAATCATTTTTTAGCTCAAAAAATTTCCGATTTTCCTTTGGCTGAATTGCTGATTGCGGTATCCGGGGGCCTGGATTCCATGGTTCTGCTTCACTTGATTGGTATTCTGGCAAAAAAAGGGCCGCTAAAATTCAGGGTTGTACATTTTAATCATCACTTGCGAGGGAGTTACTCCGATGCCGATGAGCGCTTTGTCGCTCAGAATTGTCGCCAACAGGCTTTGGAACTGGTTGTCGGGCAGGGAAAGGACATCCTTGATCAGCGGCATCAACAGGGCCTATCTCTTGAAGATGCTGCCCGCCAAGCCCGTTATGCTTTTTTTGATCGTTGTTTAAAAAAACAGCCAGAAGCTTGGCTGTTAACCGCACATACAGCATCAGACCAGGCAGAAACGGTGATCATGAACCTGTTAAGGGGTAGTGGACTACGGGGTTTAAAGGGAATCCCGGCTCAAAGGCAACGGATATTGCGACCATTACTGGCGGTTTCCAGGGAGGAGATCGAGGCATATGCCCGACAGCATAACGTTTTTTTTGTAGAAGATAGCAGCAACGCCTCTCTTGAATTTACCCGCAATCGAATCCGGCACCAGGTTTTGCCGGTTTTGAAGCACGAGGCGGGCATGGACTTGGACAAGCGTTTAAGTATCATGGCTGTCGGTCTGGCCGCTGATCTGTCAGTAATTGATGCCCTGACTGAGGATTTTATCAGCAAGTGGGTTGACATTGATAAGGATGAAAATTTAGTTACCATTAATCGCCGGCAGTTGATGCGTCAACATCAAGGGTTACTGCCGCATATACTGGAACAATGTATCCACCGGGCAGGGAATCGCAAACAGCTGTCAAGGAGAACTCTTCTAACCCTGGTGAAGATGGCGGGAAATGAAACGGGAAAAACACTGACCTCTTTTCGCCTGGCGAATAACTTGATTTTTGAAGTTCATCGAGAGCATATTATTATCAGATATGCTGACACGGCAGTTGAACCCCCCGGGGAATTTTTCCGGGATATTCCCGGGACCGGCTGTTATTCCTTACCAGGTCATCGCGGTATTTTGAAGATTTACCGGCTTGTTCAAGCTGGCAGAAAGGGATATGTATATAGCTCTAGCAGCGATGATGAAACCATTGATGCGGATACAATTTCTTTTCCTCTTGTTGTCCGTTCATGGAAACCAGGTGACATCTTTTTCCCCATCGGTATGCATGGCAGCCGGAAAAAAGTGAAAAATTTTTTTACCGATTGTAAAATACCTTTGGGGCAGAAACAGAATATACCGATTCTCTGTCATAATAACCAGATTATATGGATTGTCGGTCATCGGCTGGATGAACGTTTTGCCATCAAAACAACAACAAAAACCTTTTTAAAGATCAACTATCATGCCGAACAGCGCCATTGATTCAATCAATCGGGCAATATCCCTGCTGCGGGAAGCCAAACGAGTAGTGGCGTTGACCGGTGCCGGAATTTCGGTGGACAGTGGTATCCCCGCGTTCAGGGGCAGCCAGGGACTCTGGGAACATTATGATCCCCAGGAATATGCTCATATTGATGCTTTTATTGCCAATCCCAAGAAAGTATGGTGTATGTTGGCAGAAATGCTTGAGGTGGTGTTCCAGGCCAGACCAAATCCTGCACATCAGGCACTGGCAGAACTGGAAGCCAATGGCTATCTACAGTCGATTATTACCCAAAATGTAGATGGCCTGCACCAGGTGGCCGGCAGTAAAAAGGTTATTGAGTTTCATGGCAATACCAGAAGGCTTATTTGTCTCTCATGTGGCAACCAGCAAAAAATAAAATCACAGGGTGATTTTACCATACCGCCCCTCTGTCCCGATTGCCGGACTGTCATGAAACCGGATGTGGTATTCTTCGGGGAAGAAATTCCCAAAACGGCCCAGGATAGTGCCATTCTTGCTGCCACTCATGCCGATGTCATGCTGGTTATTGGAACTTCGGCAGTTGTTTATCCGGTAGCTGATCTTCCTTGGGTTACCAAACAAAACGGTGGTAAAATTATTGAAATAAATCTTGAACCATCTCCGTTGTCGAAAAAAATATCAGACCTGGTTATTCTCGATTCAGCCAGTATTGTTATGCCGACACTGGCAGCCGGTTTACTTGAGGTAAATTCATGAATTATGGTAAGGAATAACAAATGAAAAAAATAGGAATTATCGGCGGCAGCGGTCTTTATGAAATTGATGGACTGAGTGACATTAAGGAGATAGATATTGAAACACCATTCGGGCACCCATCAGCCTCACTGATTACCGGGCGGTTGGGGGAGGTGGAAATGGTCTTCCTGCCGCGACATGGCCGGGGACACACTATTTTGCCGGCAGAGGTTAATTTTCGCGCCAACATCTATGCTCTGAAACAACTTGGCGTCCAGCGAATCTTGTCTGTTAGTGCCGTTGGCAGTATGAGAGAGAAAATCAAACCGGGGGATATGGTGATTGTCGATCAATTTATTGATCGGACCAGTGGCCGGCCGGCCACATTTTTCGGCGACGGAATTGTTGCCCATATCCCTTTTGCTGAACCAGTTTGTCCTGAACTGAGGCAATGTTTTCAGGCAAGCTGCCAGTCTCTGGATATCGATTATCATTCGCAGGGGACCTACCTGTGTATTAATGGTCCGCAATTTTCCACCCGGGCGGAATCCAACCTTTATCGTCAATGGAATGTTGATGTCATCGGCATGACTAATATGCCTGAGGCACGATTAGCCCGTGAAGCCCAGATATGCTATGCAACCTTGGCCCTGGCAACCGATTACGACTGCTGGAAAGAAGGTAATGATGATGTCAGTGTCGAAGCGGTGCTGGAAATTATCCGGCAAAATATCGAAAACGCCAAGAGGATTATCCGGGAAATGGCTTTAAAGATTTCGCCTCTAGCTAGTTGCTCCTGTGCCGTAGCATTGGAAAATGCCATTCTGACCCAACCTGATCATATTACTGCTGCGTCTCGGGAGAAGTTGCGAGTTATTCTGTCGTCATAGAACCCATCGGGTTAATTTCCTTTATGATTTCAGTGTGTTGTGAGTTAGTGGTGTCCGGTTAGGTTCTTGCAGTTTTAACAGGCGCTGATCTCAGCGCTTTTTGACGCTCGATTGCCTGCATTTCCAACGGCTCATGGCGCTAAAATTGCCAAAACCGCTATGATCAAAGCCCGAACATCCCAATTCCTGGCAATATAAGTTAGAAAGTTGAGACAGATGGAACGAATACTTTATATTGACTGCTTTTCCGGTATCAGTGGAGATATGCTGCTGGGAGCATTTCTCGATCTTGGCTTTCCCGAGAAACTATTGCATCAAACACTTAAGCCTTTCGGCCTGGGGCAAACATTCAAGCTGACCATCAATAAAACCAGCCGGCATGAAATTGCGGCTCTGCAGGTCAGTTTTCCGGAAGTTGCAGGCCGTTCACCGGAACTGCCTCACACTCATTTCGGGGAAATACGGCAGCTCATCGATTCAGCACCCCTGAAGCAAGAGATCAAAAAGCTTGGCCTGGATATTTTCCGACAGCTGGCAATTGCTGAGAGTAAGGTCCATCAGGTTGATATTGATACAGTTCATTTTCACGAAGTAGGGGGGATTGACTCTATTGCTGATATCATGGGCATAGCCACTGCCCTGCATTGGTGCGATGCCAGTCGGGTTATTGCTCCTGCCGTTCCTTTGGGGACTGGATTTATCCACTGTCAGCACGGGGAATTGCCGCTTCCGGTTCCGGCGGTCAGCGAGTTGCTGCGTGAAATCCCGGTCATTCATACTGGTATCCCGGCTGAACTGGTCACCCCAACAGGAGCAGCGGTATTGAGAACCATAGTTACTGAATTTCAACCTCAAGGCCATCGTTCTCCCTGGATTGTTGAAACAACAGGTTATGGTGCCGGTTCCCGCGATTTAACCCAACGGCCAAACCTACTGCGTTTGCAGATTGGTCATAACTTGACGGCTGAAAAAGATTTGCTTTCGTCTCAGTATTCCATGGACACTATCTGTCTGCTGGAGATAGCCATTGATGACATGACGCCTGAGTATCTTGGTAGTCTCCAGGAAGATTTATTTACTTTTGGGGCGGTCGATGTCATTATTAATCAGGTAATGATGAAGAAAAATCGTCCAGGTTATATTCTCCAAGTTATGGTGCCAGTGGAAAATGAGAGTAAAATCGTCGAGTACTTATTTATTCATAGTAGTACGTTGGGTATTAGAAGAAGTGAGGTCAGTCGTTACCAGCTTGAGAGAACGATAGAAAAAATTGATACCCCTTTAGGACCTGTACGAATGAAAATTGCCAGCAACCTCCAGAAAATTATTTTGAATATCAAGCCTGAATATGAAGACATACTGACTTTAGCCAAAAAACATAACATGAGCCTTTCCCGGGTGGAACAAGAGGTTATGGCTCATTATCAATTAGTGTTACGTCAAGGATGAAATGGCAAAAAATTGCAAGTGAGATACATTATTATTGAGTTGACGTGACACTTTTTTTCATCCATGGAAAATTATGAAAAAATCTTTGCATAAATTGAGGAATATCGGGATTGCCGCCCATATTGATGCGGGGAAAACCACCATTACTGAACGCATCCTTTATTGTACCGGCTTAACCCATAAAATTGGTGAGGTTCATGAGGGAACCGCTTTAATGGATTGGATGGAACAGGAACAGCAGAGGGGAATTACCATTACCTCTGCTGCTACTACCTGTGAATGGCAAAAATATACCATCACCATTATTGATACGCCAGGACACGTTGATTTCACTGTTGAGGTCGAGCGCAGCCTGAGAGTCCTTGATGGTATGGTCGCCGTATTCTGTGCCGTTGGCGGGGTGGAGCCACAGTCGGAAACCATCTGGCTTCAGGCAAATCGCTACCATGTTCCCCGTATTGCCTTTATCAACAAGATGGACCGGCTGGGCAGTAATTTTGCCGCAGTTTTGGAGCAAATGCGGGAAAAACTTAATGCCCGTCCTATCGCCATTCAGATTCCTGTTGGTCAGGAAGCTGAATTCAGTGGAATCATCGATCTTCTAACGATGGAATATCTATCCTGGGAGAACGCTGATGACAAGCTGGAATTTTCCCGGACTCCGATTCCAGAATCATTAGTTGCCGAGGCTGAACGCTGGCAGCATAACTTATGGGAACAGGTAGCAGAATATGATGATCAATTATTTGAAGACTATTTGGAAGGCAGGAAGTTGCCAGCTGAACAAGTGAAAAAAATCATTCGTCAGATGGCCATAGAACATGGATATGTTCCGGTTCTTTGTGGCAGTGGTTTGAAAAATAAGGGGATACAGCCGCTTCTGGATGCGATTATTGATTTCCTGCCAGCTCCCGATGATGTACCACCGGTAAGTGGAATAAATCCCCTGACCCAAAAGCTGGAAAGTCGTCTGGCGGCTCCAGGGGAACCCCTAACTGCTCTGTTGTATAAGGTTGCTATCATGGAAGGTCGCAGGCTTTCCTATCTACGCATGTATGCTGGAACCATCAGCCAGGGACAGGATCTCTATAATCCCAGGTTGAAAACAAAAGAGAAGGTTGCCCGTTTGTTCCAGATGCAGGCACATAAGAAGATTCGTATCAAGGAAGCAGGCCCTGGAGAAATTGTTGCGGTCATGGGGCTTAAGCGCAGTGTTACCGGTGATACTCTTTGTGATGCCAAACATCCACTGCTGCTTGAAGGCATGGAATTTACCCGACCGGTCATCTCTGCCGCCATTGAACCAAAGTTAAACAGCGATCAGGACAAGCTATGGGATGTGCTGCTGAAAATAAGTGATGAAGATCCGACGTTTAGTGTCAAAATTGATGAAGAAACCGGCCAGATGCTGATTTCGGGCATGGGTGAACTTCATCTTGAAATCATTCAGGATCGCATGGTAACAGAATATAATCTCGAGACCAACTTGGGCAAACCGCAGGTACTCTATCAGGAATCCATCACCGGTTCGGCAACGGAATCCGCCCAATTTGAACGCATTGATGAAGATGAAAAAGAAAAACAATTTGCAAAAATAACGGTAACTGTTGCCCCCCGTGAACGTGAAACAGGGAATATCATTACCACCGCAGATGAAATTAAGAATTTTCCTGAGCGCTTGCTGGAAGCCGTCAACGAAGGAGTGGAAGAATCGCTTAACGTCGGTGTTGCTCATGGTTATTCATTGGTTGATGTTTCAGTTCATATCGAAGCCATTGAAGGAGAATCATCAAACTTTACTAAAGTGGCACTGAAAATTTCTGCTGCCAATGCCGTACGCCGGGCATTGAGTGAAGCTCATCCAGTCTTGCTTGAACCAACCATGAGCGTCGATATTGTTGTGCCGTCTGAATATGTGGGTGAAGTAATCGGAGATCTCAACGCCCGTGGTGGCAAGGTCAATGCCATAGAACCCCAGGATTTCCACACTACCATTAACGCCTTTGCCCCTTTGCGCAGTTTATTTGGCTATACTACTTCCTTACGCTCAGCAACCAAAGGAAAAGGAAGTTTCACTATGAAGTTTTTTGGCTATGACCAGAGCAACGCCAAGTAAGAACATCACCCTTTGACTAACGGTAAAAAATATGCTGCTTAAACTGTTCCTGGCTTTCACCCTTATTCCGATTATAGAAATCTACTTTTTGATTGAGATGGGACGTATTATTGGCCCGTTGAGTACCATTGCCTTGGTTCTGGGTACTGGTTTTGTGGGTGCCTGGCTGGCTCGAAAGCAGGGAATGCAAACCATGTTTCGGGTCCGGAATAACCTGCAACAAGGGGTTATGCCGGCGGAAGATTTATTGGATGGGTTTCTGATCCTGATTGCCGGAATTGTTCTTTTGACTCCGGGTCTGCTGACCGATTGTACGGGAATTCTCCTGTTGATTCCCCCTGTTCGTTTTCGCTTTAAACGCTATCTGCGAAAAAAATTTGATGAATGGATCAATACCCACGAAGTACATATTACCAGGTTCTGATGGCTTCGTAAAAACTCCATCTTCTTTGTTATGCTGCAACTTTCGTCATTACAGTGTACTGTAAGTACGCCTCATGACTCAGGTTTTGCATGCCTCGAATGTGAATCTTTTACTGTGCCATCAGTTTTACGATTTTTTACGAAAGTGACAAGTTTTAAATCAGCGTATTTCCCTGGGGATAACGTAGGGCAGCCCATAAAACTTTCGAGGTTTTTCATATGAACACCCCCGATATTGAATATGAACTAGACCAGTTGCGTCAAAGGATAGATGCCATTGATGACCGTTTTGTTTCCCTGCTGGCAGAACGACGGGAATTAGTTGAAGAGGTTATTCAACTCAAAAAAAAGTATCGTCTTCCTGTCTATCACCCTGCCAGAGAGGAAAATCTTATTTCCCAACGTCGGAAGCAAGGCAGTAGCAAAGAATTGGATCCTGATTTCATTGAAGAGTTATTTCGTCTTATTCTACACCATTCACGGGTATCACAAAGCCAGGAATTGTCCCGGAAAGCAACCAAACCAGGAGCTACAATTCTGTTGGTTGGTGGATCAGGCGAAATGGGCCGCTATTTCCACCGATGGTTCAATGCTGCTGGTTACAGGGTGAGAATCCTGGGGAAACATGACTGGGATCAGGTGGCTTACCTCTGCCAGGGGATTGATCTGGCGCTGGTCGGAGTTCCCATTGAGGTGACTGCCGAGGTCATCAGAAATCTTGGTCCTTACCTACCTGAGGAGGCAATCCTTGCCGATATTACCAGTATCAAGGAGTTGCCCTTGCAGGCCATGCTGAAAGCCCACCAAGGACCGGTTATTGGGCTTCATCCATTATTTGGCCCCGACACTTCAACCATGGATAAACAGATTGTGGTGAAAACCCCGGGAAGGATGCCGGAACAGTGTCAATGGCTTATGGAGCAGTTAAATGCCTGGGGTGCAATTACGGTAACTGCCGATGCCCATGAACATGATGAAGCCATGGCTTATGTCCAGGCACTGCGCCACTTTGCCACTTTTGGTTTCGGCCGCTTCCTCTACCAACAAAAGGCTGATGTCTTCAGATCCCTTGAATTTTCCAGTCCCATTTACCGTTTGGAACTGGGGATGGTAGGCAGACTCTTTGCGCAGGACCCCAAGCTCTATGCGGAAATTATTTTTGCCACTCCTGAGCGGCAGGAACTCTTAAAATCATATCTTGTTTCCCTGATTGAGCAGATTGAAATGTTGAATAATACGGATAAAGAAGAATTCTGTCGGGAATTCAGCCGTATATCGGAATGGTTTGGACCTTTTGCTGACCAGGCAATGAGGGAGAGCAGCTACCTGATAGATAAATTAATTGAACGCTTTTAAGGCCGAAGATTGGTCAGAAATCCAGCAGTGGGAGGGGAATAGATAAATATCTCAACTTTCTGAGTTGTTCTAAAAACAGTTCCGCCTGTCGGCGGACGCCTCGGAAGCCGGCCATGGACGGCCGGCGAGAATGAGCGAGAGCCATACCAGAACATCTCATGCTGGCAATGCAAGTCAGAAAGTTGAGCAAATATTTTTCAGTCATCTGTGTCCGAAAGCTGATTCAGAATCATCTCCACCGGGGTTAGGTGTTTTTTCCGATTATTGCAGGTCTTGCAGCAGGGAACCACATTACCTCTATTGCTTTTCCCACCCCGGGAAACCGGCACAATGTGGTCCATGGTCAAATCCTCAGAGGCAAACTTTTGATGACAGTAATGGCAGATGCCCACGGTAAGTTTATTGTGCCACCAGGTTGAGTGTCGAAGAATGCGGGCTTTTCCCCTTTCCCGGGCCACATGCCGTTCATCTTTATCGATATGAATCCAGTCAGACACTAAAAAATTCCCAAGCAGAATGATTTTCCAGCCGCAAGGCAAAAGAAGATTATCCTATGACTCCTCAACCGGATGAAATTTCCACATAATAGCATAATTCATCCACTTGAACAAGAACATGGAAGATCTATGGACTGATGGCATTCAGATTGCCAGGTCAACCTGCTGTATTGTACCAACCCCACCTTGTTCCTGGAGGTAGATGCCACTGGAACTGATTTGACCCAATAATTGATTTTGATTATCTTTTAACTGGAAAGGGGTATCAATATGACCAAGATAAATGGCACCGATATCTTTCTGCCCCAAGGCAAACAGATGAGGTTCCCCTGATTCATCCATACTCCATATCCTTAAGCGATCGAATACCAAATCATTTTCATCAATCCAGTGATTCCCATCTTCATCAAATGCCTCAAGCTCCTGAAACCCACTGCCACTTTGAGGACCAAACAGTTCACTGCCGTTATTGATAACTCCATCATTGTTGCGATCCAGGGCCAGAAAACCGCTCCCTGGTTGTAACATGGAAATTTGTTCTTTTTTCCCGTTACTATCCAGGTCGAATGCAAATTTCTTCTCACTGAGACCAACACCGCTGCCGTCATAATTGATAACCAGAGGATCGGTCAATGTAGCCTCGCCAGCTCTGACCGACAGATCGAGACTCTGAGAAAATTCTCGGCTCATATTCAGCTCAACAGAAAAGTTGATTTCCTGATTGTCTGCGGTTTTAATAACTTCATCAGCAGCAAATGACATCTTTTCTTCTTCATGGTAACTTTCATGATAATCATATTCCAGGCCTGGTCCACGTGTCTGACTGTCCGCCGCTTGAATGCCTTTATCATGGTTCTGTTTTTTAAAACCCTTTCCGGAAACAACATGCAAGGATATCTTTTTCCCGGTCAATCGTTCCCATAGTTTTTCCAGAATCATGAGTTTCTGCTTATCTTTAGGCGAAATTTCTATAGAAATACCATCACTGCCAGAGGCTGCACGGGTTTTGGGTTGGTGGTGATGATGATGGTGGTGATCTGATTTTATCAGTTGTTTGAAAAGCCTCTTTGCCGATGGGGATAGCTGAATGGAATCATCAGCTGCCGACCTGTCCACTAATCCTGGATTGTCCACCTCAAAATCAGCATTTCCTTCATTCCAGACCTGCAGCCTTTCGGACTGTTCATGACTGACCTGCAATTTGTGAGTGCCGGCAAATTCTATTGTTGATGAAAGTATTTTCATTTTGTCTACCTCCCTGCATAACGATGCCGCTACATCCATGTAACCGGCTATAGTTGTATATATCGGCAAAAAAGACCAAAACTTAAAATCTAAATCATTGTCAGGATAAATCACAAAAAGTTGTAAGTACTTTATATGATGGAATCTTTCATAAGCATAAGCTTGTTAACTTAGACGTGTAACTTAATCATTGACAGTTGAAATTTATTAGTGTTATTTTTTAAATATTCTTACCAAAGCATGTTCATTTACGTTCATATATTGGCTTCGAAAAAGGTGCTGATGCTTCCGATGGCGTAACCTTCCGTATTTTTGCTCATGAAGGGATACTAATCCGAGACTGGTTAATTTTCAGGGGAAAAATAAAAGCAGGATGTTTACCTGATGTCACATATTATTATCGAGCTTGCTGTTGGCAAACCTGATGTCTGGATGCAGGAAAAACTGGAAAGTTTTATCTGGGTTTTGGATCAGAATCTACGGAATAACAAGTTGGGCCATGCGGAAGGGAAATATTATAAGGGGATTATGACTGTGAAGGCTTCAGGTATATCCCTGGCTGAAACCCGATCTCTGGTTGATACTTTCGCAGAAAGTATGCGAAATCACGGACAGAGACTGATTGTCCATGTAAGGAAGGTGAATGATGAAATTTAGGTAGAATTGAATTGGTGCCTGGAGCCGGAATCGAACCGGCACGGTGAAACCACCGAGGGATTTTAAGTCCCTATTTATACGCTTTGCTGTTGTTTGTTGTTGTTTGTGTAAGTATTATTTTATTGACAATCATTATCTTTTTTACTAGTTTAATCCCTAGGGCGTTGTATTGAGTTTGTCACAAAACACTTACAATGTACTTACAACCTAAACCGAGGGATTAAAAATGAAACCCAAAATCGCACCAGTGAAGCTTACAAAGACCGTTGTTGAAAGCATCAAATTGCCGGGAAAGGGCCAAATCTTTTTATGGGACATAGAACTTAAGGGGTTTGGTGTCCGGCTTACCCCTACCGCACGAACCTATATTGTTCAGGGAAGAGTTTCTACTTCCACTGGAATCAAAGACAGGCGCGTCACACTTGGCCGTCATGGTGTCTTGACCGTACTTCAGGCACGACATAAGGCACAGGCTGAACTTGTCAAGCTGTCTGAGGGTAAAGACCCCACAACAGAATCGAAGCGCTTAAATGACCAGTCTGTGACACTGGGGCAGGTTGTAGAAGCATATCTCAAAGATCGGCCCTCTATGAAAGACTCCTCACGGGCCGATATACTGAAGCACCTTGAAGGTTCATTTTCTGATTGGAAAGATAAGCCTATTGTTTCAATTACCCGCGACAAGGTGTTGACTCGCTTTCGTGAACTGAGCGACAGAAGCCACGCCCAGGCAAACCAGGCATTCAGAAACCTTCGCGCTCTCATCAATTATTTCATGGAAGCATATAGACCAGATGGCATACCGATTATTTTAGAGAATCCCGTCAAGGTAATTTCCGCCACAAGAAATTGGAATAAAATACAACCTCGTTCAGGCAAGATATCATTAGACAAGATCGGGGCCGCTTGGAATACGCTTCAGGAGCTACGAACCGCACCCGTACAGACGCCTATCAGTAGGACTATGGCCGATGCTGTGACCTTTCTTCTACTCACCGGCGCGAGATGGTCTGAAATGGCTTCCCTGACCTGGGATCGGATAAACCTTGAAGAAGGGTACTGGTACATTCCGGACCCCAAAAACAGCGAACCTGTTACCTTCCCCCTCTCATCGGGTGCGGTGGACATGCTGAAAGAACGACCACAACAAGGAGAATATGTCTTTCCCGCACGAACAGCTACAGGGCATATTATTGAAGCGCGAAGTGTACTGAAAAAGGTATCAGTGGCGGCGGGTGTTCATATTACCGCCCACGACCTCCGGCGAACGTTCAGGGCTATTGCCGGGGAAGAGGAATGTGGAATTGACTTCTGGAAAACAAAGCTTCTCATGGGGCATAAAATATCCGGAGATGTGACCATTACACACTACACCGAGACGGAGGACCTCCGGTATCTGTCAAAGGAAATAAACATTATCGGGCAATGGATAACGAAACAGGGGATGATCAAAACCGCCAATAATGTAGTTTCGATATCTACGGCGAAGGGGGGTCGGTGATATGCCGGTTAAAAAGTACACGAAACAAGACGGGGTTTTTGTGCATGAGCATACCACCGCGAGCATAAAAGACACACCCCGCAAGGAATTTGAAGAGGGACTGAAAAAAGCACTGCAAAAAACCGCAGATCAGAACACTTCCGCTTATATTTTAAAAAAGCTTAAACTCTACGCGCTTGCGAGGCTTGAGATATCAGGCAAAAAGCAAGACGACCGGCAGCGACAGGATTGTAAAAAGATACTTGAAAAAACTGAATTTCTTGCGGCGATAATCGCGCGCCCAGAAACGAGTCAGGACTTTCTTTATACACAATTTTATGACTTGGGGTTACTTGCACAGCGAGCCGATATTCGACCGCTGGAGCCTTCTGTTTTTAGGGGTATCAAATATAGCAAAGACCAGGCAAGCAGGAGGGACAAGCGGCAGACCTGGAAAAGCTTGACAAAGGCCGAACGCGATGCACGAGACGATGAAATCGTAAAAGACTACAATCAAAGCCACGCCAAAAATCCACTTTTCACAGAGAATATTTTTTGTAAAACCCACCATGGAAAATACAATCTTAGCGTTTCAACCTGTCGCAACATCCTCAGAGCTGCACGACTCAAAGCACCTGTTAGTTAACCGGGTTAACTGCCAATTTTCTAATAATCCCGTATACTTACACTTGACAATCGCTACGTAATCCCCTATCCTTAATCATAACAAAATGGATGAAGGAGACGTTATGCTATTGTTGAGAACAAACGAAGCGGCCGAAACCCTCGGTATTGCCAAAACCACCCTCGACACTTGGAGATCGAGAGGCGGTGGGCCTGTTTACATAAAATATGGGCGGGCCGTCCGGTATCGCCGAGAGGACCTGGAAAAATTCATGGCCGATCATATCCGTGAGAACACTTCCAGGCGCTAACCATGGTTTATTTCATTAAAAACTGGCTGCTTGATATCGAAACCCGCCTGCTGGCCTGGCTTTTATCCAGGCTGGAATCCCGGCACGGCGCCGGTGCCGACCGAAATGAGCGCAGCATCGTAAATGCTTCCAGGTTTTTAATTGAGAGGTTGAAGAAATGAACAGCGAACCGGCATGGGTGTTGACCCCTGAAACCGACGATATCATCCAAACGCTGGACTTTTTGCACCAGCCCGGGACGGTCTTTGAAGTTTGTCTGATAAATCCACAGATAAAAAAGCACCGGGCTTGGAACAATGAATTTGCCGCCGGCAAAAAGCCCATCATTGCCGGCTGGTTTAATGACCCGGTAATGGCGGCTGAAATTATCGGGGAGCTAAATGAACCGGCAAAACCGGACGGGGTTTATGTAACGCTTAACCAATGCAACCCGGCATTGCTGGGACGGGCAAATAGCCGGCTGAAGGCAAATGTTGCCCGAACTACGGACAAGGATATAACCAGGCTTTGTCACTTATTGATCGATGTAGACCCAGAACGGCCAGCAGCCGTGAGCAGCAGCGACGATGAAAAAGCCGCTGCAAAAGCTGTCTTAGAGGCTGTCTTTGATTACCTGAAGGACAACGGCTGGCCCGAGCCGCTACGAGGTGACAGCGGCAACGGCTACCACCTGATTTACCGGCTGGCCCTGGAAAACAACCCGGAAAATATTGCTTTGATAAAGGCAGCATTACAAGCGCTTGATGCTCTATTCTCAAATGACCAGGCGAAGGTTGATGTCAGCGTTTTTAACCCAGCACGGATAAGCAAAGTTTACGGAACCACGGCCCGGAAGGGTGACAGCACCCATGACCGGCCACACCGGCAAGCGGCTATCCTGTCTATACCTGAAGCCCCGCAGCCGGTCCCGGTGAAACTGCTGCAAGCCCTGGCCACAGAGGCCCCGGCCAGCCAGCACCAGGCACCAGCACACAACAGCCAAATAAATACCAGCTCACGCCTGAACGTTGAAGCATATCTCAGCGAACACGGCATCACCGTCAAGCAAATCAAAACGCACGGCAACAGCACGCTCTATGTGCTGGAACAATGCTTGTTTGATGAAACACACACCGGGGGCGAGGCAGCCATAGGCCAGACTGCAGATGGAAAACTCTTTTACCAATGTTTTCACAATAGCTGCAAGGGGCGCAAATGGCAGGATGCCCGGCAGGTTATCAGCGGGGATAATAGGTTATTTCCTGCTGTCCAGAACGGCACCATCCTTCCATGGCCGGAAATTGTCCCTTTGCCTGAAGCTGGTAACACCGGCAAAGCAGCAGACTATGACCTTGAGTTATTGCCAGGAGCAATCAGGGATACAGCCGGGGAAGTGGCCCGCTTTGCCAAGGTTCCGGTTGTGTCACCCGCGATTGTCGGCCTTTCAGTTATTGCAGCAGCGATAGGCAAAAAGGCCCGAGTCATTGAACGGCCTGGCCTTGAACACCACCCTTCATTGTTTTTTGCCCTTATAGCGGCAAGCGGCGAGCGCAAAAGCCCGATATTTAAAAAAATTACTGTACCCTTTGAAACGTGGGCCATTGACCAACTGGAACATTATGAAGAGCTGCAACGCGAGGCAAAAGCCAGCAATATAGTTACTGACGCGGCAATATCCGGCGTAAGGGGCCGGGCAAAAGCTGATGATGTCGACCTGGAAGCTATCACCAGGGATATAAGCAAACTTGAAGCCCGGCGAATCAAGGAACCACCATTTCCCAGCTTATTCACCACCGACACCACCGAACAAAGACTTTTTCAAAAGATGCACGATAGAGCCGGCGCTTATGCTGTCATGAGCGGCGAAGGCAGGCCCGTTATTGATGCCATCCTGGGAAAATATTCCGGTGACGGCACCGGGGATGCCTTATATCTCGCCGGGATCAGCGGCGACACGATCACCAGGGACAGGGTGGGGGGGGACGCAGGACCGGAAGAACGCATAATCCGTGACCCATGTCTAAATGTTTGCGTCTATATTCAGCCTGACAAATATCAGGAAGCGTCTACCTGTCCGGCACTACGAGCCAGCGGTGCACTTGCCAGAATATGGCCGGTTCATCTACCGTCATTGGTGGGGGACAGGATGGAGGCAAGACACGAACCAGGACTGAATGATGCTGTCATGCAGAAATTTTATGATCTTGTCAGTAAAATTCTGAGAACCAGCCCGCCAAAAAATGAAAGTACAGGGATTGATTGCCACAAAGCCAAGCTGTCAGACGAGGCAGCAGAAGCCCGGAGGGTGTACCATAACACCATCGAAGCGCTGATGGCTGAAGGTGAAGACTTGGAAGATGTTCGGGACATTGCCAGCAAGGCCGTTTCGCAGACGGTAAAGCTGGCCCTTGTGCTGCACCTGGCCGAACAGCCGGCCTTGCTGCAAGAACCGACAAGTACAATCAACCTTGATACATGGGCTAAGGCCCAAGCCCTAGGGACATACCACCTACAAGAAGCCGTCCGAGTTCAGCGGATGGCCGATGAGGACAAAGACACAAGCCAGGCCCGCCGACTGCTGGAATGGATAAAGCGGGAAAATCTCAAGGAAGTAACAGGAGCCGTTCTTATGCAAAACGGACCACGGCCACGCATGAAGGCGGCAGAAGCCCGGACATTGTTGGAATTGTTGTCTGATTATGGCTATCTGGCACCCCAAAAGCGGCCAGAACGTCGAAAACCTGTTTACCTTGTCAACCCACTAATTAGCCAAATTAGCCAAAATAGCCGGGGTAGCCATGGAAAATAAAAATAAAAAATACCCCCATACCCTGGCTAAACTGGCTAATTTGGCTAAACAAACCCTAAATCAAGCAAAAAATAGGGAACCAGCCCGAATGTCCGCCAATGATGACGTTATCTTTCAACAAGGGCAACAGGAGGCAGCAAAGCACGTTTCATCCATCCTATCCGGCTTATATCAACAGATCACCCCGTCCGCGTGGGAATGGCTGAAGATCAACCGGCCTGAATGGGTGGCGAAACGAAATGAACTTGAGAACCAAATTGACGGGCACTTTCTGAACGATGAACGAAAAGCAGGACAGGAAGCTTTCTACCGTCTGGTGGAGCATTTGAAGACTGCACCCATTGACGAACTATCAAGCCGGATTGCTAGGCAACTTGACGCAGGAGGGCGAGCATTCATATAGAAACACACAGCTTGCGTGTCGGAAGTGCAACAGAGAGAAGGGAGCGGAGAAGATTGGACAACTTAGGTTGTTTGGGTAATAATAACGTGTACTTACCCCCGCCCATCGCATTCCTGACGCTTTTTCTCTTTCCGTAAACCGAGCTGGGGTCACAATTTAGCGTCCGAGAAATATGAAATAGGGGTTGAAAATGAAAGTTGAAACCAAAAAATTGAAATTGTCTAATATCAAATTGAATCCTGACAATCCCCGGACAATCAGCACAAAGGACATGGACCGGCTCGTCAAGTCATTGCAGGAATTCCCGGAAATGATGGAGCTGCGGGTTCGCTTTATAGATAAAGCCGCAGATTATAAAAAAGTAAGCGGGATATATGCGATTTTTAATTCCATTGACGACCGTGTTTATATCGGCAGTGCTGTTTCAGTAGCCCGAAGGATTTGGCTTCACAAAACAGACCTGAACGCGAACCGGCACCACAGCCAACACCTACAGAATTTTTATAATAAATATGGGAAAGATTCTCTGGGGTTCGCTTTCCTTTGTGAAACCGAAAAAGTGAAGGAATCTTTAATAGGAATGGAGCAACACTTTTTAAATTATCTTAAACCAGCCTTCAATATTTCCCCGACTGCAGGGTCAAACATGGGGACAAAAAAGGCCCCCGATTTCTCAGGAGCCACAGCCCCATCTTCCATGGAAGGGGAGGCGGGGTATAGTCAATCTTTTAATTTCACAGTATACTTTCCATCCTCTCTAAGTCCCGAGTAACCAACAATGGCACCAAGAGTAACTCTATAGCTTGCTATAGCAGATGATTGAGTATTCGGAATGATCAAAGTTTCGACTTTTGATTCGCCGGATCGAATATGTGACACCATGTCTTCTGCTTTTGCCAAGTAGTTTCCTTCCTTGTCATATACTTCTACATCAATCGCCCAATGTTTAATATTATCAGGTGTGCTGTTGATAAACCTAACGTCCATTCTCGCATGAGACGAAAGACTAGAACTCATGTACAGCTTAAGGACCTCAACTTTCAGGGTTCCGCCCTTTGACTGAGCCATCGCTGGACTTACAAAAAAAACAGTTAAAAGAATCAATAAAACAAATTTTAATGCTAAAATTACAGTCCGCATTTGACCTCTTTTCAATCTGATAGAGTAAAGTAATAGTTTTTGCATTACACCATAATCCCTTCCTAGATTATTGGGAGAAAGGCAAAAGGCTCAAATCGAACCTTCAGGGCGTTACCGCTTCCGGCTTCCATGACCAAGTTTATTATAAACAACAAAACCCATAACGGAGAGCCTCCCGGATTTGAATTTTAAGCTTTTTTGGAATATACCCCTTGTACAATCATGTCAAGAATTATTCACCTTAAAACCGACCCCTGAGGATGCCCCACAAGGCACTTTCTCTGAAGGGATAGGATAGATATACCCCCTGGTCGTTTTGTTTGCCACCTGGTAGATTGCTTCTCGATTTTCGGTCTTAGTTTTAGAGTGGTTTGAAACCACCCTTAATTCTGCTAGATCGGCTTTAAGCTTCTTAACCTCTATCGGAATGATTTTCCGGCCCCGTATAACCCCGCATAATTCCCCAAATTCAGTTTTTCAATTTTGCACCCACAAACAAAAAGCTTACACTCGGTTTCCGGAAAGGGAAAACCCATACTTTTTGCCCCCCCACTGTCTGACAGCCGCCTAAAGACTCCACCCCGTAACACGCCCATCCTGAACATAAACGTATCGTCGTCCAGCGCTACCGACAAGGGTTTTGTAGATATACTGCTTAGTTTCACGTCCGCCTGACACATGTCGATTAATTTTCGACAGTACATACCTATCGGCGAACATAGAAGCCACCGCTCCTACCCATTTCGGGTGCGGTCTCACTTCATCCATTCGCCCCCATGATGCCAGCAGCGCGGCCTCTGACATCCCGGTCGCTATATTTCTCCATTTTATCAGCTCTTGCTCGCGCGGCGTGAACTGCGTCAAGTCTATTGGCGGATACATCCAGCTTGTCGCACATCCTCCCATCAATAAAACAAACACAATGCCGATCATTACTTTTCTCATGAGTGTTTCTCCTCAACAGATTTTTTGTTGAATGAAAGTCAACGGGGGGTACTGGCGGCTAAGATAGCGGATATAAACCATGGAGATAACCGGTATTCTTTAGACCCGCCTCAAGGCGGACCTAAAACCTCACAACCACAAGCCGCTGAAATGTGGAAAATTTTCCACAAATGGAAGGGAAAAAAAACCCGGCAAATTTAAGGTGACATGAAAAAACAATTTCCTTCATGCCCTGTCTGTGGGCGGATGCTTGCCGAAAAACAAGCTATTCAGGATGAGGCAAACCGGAAAAGAAGCGAGGCGGCGAAAGAACAACCACGGACAGAAGACGGTACAAGGTTGGCAGAAAAAGACCAGGTAGTCCGACAGAGTGTCGGATCACCTGATAATCACACACCGCCAGCGACCAAAGCCAAAGCCAAGGCATCAAAGACAAATGCCGGTGCGGTAGCTAGAGCGGGATAAAAACAGATTCGAGAAAGGCTCCTGAGAGATCGGGGCCTTTTTTGTGTGCTCTTACATTTTCACAAAACACTTACAATGTACTTACACGTACCTTCCAAGAATAAAAAGGATTACGATCTGTTTGCTGTAACTATGCGGAATGATTGGTGCCTGGAGCCGGAATCGAACCGGCACGGTGAAACCACCGAGGGATTTTAAGTCCCTTGCGTCTACCAATTCCGCCATCCAGGCGTTAACCACTGATAAAATAAAGAAATCGCTTAAATCGGACTATCCGAGGCCAGAGGCCTCGGTGTTACACCCGATTTATGGCTACGCCACCGCGATTTCAAAAGCATTGCAAGGGCAAAACCGTCTACTTCTTACCGGGCCCTAAGGACCCGGTTTTGGTGTTAGAATAAACCTGAAGGAAAGTAGAGTTGGAGGCGCCACCCGGATTCGAACCGGGGATGGAGGTTTTGCAGACCTCTGCCTTACCACTTGGCGATGGCGCCACCATAAAAAAATCAGCATATGGAATGCTGATCAGCCACCTGAATTGGAGCGGGAAACGGGATTCGAACCCGCGACTTCAACCTTGGCAAGGTTGCACTCTACCACTGAGTTATTCCCGCCCTTGACTGTCAAATTCTTGAAGGTTTTTAAAGGATTATTCTCCAAAAGTCAACAGAAAAAACTCACCGGTATTTTCATTCCTCTGGTCCATTAAAATATGGCAAGGCCTTATCAAAATACTGATAGCCGGTCCACCAGGTCAGTCCCAATGCCATCCAGATGAAGATTGTTCCCACCACCTGGGCGTCAATGCCAAAAAGAGGGTAGTGAATCGTTAATGCCACTACTGCAACAATCTGGAAGATTGTCTTATATTTTGCCAAATGACTTGCATCGATAATGACTCCATGCTCAGCTACGACCGCTCGCAGACCGGTAATTGCTATCTCGCGACAGAGTATTAAGCAAACAATCCATGCCGGTACCCGGCCCAGAAATACCAGCATCACCATGGTGGTAACCAGCAAAATCTTATCGGCTACCGGATCCAGCAATTTTCCGAAAGAAGTAACCAGCTGATACTTTCTAGCCAGATATCCATCAAGAGCATCAGTTACGGCCGCGGCAATAATGAGCAGAGCGGTAAAAAAGTTTATGATCCGTGAATCAAAATAAAGCAGGAATATCAGCAGTGGAACTACTGCAATACGAGAAAAAGTCAGAATATTCGGCAAGTTTCTCTTTTGGGAAAAAAATTCTAATATTTTAGCCACAATTATAAATTCTCACTTAAAAATTTTCTATTGATTTTCTCTTTCAATTCTTTGCCAACTTTGAAGAATGGTAATTTTTTGGGAGGCACCTCAATCGAAGCGCCGGTTTTAGGATTGCGCCCGGTGTATGATGCATAATGCTCAATATGAAAACTGCCAAAGCCTCTCAATTCTATCCGGTCATTATTAATAAGAGCATCTTTCATGGAATTAACTATCAGATTAATGATGGTTTCAGCAACCTTGCTGTGTAAATTAGCCTGAACAGCAAGTTCCTCGATCATTTCAGATTTATTCATGCACCCCCCTGAAAAAATACTTTGGAGTTATTAAGTTATCATTACAGCTATTTAAGAATAACAAGATAATGCAATCCATGAACTATAACTCAATTTTATCTATGAAAACAAAATTTCTAATATCGATTTTACTGAATAGTGTCAAGAAAAAAAGGAGAAATAACTATTTTTATTGCAGAAAATAACATTTGTGAACATTGAAACACCATAAATCACCTTTTCCTAAAGTATATTCTTATAGGTATTCCATCAAGATCGAGATATTCCATCATCTTTTTCTTCAGATAGCGGATATATGATGGTTTTATTCCCGTTACTATATTGCAGAAAATAACAAAGGCTGGAGGCATACCGGAAATTTGGGTAATATAATAAAATTTCAATGGGTGATGATAAATCAACGGGTGCTGATGTTGAGTGGTGATTTCTTTGAGCATTCGGTTCAGTTTCCCCGTTGTTACCTTGGTATGAAGTTGTTTGTCCAGTTTTTCCAACAGCGGGAATATCTTCTTAACCCCACGGTTTTGAACCACTGAGACTCTCATTGCATTTGGTTTATAGATAAAGGGCAACCGGTCCTGGAGGAGGTTCATCATTATTTTCCCGCTAAAATCTTTAGCCTCCGGCAAATCAATTTTATTAAAAACGAAAACTATGGTTTTGTTTTTTTCATGAGCCAGTGCAGCAATCCGAATATCCTGATCAGTAATTCCCACTGTAGCGTCAACCATCAGTAGAACTATCTGGGCAAAATCGATACTGCGAATCGTGGCAACATTCCCATAACCTTCGACCCGCTCACGAACCCTGGCTTTTTTTCTTAAACCGGCAGTATCAAAAAAGCGGTAATGATGATCGTTGACCGTAAGAGGGACTTCTATGGCGTCCATCGTTGTTCCTGGCTGATTGTTGGTCACCAGCCGTTTTTCCCCCAGAAGCTGGTTCAGTAGTGATGATTTGCCAACATTGGGCTTCCCAACCACCGCTATTCTCAGCCGTTGATCCCGGATTTTGCCAGGTTCTTTATCCATTGCCGCAAGGTCAGCGGTAACATCATCCATCAATTCACCGATTCCCAGCCCATGGGCGGTTGAAATGGAATAATATCTCTCCATTCCCAAACGGTAAAAATCAACACTGGCATCGTGGTACTGTTGGGACTCAAGTTTATTTACCACCCAGAAAATCTTTTTCCTGGTTTTACGCAAATAAAGTGCCAGGTTTTCATCTTCAGCCATAACACCATCTTTGCCATCCATGAGGAATATAATTATATCCGCTTCGTCGACCGCCATCATACTCTGCCTGGATATGTCAGCCTGCAGGTTGGCTTCCTGATCGAAAATCATACCACCGGTATCAACTACCAGAAATTCTTTTTCATTCCACACGGCATCTGCAAAAATACGGTCGCGGGTTACCCCGGGAGAATCGGCAACGATGGCCTTTCTTTTTCGGACAAGCCGGTTGAAAAAAGTTGATTTGCCAACATTAGGTCGGCCGATGATAGCAATGCAAGGTTTCATCAACACATTTTCCTTCGACGATAGTGACGACCTGTCTTATGGCCGTTAAATGTTTTTTTGCCACTTTTGCTGCGTTCACCCTCAGGGAGGCATAAATCAAGACGGCATCTCACCGGGTCCACCCCCGCCAGGCATATCTGCAGGCGATCTCCGATGGTATAAATTTTTCCACTTTGCTCACCAATGGCATGGAAACGATCCTCCTGGACAACATAATAATCATCCAGATTACGAAAAGGCAACAAGCCGTCTGCCAATATCTTCTCAAGGGTGATAAACAGACCAGCTTCACTGATACCGGAAATAAGTCCGCTGAACATTTCATCAGCGTGTTTTTCAAGATAAAAAAGTTTTTTTACCATTAATGAAGTTCTTTCGGCCTCAACAGCTAATCGTTCCCGGTTGGACAGTTCCTCACCGATACTGACCAATTTATCGATCGGGATATTCCCTTCTTTATAATTTTCAGGCCACAGATGCGCCTTGAGTAATCGCTGGACCATCAGGTCAGGATAGCGTCGGATGGGCGAAGTAAAATGCGTATAGTGTTTCAATGCAAGACCGAAATGACCGCAATTGGTCGGGCTGTAACAGGCTTTCTGCATAATCTGCAACAACATTTTGTTGATAACCGGTGCCACGGGCAGGTGAGCGGCCTGAAGAAGCAACTCCTGGAAAGCCCGTGGGTGAACAGAGCGCCAGCCTTTAAGAGATAAACTGAAGCATTTCAAAGTTTCCAGCAACTGAGCAATCTTTTTAGCTTCCGGATGCGGGTGAATTCGGTAGAGCAGGGGAGATTCCAGCCAGGTCAGATGGGTCGCCACCGTCTCATTAGCCGACAACATGAATTCCTCAATCAACTGGTGAGCAATGGTATGCGGGACCGGTCTGATTTCTTCAATATTTCCCTGAACGTCAAATAAAATATTCGCTTCCGGCAGGTCAAAATCTATACTGCCCCGTTTGCAACGCTGTTTTTTCAGTAATTGGCATAGCTTTTCCATTAATTGCAGCTCGCCGACCGTATTGTGATATCGGGCAGGCAGAGATTTGGCGTCAATCCTTCCTTCCAGTACCCCGGCAGCCATAGTATAGGTCCATCTGGCTTTACTGTTGATAACCGAGGGACAAAAATATTCCTTGATCCGACATCCGGCATCATCAAATTCCATCACTACTGTAATGGTCAGCCGATCCTGCCCCGGCTGTAGGCTGCAAATACCATTTGAAAGCTCTGCCGGCAACATGGGGATGCAACGATTGGGGAAGTAGATGCTGGTGCCGCGCCGGTAGGCTTCCTGATCAAGAATAGAGCATGGTTTCACATAATGACTGACATCGGCAATGCTGACATATAAACGGAAACTGCCATCATTAAGTTGATCGACGGCCACCGCATCATCAAAATCCCTGGCGGTATCGCCATCAATGGTAATAAACTGTTTGTGACGGAAATCAGTTCTTTTTTTCAGATCCGATTTACAGACTGGAACCGCAAGCTCTTTTGCCAACTGTCTGCTACCCCGGGGAAAGCGCCGGGGGGGTTGGTAGCGGTGGATGATTAACTGATCATCAACCCCGGGATTATGAAACTTGCCCAATATCCGCTCAACCACAACATAACCAGGTTGATCATAGGAAGGGTAACGGGTAATACGGGTAATAACTGCATCACCATCATTCAAGTTTTCAGATTCTTGTCCATCAAGCTTAAAACGGTCAATGGCCGGAAGGGCGAAAGGAATAACAAATAAACTATTATTTTCTGCGGAGATAACTCCGGCAATGGTTGACAGCGCCCGGCTGATGATCTTTACTGGTGTAACCTGCAGTCGCCTACGCCGGTCAGCCCGCAGAGATGCTGTAATCCGATCACCATCCATAAAGCGATATTGCAACTGATGATGATAGGATAATTTAAGCGGTAAGGCGCCATCAACATCGCGGATAAAAAATGCAGATCTGTTTCTGACTTTTATGGTTCCTGCTACAGTTTTTTCCATTAAAAACGATCATATAACAAATTACCATGTTTGGCAATAACTGACTAGAATTCCGATATAAGGAAATTTTTGCAGGATGTCCAATTGAAGTTACTTCCGGCGCGACATCGTGAGGATAGCCCGTTGTTTTTTCCGGCGAATGGAGCACAGAAATTGACCTGTCTGAGCCCAAAGGGCGAGTTTGGCAATTTCGGTGTAATGAGCCGTTGAAAAAACAGGCAATAGAGCGCAAAAAAGCGCCTGAAGTAACTTCAGTTGACAAAATATAAGACCTTATATCGGAATTCCAGAATAACTGACTTTTTGCCGGCCGGCTTCCGGTTTTACCTTGAAAAACAATGGGTGAGTATGATACTAACACAATCCGTTCTGGACCATATAATTGTGGATAATAACCAACCGCTGACCGCTTGGTTGTGCGGCGTTAAAACCTGTATGTTAACTTCCACTTAAATTAGGGAGAGATTCGATCAAATATGAAAAGGAATAAAGAACTTAAGCCGTTTTATAAAAATTTGGCCCTCTGGCTGGTTATAAGCTTGATTATGATCATGGTTTTTAATGTATTTAACAGTCCCAAGGTTGGCCAACATGATATTATTTTCAGTGATTTCATTGAACTGGTTAATAATGGCCAGATTCAAGAAGTGACTATCCAGGGGCACAACATAAGCGGGCATTATGGCACAAACACCTTTAAAACCTACGCCCCGGATGACCCGAGTTTGATTGAACTGCTGCGTAGCAAGGGGGTTAAAATCTCGGCCAAACCCGAAGATGCTGCCCCCATATGGCAGACGCTGATCATTTCCTGGTTCCCCATGCTGCTGCTTATCGGAGTCTGGATTTTCTTTATGCGCCAGATGCAGGGAGGTGGTGGCAAAGCCATGTCCTTTGGTAAAAGTCGGGCCAAGCTGCTGACAGAAGACCAGAAAAAATTTACCTTTAAAGATGTTGCCGGAAGTGAAGAGGCTAAGGCAGAGCTGGAAGAAATCATAAATTTCCTCCGGGATCCTAAAAAATTTACCCGCCTTGGTGGTAAAATACCTAAAGGAGTCTTGCTGGTTGGTCCTCCTGGTACCGGAAAAACATTGATGGCCAAAGCGGTAGCAGGTGAGGCTGAAGTTCCCTTTTTCAGTATCAGTGGTTCCGATTTTGTCGAAATGTTTGTGGGTGTCGGGGCTTCCAGGGTACGTGACCTCTTTAACCAGGGCAAGAAAAATGCTCCTTGCCTGATTTTTATTGATGAAATTGATGCTGTGGGCCGTCATCGGGGGGCTGGCCTGGGTGGTGGGCATGATGAACGGGAACAAACCTTAAATCAGCTGCTGGTGGAAATGGATGGCTTTGAATCCAATGAAGGGGTTATCCTGATTGCGGCAACCAACCGGCCGGATGTTCTGGACCCGGCACTTTTGAGAGCAGGCAGATTTGACCGCCAGGTTGTGGTTCCGGTACCGGATGTCAAAGGTCGCGAAGGTATTCTGCGGGTCCATGCTCGAAATGTTCCTCTGGATGATAAGGTAGATTTTAAAATAGTTGCCCGTGGAACCCCTGGATTTACCGGGGCCGATTTAGCCAATCTCATTAATGAAGCCACCTTGCTGGCAGCTAAGAAGAATAAAAACAAGGTTGAGATGGATGACATGGAGGAGGCCAAAGACAAGGTCCTGATGGGTGCTGAACGCCGGAGTCTGGTCATCAGCCCCGAGGAAAAGAAGAACACTGCTTTTCATGAAGCGGGCCATACTCTGGTTGCCCGTTTTCTACCCGGGACTGATCCGATACATAAAGTTACCATTATTCCCCGGGGCAGAGCTTTAGGCCTTACTCAGCAGCTACCCATTGACGAGCGCCACGGTTATTATAAAGATTTTCTGCTCAACAATATTGCGGTACTCATGGGTGGTCGGGCAGCCGAAGAGCTGGTTTTTAATCATTTCAGTACCGGGGCAGGCAATGATATTGAACGGGCCACCAAACTGGCCAGGAAAATGATCTGTGAATGGGGAATGGGCAAAATGGGCCCGGTAAGTTTCGGGAAAAAAGAGGAACATATTTTTCTGGGCCGGGAAATGGCCAACGCGAAAGATTATAGTGAAAAAACGGCGATGGAAATAGATGATGAAATTAAGGAAATCGTCTACGCATCCTATGCCAAAGCATCGGATATCCTAAAGCATAAGCGTAAAGAGCTTGATGAACTGGCCAATGTTTTGCTGGAAAAAGAATCGTTGAACGGTGATGAAGTTGATCAAATAATCGGATTAAAAGAAGCATCAACAGAACCAGCATCTTCTTCTATACCATCCGGTGATCCTGAAGAAACCGCAGAGAAGGAAAATCCGCCAGAAAAAGAAGGTATTTCCAGTCAGAATGTCACTGAGTTATCGCAAGGAGATATCGAGAGCTGATGAGAAAATTCTTTGTTCATTTTCAGGACATTTCCAAGCCCGAGGAAGCAGCAGCCATTATTCGGCAGATTGGTACGGATGTTCATGGTGTAAGTCTGATGAAAAATAAGATGGTCCATTATACTTTAAGGGTTGGACCGTTACCGGCCAGGGCTGCCAATATTGTCAAACAGGAGATGCTATCAGTGGGTGGTGATGCCGCGGTTGCCCGGGGGGTTATTGATTGCAGCGCTCCTGACGGAGCGGTTTTGTTAAGTGCCACCAGAAAACAGTTCCGGCGGTTCCTGCAGAAAATGCGGGCCCAGCCATTTTCCCTGCCCCGACTGGCTGACCAAATTCAACAGGTGATCTCCCATTATGAAACCTCCCGTCCTTTGATCTTTAGCTGTCGAAGTATTGAAGCAGATTTGCGACGACAAACCCTGATCATGGGCATCTTAAATGTGACCCCGGACTCATTTTCAGATGGAAGCCTGTTTCAGAATAAGGAATCAGCACTGAAACAGGCCTTAATGATGATTTCCGAGGGAGCGCAGATTATTGATGTTGGTGGAGAATCAACCCGGCCGGGGGCGGTAAAAATGACTTTAGAACAAGAGCTTGAACGAGTCATTCCGGTCATTGAAGCACTCCGGGCTGAAAGGGATGATATCCCTATCTCCATCGATACCTATAAAAGTCAGGTGGCCCGTGAAGCCCTGAAGGCCGGAGCTGATATGGTTAATGATATCAGTGGTTGTCATTTTGATGCGGACATGGCAGAAACGGTTGCCAAGGCTGAGGCTTTCCTTTGTCTTATGCATATCAAGGGCACACCTGACAACATGCAGGTAAATCCTGAATATGATGATGTTATTGAAGAGATTATGACCTACCTTGAAGAGGGTATTGACATTGCCCTTGAGCAAGGAATTGCAAAGGAAAAGCTTATTATTGATCCGGGCATTGGTTTTGGGAAAAATATTGATCATAATCTTACGATTCTGAAATACCTGCGTGAATTTCAGGCTTTTGGATTGCCGGTTTTAATAGGTACTTCCCGAAAATCTTTTATTGGTAGACTCACCGGCAAAGAAGTAAATGATCGCCTGGCTGGGACGGTTGCCAGTGTGGCTCCGGCTATCTTGAACGGCGCCAATATTGTCCGGGTTCATGATATTGAAGCAACCAAAGATGCTGTGCTGGTAGTTGATGCTATTCGAAGTGCTGAACGTTATCCTCAACCATGAAGATAAGTTGATAGAAATATTTTTCAGATTATGGTAGATTTTTTTTATAATCTTCGCTGGCAGGATATCGTTGATATCCTGGTTGTTACCTTCCTGGTCTATCATGTTCTGGTTATCATCCGCGGTACGCGTGCCTTCCAGATTCTCCTGGGACTCTTCCTCGTTTTCATCATTCATGAAGTCTCTCTTTACTGGAGATTTTATACCATCAACTGGATTCTCAACGGTTTTCTTAGTTCAATCATCCTGATCATTATCGTTTTATTTCAAAATGAAATCCGGCAGGCTCTGGCAAAATTTGGTAAAACATCTTTTGCTATCAACCCCTCGGAAGAACATCAATATCTGGATGAAATAGTCAAGGCCTGCGCCACCATGTCATTAAAACGGATTGGCGCCCTGGTTGTTTTTGCCCGGGAAAATATGATGCCCAATGTTATTGAGGCGGGGGTACAACTCAATGCGGATGTCACTGATGACCTGCTGCTCAGTATTTTTAACACTGCATCGCCACTTCATGACGGCGCTGTTATTATCATGGAAGGTCGGGTTCTTGCCGCCGGTTGTTTTCTCCCCCTGACGACCAACCCCAATGTAGACAAAAAATATGGGACCCGCCACCGGGCGGCTATCGGCATCACCGAAGATACTGATTCGGTTGTCGTGGTCGTGTCAGAAGAAACCGGTAATATTTCGTTGGCCATGGGCGGGAAGCTTACCAGGAACCAGGATATTGAATCATTAAATAAGGTGTTGAAGAAAATATTTCTGCCCGATAAAAAGAAAAAAAGCGGTTTAACCCTGGAATCACTGCGGGAACTATTACGTATCAGGTAATCCCTTAAGGCCGGACATGCTTAAAATTCAGTCTTTATTATTCAGCAATTTTTATTTGAAAATTCTTTCGGTTATCATTGCCATAATGTTATGGTTTTTTGTCATTGGTAAGAGTAAAAACGAAATGGGCATTGATGCCCCCCTCGAATTTACAGGAATTCCCCAGGATGTCACCATTGTCAACAATATTCCCACTGCCATCCATGTCCGCCTGAAAGGTTCATCTACCCTGTTACGACCGCTGACAGAGAAAAGGCCACTTTTCAATATTGACCTGTCAAATGCTAAAATGGGTGAAAACGTCATCCTGTTGGAGAAAAAAGATTTAAAGAATATTCCCCTGGGGGTTGAAGTCATTGATATTTCTCCCGTTGCCATTACCGTTATTCTGGACAGACTTATTGAAAGACACCTGCCAGTGGCAGTGAAAACCACCGGAACCCCGCCCCGCGGATATCAGTTATCGGAAACAAAGATTGAACCTGAAAGTGTGTTGGCCAGGGGTACAAAAAGCTATTTGCAGGAAATTGACACGATTTTCACCAATCCCGTCAACCTGAACACGATCAAAAGTAATACAACCAGAGAGGTAACACTCGCTTTTGATCCTAAAAGACTGAAATTTATTGAGCCCGTGACCGTTAAAGTTTTTATCAGCGTCAGCGAGGAACGTACTCAGCGAAGCATTAAGGGAATCCGGATAAACTTCATCAATAAACCGTCAACCATCGAACGGATCAGCTATAGTAATTATTTTGTTGACTTGCTGGTCAACTCTCCCCAGAACATGCTGGTTGATGAGATCCGCCATGATACCAAGGTGGTGGTTGATCTTGCGGCCTTGAATACTGTTCCCCAGGAAAACACTGCTACGTTGCCCATTGAGGTAAACTTGCCCGACGAGGTGAAACTGATCTGGGCCGATCCTCCTCAGGTTGAAGTTGTTTTTAACCGTATAGTTAAAGAAGGAAAATAGATGAAGAAACTTTTTGGCACTGACGGGGTCAGAGGAATCGCCAATATGTATCCGATGACCGCGGAAATGGCCCTGCAAATTGGCCGAGCTACGGCCTATATCTGTAAGGAAAAAACACATCGACATCGTATTGTCATCGGCAAGGATACCCGATTGTCCGGATATATGCTTGAAAGTGCCCTGGTATCAGGGATTTGCTCCATGGGCGTTGATGTCCTGATTGTCGGCCCCATGCCCACTCCGGGGATTGCTTTTCTGACCCGCAGTATGAGGGCCGATGCCGGAATGGTAATCTCCGCCTCCCATAATCCTTTTCAGGATAATGGGATCAAGATTTTTTCCCGTGACGGTTTCAAGCTACCTGATCAAACGGAAGAAACTATTGAAAAACTAATTTTAAATAATACCATCAAGGATCTGCGCCCAACGGCAGATGAAGTGGGGAAGGCATTCAGGATTGATGATGCCATCGGTCGTTATATTGTCTTTCTAAAAAACACTTTTCCGACAGAACTGGATCTTGAAGGCCTGAAGCTGGTTATTGATTGTGCCAATGGAGCTGCGTATAAAATTGCCCCGGCTGTTTTTGAGGAACTGGGAGCTTCGGTTACGACTATCGGCATCAGCCCTAACGGTAAAAACATTAACGCTGATTGTGGTTCTTTGCATCCGGAACGTTTAAAAGAGGAAGTTCTCAAAACCGGGGCCAACCTGGGAATCGCGTTTGACGGTGATGCCGACCGGGTAATATTTGTGGATGAGACAGGCGCTGAAATTAACGGCGACCAGATCATGGCCATCTGCGCCCTGGAAATGGCCCGTCAAAACAAATTGGCAAAAAACACCGTGGTAGCAACCGTGATGAGCAATATGGGGTTGGAAAAAGCCCTGGAACCCCAGGGAATAAAAGTGGTCAGAACCCAGGTGGGTGACCGCTACGTCGTTGAAGAAATGCGCCGGCAGGGCTATAATTTTGGCGGTGAACAATCCGGCCACCTGATTTTCATGGATCACAATACCACTGGAGACGGGATACTTTCAGCCTTGCAATTATTAGCAGTGCTGGTTCAAACGGGTAAACCTCTATCAGAATTGGCCGAAGTAATGGTTACCTATCCCCAGCTTTTAAAAAATATTCCGGTGAAAAACAAACCGCCCCTGGAACAGGTGCCTGTTCTCCATCAGCGAATTAATGAAATTGAGCTGGAGATCCAGGGTCACGGCCGGTTGCTGGTTCGCTATTCCGGCACCGAAAATAAATTGCGGGTGATGATGGAGGGGGAAAGCATTGAACTGATTACCGGTCATGTAGACGAATTGGCCGAACTGGTTCGGCAAAATCTTGGTCAGGAGGAAGCATAATCATCATGGTTAAACTGGGGATAAATATTGATCATGTGGCAACCATACGCCAGGCCCGGGGTATCAGCGAACCCGATCCGGTTGCCGCTGCCGTTTTGGCGGAGTTGGCCGGTGCGGATGGAATCACCATTCACCTGCGCGAAGACCGGCGTCATATCCAGGACCGTGATGTCTTCTTGCTGCGACAGATAATAAAAACAAGGATGAACCTGGAAATGGCCCTGGCTCCGGAAATTATCGCCATTGCTGAAGAAGTCAAACCCGAGAGCGTCACTCTGGTACCGGAAAAACGGGAAGAGCTGACCACCGAGGGTGGTCTTGATGTCATCGGTCAACAAAGCATGGTGGAAAATGCTGTCCGCCGTTTTCATGATCGCGATATTATCGTCAGCCTGTTCATTGATCCTGATCCAGATCAGGTTAATGTCTCCAGCCAGGTTGGGGCTGATTTTATCGAGATTCACACCGGACGTTATTGCAATGCCGAAACAGCCAGTGAACGGGAACAGGAATTTAAAAATATCGAAACTGCCTGTGTTCTGGCTCGCAATTTCAATCTCGGGGTAAATGCGGGACATGGTTTGAATTATCGTAATGTTCAACCGATTGCCACTATTCCCGGTATTTATGAGCTGAATATCGGCCATAGTATTATTGGCCGGGCAGTTCTGGTAGGATTGGAGAGAGCGGTTCGGGAAATGAAAGCCCTGCTGACCTGAAAAAAATGACCTCCATTAAAGGTATAGGCACTGATATTGTTAAAATCAGCCGCGTTGAAGAACTGATTTCCCGTTACAAAGATCGTTTTTTAAAGCGGCTTTTTTTACCGGAGGAGATCAAGTATTGCCAACCGAAAAAGTGTCCTGCCATCCATTTTGCCGCCCGCTTTGCCGCCAAGGAAGCCATGCTGAAAGCCTTGGGGACCGGCCTCAGCCAAGGAATAAGCTGGAAGGATATAGAAGTCTGCCGTCAACCCGGTACCGCACCTGAGTTTTCCTTTACTGGCCGGGTGGCTGAATTATGTCGGGAGCGGGGGATTACCGGCAGCCAGATCAGCCTCAGCCATGAGCAGGAGTTTGCCCTTGCCTTTGTAATTATTACTGGAGATCCATGATGAAATTAGTTACCGCCAGACAGATGCGTGAGCTTGACGCCAGAACCATTAATGAAGTGGGAGTACCCGGCGTGGTGCTGATGGAACTGGCCGGACAGAGTGCGTTTAAATATCTCGAAGAACAAAACTGGTTGCCTTCAAAAAACCATCCTGTTTTAATTCTCGCCGGCAAAGGCAATAATGGTGGAGATGCCTTGGTGGTGGCCCGCTGGCTGCGGCTGGCTGGCTATACAAACATTATGGTTGTCCTGTTGGCCGAAGCGACCTTGATAGGTGGAAATGCCAGGACCAATCTGGAGTGCTATCAGAACTTGGGTGGATTAGTCACTGAAGTTACCACTATTGATGCCTGGAAAAGTTTTTGCCGGGAGCCGGAACAATTTAGCCTGATTATTGACGGAATTCTCGGTACCGGTCTTAAGAGTGAACTCCGGGGTTTGTATGCGGCGGTTATTGCCATGGTCAACAATAAGTTGGGCGAGCATGTCCTGGCTCTGGATATTCCCTCGGGCCTTCATGCCGACCGGGGAGTGCCATTGGGGGATGCGGTCAAAGCCGATGCCACCGTAACTTTTGGCTATGGAAAAACCGGTCTCTTTGTCTATCCCGGGAAAGAATATGCCGGGGAAATTAAAATTATCGATATTGGTATTCCAGCGTTCTTTCTTGATTCTCTGAAGACCACGCAGCTGCTTACTGCTACCGCCTGCCGAAAATTGCTGCCAGCGCCACCGGCGTTAAACAGCCACAAGGGAAATCGAGGTCATCTCCTGACTATTGCCGGTTCCCGGGGGAAATCCGGGGCTGCACTTTATGCCGCCTATAGCGCTTTGAAAACTGGTTGCGGTCTCTCAACCTTAGCCACCCCATTATTCCTGGCTGCCAGCATAGAAGGCCGAATTCCGGAATTAATGATGACGCCCATAGCCGATGATGGTCAAGGACGGGTAGGGGAGATGAACCTCTCCGACATCGAGAAAATCTGCTTGGGAAAACAGGCTATTGCCGTTGGTCCCGGGCTAGGCACCCAGACCGAAGCCCGTGAATTAATTATTAAACTTCTGAAAAATATTCCCATTCCCATGGTTCTTGATGCGGATGCCCTTACGGTTTTAGCTCTAAACCTGGAAGTACTGGCACAAAGAAAAGCTGCAGTTATTCTCACTCCACACCCGGGAGAGATGTCCAGACTGCTGAAGATCCCCACCCGGGAAGTCCAGCAAAATCGCCTCGAACTGGCCCGTGATTTTGCCTGCCAGCATAATGTTTACCTGGTTCTCAAAGGAGCCGGAACCATCATTGCCGCCCCGGATGGCAACACCGCCATTAACAGCAGTGGCAATCAATACCTGGCAACCGCTGGATCCGGTGATATCTTAACCGGCATTATCGGCAGCTTTCTGTCCCAGGGATTATCTCCCCTGTCAGCCTGCCATCTGGGAGTCTATGTTCATGGCCTGACCGCTGATATGCTGGCTAAAGCTGGGAACAACCATGGCATAACCGCAGGCGATCTGCTCCGAACCATCCCCCAGGCATTAACAGCAATAGAGAAAAACGTCTGCTGATATGTGTCAGGGCCTGATTTTCACCATAGTTAGGAACACTCCTGCACCATTTGACTAATCTGGTTTTGCTGATACACTATAAGGAAGAGGAGTTATTTGTAAGCCAGTGATCATGGAGAAAGGGGGATCCTATGTCTGTGGGTAAATTCTGCAATCGTGAAGTGGTGATCGTTGAAACTACGGCAACAATCATTGAAACAGCCCAAATCATGCGCCATCACCATGTTGGCAATTTGGTCGTTGTTGATCAACGCAGCGACAAACCGGAACCCATCGGCATTGTCACTGACCGGGATATTGTCATTTCCGTCATTGCAGCACAGGTGGATATGTCATCTTTAACTGTCGGCGATCTCATGAGCGGTGAACTGATTACCGCCGAAGAGAATGATGGGTTTCCAGCGGATGCGTGGAGGAGGAATAAGACGGTTGCCGGTGGTGGATGCCGCCGGAGCATTGGTTGGAATTATCACCGTTGATGAGATTCTGAAACTGCTCCACAAAAGCAACGAAAGGATTGTTCTGAATCTGAAATTGCCTAAGGTAAATAGGCGGGAGGAGCGTTTATGCAAGTACCATTGCAGATTAGTTTTCGCAACATGGATCCATCAGCGACCGTTGAGGCCGCGATCAGAGAAAGAGCGGGTAAAATGGATCAGTGGCATGATCAGATCATGAGTTGTCAGGTCATGGTTGAGGCGCCGCATAAACACCATGAAAAAGGGAAACTATACCATGTGCGGATTGATGTTACTCTGCCTGGCGCTGAACTGGTGGTTAACCGGGAGCCTGACCTTCACCAGGCCCACCAGGATGTCTATGTAGCAGTGCGCGATGCGTTTCTGGCCATGCAGCGGCAACTGGAAAATTATGTTAACCGGCGACGGGGAGAGGTAAAAACCCATGAGGTTTCACCTCATGGCCGGGTATCGCAGTTATTCCCCGACCAAGGGTACGGCATCATAGAAACGGCTGATGGACGGGAAGTGTATTTTCACGAACACAGTGTGTTAAACCTGGATTTCAAGAAAATCGAAATTGGTGCTGAAGTCAGGTTTAGTGAAGAGCAGGGCGATCAAGGACCTCAGGCCAGCAGCGTGAGTGTGGTGGGCAAATATCATATTGTCGGCTAGCAGCCGACAAGGGTAAAAATACTTTAGCTAAGTTGTTTTTTCCTCTGTTCACGGATGCCGATGATAAAATAGGAGGTCAAAACCAAAAACACAATAAATGCCGGTCCAAGCTTGAAACCTGTTTGAATGATTTCCATATTAACTCCTTTCAAAAATAATATAATACAAGGAATTACGATGGGATGCAAGGTAAATTGTTCCTGGTGTTGGCGGTTGACGATCATCCTGACCGGAGTGCTGGTGATCGGCTGGCTGCAGCCGATTGAGGCGGCTAACCTTGGAGGTGAGCTTATGGAATTGAAAAGTACTGCATTTGCTCAAGGTGGCAAAATCCCCGGCCGCTATACATGTGACGGTCAAGATATCTCTCCCCCTCTGGAGTGGGGGGCTGTGCCGACCGGGACCGAAAGCCTGGCCATTATCTGTGATGACCCGGATGCTCCGGTGGGAACCTGGGTTCACTGGATATACTATGATATCCCTGCCGGAGTGACGCGGTTGCCGGAGCAGATCCGCGCCGAGGAGCGGCCGGCAACCGGGGGGCTCCAGGGAATCAATGATTTTCGTCAGGTTGGCTATGGTGGACCCTGCCCCCCGGGAGGGACACACCGCTACTATTTCAAAATTTTTGCCTTGGATGCCATGCTCAATCTACCGGTGGAAACCACTAAACCCCAATTGCTCAAAGTGATGAACGGGCATATTCTGGGCCAAGCTGAATTGATGGGGGTATATCATAGGTAAATGGGGGCAGCTTGACCGACGGTTGCCAGTGACGGTTTAGGGGAAAACAGATGTTTATCGTTCATCTTTTCAGATAATAATCTGGTTTATCGGAAGAACTCATGGATGTTGCCCACCTAATTGCCCTGGCTCGGGGGGATGAAAAAGTTGATCTGGTATTGACCAACCTGCATCTCATCGAGGTTGTTTCAGGCGAAATTTTTCCTACCGAAATTGCCATTGCCGAAAACATGATTGTTGGTATCGGACCCGGTTATCGAGGCCATGACGCCATTGATCTTCAAGGTCGTTTTGTTTGTCCCGGTTTCATTGATGCCCATGTGCATGTGGAAAGCTCCATGGTGCATCCCCGCGAGTTTGCCCGTGCCGTGGTTCCCCATGGAGTGACCTCGGTGGTGAGTAATCCCCATGAGATTGCCAATGTTCTTGGTCTCGCCGGAATTTATTTTATGATTGCCGATGGCAAAAATGCTCCTCTAGAAATCTATATCACTGTTCCGGCTTGTGTTCCGGCAACACATCTGGCAACCTCGGGAGCCAGGTTGTCACTGGCAAAGATCAAACAGCTACGTACAGAACCACAGGTGATCGGGCTTGGAGAAGTGATGGACATGCAGGGGGTGGTTTCCGGTGATCAGCGGGTGCTGGCTGAACTGAATGTTTTTCGGGGGGAGAAGATTGATGGCCACTGTCCGGGACTGCGGGGTCAGGCACTGAACGCCTATATTGCCCCCGGCATCTCCTCCGATCACGAATGTACCACGATTGAGGAGGCTCAGGAAAAACTACGAGCCGGGATGAGCATATTTATCCGCGAGGGAAGTGCGGCCCGTAATCTCCAGGCCCTGGTTCCGATGATTACCCCGGAAAATGAGCGCTGGCTTTCTTTTTGTACTGATGATCGACAGCCTGTCGACCTGCTGGATGAGGGATCCATTGACCACTTAGTGCGCCAGGCAATAGGAGAAGGAATATCGCCGATGACGGCGATTCGAATGGCCACCGTAAATCCAGCAGTACACTTCCGTTTGGACGACCGGGGCGTTGTTGCCCCTAGTCGTCGGGCTGATCTGATAGTCTTCAGCGACTTGCAGATGGTAGAACCGGAGCTGGTGTTTCAGAATGGAGTGCTGCAGGCCCGTAATGGGGCTTTGTTGCCAGCCGGCCTGGGCTCAGAGATAGTGGAAACAGAGCGACAGGTGCGGGACACGGTGCATGTGGATTGGTCCGGGATGGATTGGCGCATCCCCGTACAAGGGAAGCGGATGCGGGTCATTGGGGCCGTGCCTGACCAGCTGCTCACCGAGACACTGATTATGGCGCCGTCGATCAGCGATGGTCTGGCGGTTGCCGATCCGGGGAAAGATTTGTTGAAAATTGTGGTCATTGAGCGCCACCATGCATCGGGCCGGGTTGGTCGGGGTTTTGTTCATGGCTTTGGTTTGAAAAAAGGAGCGATGGCCAGTACGGTGGCCCATGATCATCACAATCTTATGGTAGTTGGTGTCGATGATCTGTCATTGGAGACGGCTGCCCGGGCAGTGGCCTCCAGCGGTGGCGGCCAGGCTGTCGCCGTTGGAGAACAAGTCCTTGCCTGCTTGCCATTGCCTCTTGCCGGACTGATGTCCGCTTCCCCGATCGAGGAGGTCCGCTTCCAAGTTGATTCATTGAACAATGAGGCTTGGAATCTGGGATCGTCATTGCATGATCCATTTATGACTATGAGTTTTCTCGGACTCGAGGTTATCCCCTCACTCAAATTGACTGACCGTGGTCTGGTAGATGTGGAACACCAATGTTTTGTTCCCCTGTTTACCGATTCCTGAAAATCTGAAAACAGCCAGGAGAATGTTCCAGATGTCTTTGGTGTGTGAGCTGATAACCTGGAAAACGGTTCAACGACTGGCTCGTAGCCTGGCATTTAAACTTGTTGACGCTTCCTTCACTCCTGATATAATTGTCGCCATTGGCCGAGGAGGTTGTGTACCGGCGCGTATTGTTGCCGATTATCTCCAGGTATTTCGGGTAACCTCAATCAAAATTGAACACTATACTATGGGTGCCCAGCGACAGCGGCAGGCCCGGATCAGGTATCCCCTGACCGTTGATGTTTCCGGGATGAATGTTCTTATTGTCGATGATGTCAATGACAGTGGCGATACTTTGATATTGGCTAAAGAACATATTGATTCGCATGAGCCCAGAGAAATCCGGACGGCCGTTTTACATCATAAGATTGTCTCTCACTTCCAGCCTGATTTCGCCGCCCGGGGGATTGTCAAATGGCGCTGGCTCATCTATCCGTGGGCGGTCATTGAAGATCTTACCGGTTTTATCATGCAGATGGAAAATCAACCGCTATCTCCGGTGAATATTGCCCAGCGACTTGAGCGCGATTACCACATCACTGTTTCGCGGGAAATGTTACATGATGTGTTGGCGCTGATGTCTTGGCATCAAAACCATTCTCTCGACCAGTAAAAGCTTTCCGATGTTGGGCCGCCACGGCGACCTGAGGAAGCTTATTACGAAACCGAGAAGTTTTCTGGTCTTGACTTGCGGAAAACACCTGGATGCTTTCCTCATTGACAACTCAAGGGGAAGATCATTATTATAGCGCTTGTTGGGAGCAAACAGTCAAAAACATTCAAGGGAAAGTTCAATGAAACTCAATATTGATGATTTGTCAGAAAAAGAATTGCTTGATTTAAACCACCGAATTGTTGAAAGATTGAAGTTCCTGGATTCGATGCATGCTCATGCTGAAATGATGGAATTTAATATTGGTGAGAAAGTATCTTTCCATCTTTCCGGTAGAGATATACAAATTGGTGTTTTGGTTAAATACAATAAAAAAACTGTATCTGTAATCACTGAAGATGGAAGACGGTGGAATGTTTCACCTCATTTATTATCAAAAGTTGAAGATGAAAAAGTGGCACAGGGGCAAAAGAGGAGGGTAACTGAATTCAAAAATCCTTCTTGAAATGAATATACGAACAGCTGAATGGAAAGATTTGGAAGCCATCGTTTCTATCTACAATCAGGCAGTAGGTGACGGGCAAAAAACAGCAGATATTATCCCGATCACTGTTGCCAGCCGTAAAAAATGGTTTGAAACTCATAATTCTCATACCTACCCGATTCTGATTGCTAAATATAACGATAAAATTGTCGGATACTTAGCTATCAGTGCATATCGTCCCGGACGCATGGCAGTTCGCCATACCGCAGAGGTAAGCTATTATGTCCATTTTGACTACCACCATCGGGGAATTGCATCAAATCTTCTGGAGCATGCTATTCATCTCTGCCCGTCTATCCACATAAAGACCTTATTTGCCATAATTATTGACAGCAATAGATATAGCATCAGGCTTTTGGAGAATTATGGCTTTAAGAAATGGGGACATATGCCACAAGTAGCGGAATTTGATAATCTCGAAGTAGGGCATCTTTACTACGGTTTGAGAATTGCAGGTATTATGGGTAAAACAAGGAAGACAATACAATCAAAATGACAATTGCAGAAATCAAGATCGGATACCTGCCTGGCATCATTGGCAGGATAACAGAACTCCATGGAATCTATTACCATATGTTCTGGAAATTCGGTTCATTTTTTGAAGCAAAGGTGGCTTCTGAACTTTCAACTTTCGTTAACCGATACGATGAGAATCAGAACCGCCTGTGCTCGGTCTTACTCGACGGATGGATAGAAGCTGCAATTGCTATTGATGGCATTGATGTCCATGGGAAGGGAGCACATCTTCGTTGGTTCATTGTGGCCAATCGGTTTCAGGGAACCGGCCAAGGATCCAGGCTTATTGAAGAGGCCATTTTATGAAAAACATGGTTTCTCGTTGGTGGAGCAGCGGGTGGGGTCGGAGTGGGGTACGGAGGTAACCGAGCAGCTATTTGAGCTGCGATTAGGATAGTAGAACATTAAAATTTATTCTCAGGCCAGGTATCCCTGTTCACTCTCGTTTATTGTTTTGGCCAGGTACTGTAAGGATTTTGGGATAGATAGGAATTATAATATCTTTTATCTCCTGACACTTCCTGCCCGATCCAGCCAGGCAAGGTAAAGTTTTCCTGCTCATTTTTGAGCTCGATTTCAGCCAGGACCAGCCCTTCGTTGGTATCATGGAAGACATCGATCTCCCATACATGGCCACCAAGGGGCAGGCGATAACGGGTTTTATGAATCACTTGCCCCAGGCAAAACTCATCCAATATCTGCTCGGCATCGGCAACCGGCAGGGGATATTCAAATTCCAGTCGGCTGATGCCAGGTCTGGCGCTTTTAATGGTCAACCAGGCCAGTTCTCCGGCGATTCGAACACGTATGGCAGCCTTTTGTGTGTTTGCCATATAGCCCTGCAGCAGTCTGGTACCCGCATCCGCCTGTGTCTTCCAAATCATGGAGTTTACCAGATATTTCCGCTCAATCTCGACAGCCATTAATTTACTCCCTTTGTATCCAGATAAAATTACGAATTTGATATTTATAACAAAATTCGATTCAAGGCGCAACTTGCCAATTCATAATCATACTGGAATTCTGATATAAGATCTTATATTTTGTCAACTGAAGTTCCTTCAGGCACTTTTTTGCGCTCGATTGCCTATTTTTTCAACGGCTCATTACGCTGAAATTGCCAAACTCACTCTTTCAGGTCTCAGACAGGTCAATTTCTATGCTCCATTCGCCGGAAAAAACAACGTCATCTCACGATATCGCGCTGGAAGGAACTTAACTTGGACATCCTGCAAAAGTTTCCTTATATCGGAATTCCAGATAATCATAGCTTCCACTTGACAGGGCAGGCAGGACAGAGGTAAGAATAAGATAAATGTGCTGCCACAGTCCTTTGCTCAAGCATCATACAAAAGCATTCAGATATAGCAAATAAGGAGCCCGCTCATGAAAACGGCAAAAGAGATTATGACCACACCGGTAATCACGGTTACCCCTGAGCTTGATATCAAAAGTTTAGCAACTTTGCTTACCAAAAATCAAATCAGTGGTGCTCCGGTAGTCGATCAGGAGGGAAAACTGCTGGGAATTGTAACAGAAACTGATCTTTTATTTACCGAAAAACCTTTAAATATCCCTAGTTTTTTTATCATTCTTGATACACTTGTTTATCTCGAAAACCCTTTCAAATTAGAGAAAGAATTGAAAGAACTTACCGCCCGTACTGTTGCTGATATTTATACTCATGATTGTTTGACGGCTACAGCTGATACGCCAGTTGGCAAGGTTGCCAACCTGATGGTTACAGAAAAAAAATATCTCTTGCCGGTTATTGACCAGCATAAAAAAGTACTCGGTATTATCAGTCGTACCGATATGATGTCCCTGATCAGCTGAAATTTGTTTACCCTATAGAACTTCAGTAGGAATTACAGCTTACTATGAAACATATTTTCCCAGCATGACTGGAGAAGAGAGCTTTATTACTCAGTCTTATTGATTATTTTGCAAAAATTGTCTAAAGTAGAACATATTATCAGCAGATCTCCGGATGAAACCATGAATTTCGGAGAAACATTGAGTCGTGGCTTGCTGCCAGGCTCTCATATTTTTGCTCTGTATGGAACATTAGGAGCGGGGAAAACGCTGCTTACCAAAGGCATTGCCCGGGGCCTGCAGGTTTCTGACTGGTATTACGTCAACAGTCCGACCTTTACCCTGATAAATGAATATGAAGGTCGCTTGCCCTTGTACCATTTTGATCTTTACCGGCTAAATAACCAAGATGATTTGCTGGAAATCGGTTTTGAAGACTATTTGCAAAAACCCGGAGTTGTGGTAATTGAATGGCCAGAAAAAGCTGGAGAAATGATACTGTTACTTGATTTTATCAGGATTGCTCTTGCTATTACCGGCGAAGAACAGCGCGAGATTATTAGCAGTATTAATAAATTATCAGATTAATAATACTAAAGTTAAGCTTTTAGCGTTTAGCTTAGAAAAATCAGGATATTACGTTAATGAGAAATAAGACCTAACGGGTGAAGGTTTTCAGTAGTAAACATCCTGTAATCATTAAACTAATAGCTAAAGGCTAATTGCTCGATTCAGGTAATACCAAACAAACTAAGAGTTTATTATTATGGCACTGATAGTACAAAAATATGGTGGAACGTCGGTGGGAAGCATTGAGCGGATTAAAAATGTTGCCCGCCGGATAATTGCCACCAAACGCCAAGGAAACCAGGTTATTGCCGTTCTTTCGGCAATGGCTGGAGAAACCAATCGTCTGCTGAAACTGGCCGGGCAGCTGGAAGCTGATCCTGGGAAAATGAGTGAACGGGAAATGGATGTCCTGGTTTCAACCGGAGAACAGGTTTCCATTGCCTTGATGTCTATGGCCATTGAGGCCATGGGGGAAAAAGCCTGTTCGTTTTTAGGCCACCAGGTACAAATACTTACTGACAATGCCTACACTCAAGCCAGAATTGAACAGATTGATCCCGAACGGATTCATAAAGCTCTTTCAGAGGGGTGTATTGTTGTGATTGCCGGTTTTCAGGGAATTGATAAAGATGGAAATATCACTACTCTGGGTCGTGGTGGTTCTGATACCAGCGCCGTAGCGGTAGCCACTTCAATGAAGGCTGATCTCTGCGAAATCTACACTGATGTTGACGGTATTTATACCACTGATCCGAATATTTGTCATCAGGCCCGCAAACTTGCCAAAATATCATATGATGAAATGCTGGAACTCGCCAGCCAAGGGGCCAAGGTATTACAAATCAGGTCGGTAGAATTTGCCAAAAAATATGAAATCCCCCTTCATGTGCGCTCTAGTTTTTCAGATGATGAGGGAACGGTAGTCTGCCAGGAGGATAAATCAATGGAAAAAGCCGTTGTTTCAGGAGTTACAGCCAATAAAAATGAGGCAAAGATTACTATACATGGGATTCCGGATCACCCGGGGATTGCCGCCACCATCTTTTCATCCATTGCGGATCGGGGAATTGTGGTGGATATGATCATCCAGAATATCTCTGAGGAAGGGTTGACCAACCTGACATTTACGGTTCCTAAAACTGAATATCAGCACTCTCTGTCCATCATCAACGATATTTGTCGGCAAATAGGGGGCAATAGCGTTCTTGGTGATGAGAAAATAGCCAAGGTTTCGATTGTTGGAATCGGTATGCGTACCCATGCAAACGTTGCCTCCCGGATGTTTTCCGCCCTGGCCCGGGAAAATATTAATATCATGATGATCAGTACCTCCGAGATAAAAGTTTCCTGCGTTATTGCGGAAAAATATACTGAATTGGCAGTCAGGATTCTCCATGATGAGTTTCAGTTGGATCAAGACCCCGGTAGTGAGGAATACTAGCATATGGCCATAATAAAAATATATGATACGACCCTGCGTGATGGTACTCAAGCGGAAGATATTTCCCTGATGGCCGTTGATAAAGTCCGTATAGCGCGAAAGCTGGATGAATTCGGCATTCACTATATTGAGGGAGGTTGGCCAGGATCCAACCCCAAAGATATGACTTTTTTTAAACAGATTAAAAAAGTCTCCCTGAAAACAGCAAAGATTACCGCTTTTGGCAGTACACGTAGAATTGAAAACCAAGCCGGGAATGATCCAAACCTGCAGGCAATTATTGCTTCTGGAGTAAAAGTAGCGACAATTTTTGGTAAATCATGGGATTTTCATGTTACCAATGCCCTGAATATCAGTCTTGTTGACAATCTGACGGTTATTGAAGATTCGCTTTCCTACTTGAAAGCACAGATGGCTGAAGTCATTTATGATGCAGAGCATTTTTTTGATGGATTTAAACACAATAGGGAATACGCCCTGGAAACATTGAGGGCGGCAATCCGTGGTGGGGCTGATTGCCTGGTCTTATGTGACACCAATGGTGGTACCTTGCCTTTTGAACTGACTGACATTATCAAGCAGACGAAAAAAGAGCTGAAATCTCTTAAACAGCACTTGGGAATTCATGTACATAATGATTCCGGGGTAGCGGTAGCCAATTCATTAATGGCCGTAACTTGTGGTGTCACTCATATCCAGGGAACGATAAACGGCTTCGGTGAGCGCTGTGGAAATGCCGATCTGATTTCTATTATCCCCAGTTTACAGCTGAAGATGGGTCATAAAATACTGAAAAAGGAAAATCTACAAAAGCTTGCTTCTTTGTCGCGCTATGTGGACGAAATTGCCAATAAGCGTCATAACAATAAACAGCCTTTTGTCGGTATGAGTGCCTTCGCCCATAAAGGTGGCATTCATGTCAGTGCGGTACAGAAAGACCCCCTGACCTATGAACATATTTCACCTGATTGGGTTGGAAACCGGCGGCGGGTGCTGGTTTCGGATCTATCGGGCCGCAGCAATATTTTATATAAAGCCCAGGAATATAATCTGGATGTGGGTGACGATGAACAGACCCGCAAAATTCTTGAACGGATTAAAGACCTGGAAAACCGGGGGTTCCAGTTTGAAGGAGCTGAAGCATCTTTTGAATTGCTGGTAAAAAAGACCATGGGTACCTATAAACCTTTTTTCAATCTGCTGGGTTTTCGGGTAATCATTGAGAAATTTCGCCGAACCCGGGTTCCGCTTTCCGAAGCGACGGTCATGCTGCGGGTCAACAAACATGTTGAGCATACGGCCGCAATCGGTGACGGTCCAGTTGAAGCCCTGGATAAAGCCCTGCGCAATGCCCTGGAAAAATTCTATCCCGTTTTAAAAGAAATCAAGTTAACCGACTACAAGGTCAGAATACTTTCTTCTGACAAAGGTACGAAAGCCGTTACCAGGGTACTCATTGAAACCACTGATGCTGCTGGAAACAAGTGGGGGACGGTTGGCGTATCCACTAATATCATTGAAGCCAGCTGGCAGGCTTTAGTTGATAGTATCGAATATAAACTGATCCAGAGTATGGACAATGAACATGATGTATGAAGTCGCCATTCTGACGGTCAGTGACCGGGGTTCCGCCGGCCTAAGAGAGGATTTGAGCGGCCCGGCCATCCGTGATTTCCTCAACTCCGCAAAAGTCAATTTTAAGCTTAGATCCCAGAAAATTGTCCCCGATGAACAGAAAAAGATTATTCAAGTGCTTCGTTTATGGTCTGATGATCATATTCCCCTGATTCTCACCACTGGCGGCACCGGATTTTCACCCCGCGATATAACCCCAGAAGCCACCCTTGCAGTTATTGAACGTCAAGCCCCCGGGTTTGCTGAAGCCATGCGGAGTGAAAGCCAAAAAATTACCCCCCATGCAATGATTTCTCGGGCGGTATCCGGCATTCGAAAACAAAGCCTGATTATTAACCTGCCTGGGAGCGTAAAAGGAGTTCAGGAATGCCTGGCGGTAATTTTGCCGGCTCTTCCCCATGCCCTGGATAAACTGATGGGAGACCAATCAGATTGTGGCCGCTGAGGATGAATCTTTTCAACTGGAGTTACGACCGGCAGCCGTTGTTGACCTGGAGGAAATAATTGCCCTCGACCGGCAGTCTTTTCCCATGGCCTGGAGCCGGAAGATGTTTCTTGATGAACTGTCCGGTGACGATAAACGCCTTTATGGTGTATTCCCGTCAAACCTGGATATGTCACCATTGCTGTTGGGTTTTATCTGTTTTCACCATTGTCTTGATGAGGGTAGCCTGCTTAGGCTTGCGGTGCATCCTGATAAAAAGAGAAAAGGGATTGCCTCCTTTCTTATCCGGGAAATGATGGTTTTGCTCAAGGATAAGAAAGTTAAGGAAATATTTCTTGAAGTTGGAGCTGCAAATCATGCCGCTCAAAGGTTATACCGTTCTTTTGACTTTCAGCTTATTGGCAGACGTCCTGAATATTATTCCGGCAATCGTGAAGATGCCCTGATAATGAAAGCAATGTTATCCCTAAATTAAGCTATTAATTTTTAGCAGTTAGCTATTAGTTTAATGATTACATGATGTTGACATTGCACACTTTCACCCGTTGGGCGTTATTTCTCATTAACGAAATGCCTTGGTTTTTCAAAGCTAAATGCTAATAGCTGACCGCTAATCGCTCAAGTTAGGTTATAATATGTTTCTTTTCCACAGCACGGTACTTTGCCTGACAGAGATCACTCCTGATACGTTCAGGATCCTACTTTCCAGTCCGGAAAACTTTACCCGGCAGTTTATCCCCGGACAATTTGTTATGGTAAGTGTTGCCGGGCCATCCCATCTTGATCCTTTATTGAAACGACCTTTCAGTATCAGTCGGCTCAGGCCTGATGGTTTTGAACTGCTGATAAAAGTTGTTGGCCGGGGAACCAAAATTCTTCAGCATATGGCCATCGGCACATTATTGTCACTTCATGGGCCACTAGGGAATGGATATCCTGTTAAAATCATGGAGAAAGACAGGAAAATCATGCTGGTTGCCGGTGGGATTGGCATCGCCTCAATAATCAGTTTGCTGGACTACTGCCTTGACTCTGCATATCCACTGAAAAATATCAACCTGATACTGGGGGCCAGGACTGCCTGTGAATTGATCTCTATTGATGAATTCCTGGAACTGGCTGAAAAAGGATTAACTCTGTCTATAGCCACAGATGATGGAAGCAGGGGACACCGGGGCATGGTAACCGACCTGGTTTCCCGGCAATTACAAAATACTAAGGATAACCCGATTATCTTTTCATGTGGACCATTGCCCATGCTGACTGCCCTCGGGAAGCTGGCCATGGAGGTATCCTGTTCCTGCTACCTCAGTTTGGAAAGCCGCATGGCTTGCGGTTTTGGCGTCTGCCTTGGATGTGTAACCAGGAAAAAAACGAAAGATGACAGGCATCCATGGGTTAAAGTTTGCCATGATGGACCTATTTTTGATGCTGCAACCTTGATGTTGTAGTTTCCATCTGGAAACCAATGTTTCCGAATGGGCAATCAGCTCTCAGCTTTCTGCAGTCAGCTTAACCATTTATTTTTCTAATGTTTTACTGACAGTTGATTGCCGAGATGTAAGCTTTCAATAGCTAATTTTCAAACTGTTTCGATTGAGGTCAGTGCTTGATTACCGGCGGCAAGAAATCACCTTGAAATATCGGAATCCAGACCCGCCGGTTGTCAAGCTTTGACCCCGTTGAAGAGGGCAAAGCAAAGTTCGATACTTTTCATGGCAAATTAACTGCCAAAACAGCTGTCTGAATAGTTGCAAAAAAATACTATGGCCGATCTTTCTGTATCTCTTGCGTCTGAATTATGTTTGAAAAACCCAGTCATGACCGCTTCCGGAACCTTTGGCTATGGTCGTGAATATGAACCATATCTTGAATTGGGCAAACTTGGAGCAGTCGTCACCAAGGGCCTTTCCTTGTTGCCTAAGCCCGGGAATGAACCTCCCAGAATCGTGGAAACTCCCTGCGGCATGCTGAATGCTATTGGTTTGGAAAATATTGGGGTTGAGGCATTTTTGAATGATGAATTACCTGTTCTGAAGGCTGCTCAGGCAACTGTGGTGGTGAATTTTTTCGGAGAAACCATTGATGAGTATGAAGAACTGGCTGGAATTCTGGATCAGGAAATAGGAATTGACGCCCTAGAAATCAATATTTCATGTCCCAATGTGAAAGCTGGCGGCCTGCAATTTGGTACGGATCCACGGATGGCAGCTAACCTGGTTGCCGCTGTCCGTCGCCGGACAAGCTTGCCGCTGATTACCAAATTATCCCCAAATGTTACTGATATTGTCAGTATTGCCATGGCAGTGGAAGCGGCTGGTACCGACTGCGTTTCTCTTGTTAATACGTTGACTGGGATGGCGGTTGATCTTCAGAGCAGCAGGCCTGTTTTAACTAATATCACCGGTGGACTTTCAGGTCCGGCAATTAAGCCAATAGCTTTGCGGATGGTATATCAGGTCGCCAGAAACGTAAATATTCCGGTGATTGGTATCGGGGGAATTTCATCAGCGAACGATGCCCTGGAATTTCTTCTGGTGGGGGCAACTGCCATTCAGGTGGGAACCTGCAATTTTATAAATCCTGCCATTACTGCTGAAATTGTTGATGATATCGAAACTTTTCTACATAACCGCTCAATCAGTCATGTCAACGATTTTATCGGCTCGCTGAAACTTTCTTCATCAAATTGAGGCTGGCATGGATTTTCTGCGCTTCAAAGTACGACGATTAATATATGACAAGATAGCAGAACGGCGGGATTCCTTGATAAATTTAAATTCTACGGCAATCAGATAATGTGGCAGATGATTCTCCTGCTTTAATTCCTGTTCTTTACTCCTGATGACCCGGGCGAGAAAATCCCCTTGTAAATCAGTTCCTTTTCCTGTCTCAAACCTGATAATAATCAATGTTCCATGACGAAGTAAAGGGCAGGGGGTTGTAAACAACATGCCACCGCCGCCCAGATTAACTGCTTTTCCAAGATAAGGACCTAATAACTGGTTTTTCTTATTGATAGTGCTAAATTCCATCGAAAGAATGAGGGGAAATCGGAGGAATCCGCGACGGTTATCATCCATAATCAAATTTGCCTTTTATCGGGGGCCGATAGTATCCCAATGGGCACATTTGGGACACTTCCATACCACTTCATCAAGTTGATAACCGCATTGACAGCATTGATATGGTTTATTGACAGGCTTGTATGTATCAAAAAAGTTCTGTAAAAACCATTGATATTCCCCACAGTTTTCTGTTGTCCGAACCAGTTTTGCCACTACGGCAAAAATTCCCGCAGCATCAGGTTTTGTCGCCAAAATCCGTTTTATCCAGTCAGCAGCTTCGTTTGTACGGCTATTATCCAACAAAAAGTTACTATAACAAAGAATAAAATGGATATTATCTGAATATTTATCCAGATAATATCGGTAAAATTCATCCTTTAGCTGGTTAGTTCTTTCAGGAGGCAGCTGGGAAAAACGACGAACAACCAACGATACCAACTCAGGATTAAGCTCAAAAGCTTTTCTCCATGATTTTAGCGCCTCTTGCTCTTTTCCCGTTCTTGCCTGCAAATCCCCCAGATGCAACCATGCATCCATACAGTTTTCATTGATGCCAATTGCCCGACGATAGAAACCCGCAGCCTTAGTATTATTACCAGATTGATCGGCCTCCTTTGCCATTTCAGTGGTCAAATGTGCCAGAATATTATGGGAATCATCAGTATCGCTTAATTCAGAAAGTTTTTTCTGAACCATGATGGCTTTATCCCATTCACGACATAATTCATAAATGCCGCCCAACTCATGTAAAGCATTGAGATAGGTTGGTGCTTTTTCATGCAATTCTTCAAAAGTTTTTCCGGCCCGTTCAATGAGACCGGCTTTTTTATAATCCAGGCCAATTTCAAACATAGTCTGTAACGTAATATCTTCAGGGAGGGAAGAACGCAGAAGGAGATTACGATGAATTCTAATAGCGCGGTCAACTTCACCAGTGTTGCGAAATAATTGGCCAAGCGCCAGATAAATTTCGCTGGTGGCTGAACTCATCTGGGCGACTTTAATGAATTCAACCAGTGCCCGGTCGGTTTCGTTGGACAGAATGTAGGATAAGCCCCTGAAGTAGGAACGGAGAAGAATTTCCTGATCTTCAGATGCCCTGTTGTCTTTCGATATATTATCTGGCTGTTTGCTACGGATGGAGGAGGAAAACTTTTGTTTCAGCAACAAAAGAAGAGTCAAAAGAAGAAGGACCAGCACAATACCGGCAATCAGGAAAATATTCATATAATCAATTAGTTACCTGAGTTACATCATCCTGTTTATCAGCGGCTAACTCAACATCAGGAACCACTGCCTCTGTCAAAGGTAAATTACGGAATTTTTCCAACTCTGCTTCCAGATCTTTAATTTGTTTATCCTTTTTTTTCATTGTCCGGCGCTGGCGGAAAAGTACCATGATGTCAACAATAGCCACAGAAATAGCCCCGCAAAAAATGGCTAAGAAAAGTAACGCATATAAGGGGATTTCCAGAGGGCCTAAGACGACAAATACCAGGTTATAGTGTAAAGAAACCGGAAGTGATAATGCGCCCATATTCTCAAAAACAAAAATCAGCAGTAAGGTTAAAAAAAGGAGCAGAAAAGTAATTTTTACATATCTCATTTCAGATTCATCCTTTCAGCGGTAAAATATTTGGCCAAATTTTCATAAGTCTCTCGAAGATGTTGAGGCATGACCTTGATTTCTCCGATAACCGGCATGAAATTATAATCTCCCTGCCAACGGGGAACAATGTGAAAATGGAGATGGGCATCAATTCCGGCTCCGGCTATTTTCCCCAGATTAATACCACCATTAAAACCATCAGCCTGAAGAGCAAGCTGCAAACAGGCAACGGAACTCCGGAACAATTCCATCAATTCCTGAAACATCGGGGCCGAAAGTTGTCTGAGATCATTAACATGTTTAAATGGTACCACCATCAGATGACCATTATTATAAGGATACCGGTTCATCAGGACATAGGCATGTTCACCCCGATAAAGGACCAGATTTTGCGGGTCATTGGATTCTGCGGCAATCTGACAAAAGAGGCAACGATCCTTAAGGGATTCCTTATTATCATCAAGAATGTATTCCATTCGCCAGGGAGCCCAAAGTACTTTTTGACTCATGTTAAACCTTCATTTCCTTTCTTAATTACAGCTATAGTCAATGCATTACCATTTTTCCGGCCCCATTTCCACTATTTTTATTAGACCTGCATGACGCTAAGCTGTAAGGTGAAATCAGAGATTTGGAAGAACTGCTGGAGAAAAAAAGAGCCGCCATTCCACGTCATTTGGTCAGGCCATACCGGCTGCGTTTCATACCCACTTATGAGCAAGTAATTATAACATATTAAAATCATTAATCTTTTGTTTTATCAATATTTTTCACGCTTATGGAGCAATTACCTGAAGATGTCCGGGCTTGACTCATAGCCGTGTCTGCCCAGCCTGCCGGCAGGCACGGCGACAGGCAGGCCATGGCTTCTTTTTCTTAGACCTGCATGGAAATAAATGCTATAAAAAGGATAGGAGGTTCTAATGAAAGACGCCACGTTGCAAGATAAAATCAATGATTTGGAAGAACTGCTGGAGAAAAAAAGAGCTGCCATTCCACGTCATTCGGTCAGGCCATATCAGCTGCGTTTCATACCCACTTATGAGCAAGTAATTATAACATATTAAAATCATTAATCTTTTGTTTTATCAATATTTTTCACGCTTATGGAGCAATTACCTGAAGATGTCCGGGCTTGACTCATAGCCGTGTCTGCCCAGCCTGCCGGCAGGCACGGCGACAGGCAGGCCATGGCTTCTTTTTCTTAGACCTGCATGGAAATAAATGCTATAAAAAGGATAGGAGGTTCTAATGAAAGACGCCACGTTGCAAGATAAAATCAATGATTTGGAAGAACTGCTGGAGAAAAAAAGAGCTGCCATTCCACGTCATTCGGTCAGGCCATATCAGCTGCTGGATATCGAGGAAATGGAAGAAGAATTGCTGGAATTAAAAAGAAGGAAAGAGTAGATTAATCATGATTCTGGATGCACAGGCAACTGAGCTAAATGCTATTATGACCGTGGCTGATTTGATGGCGGCCGCCGCTCGTACCGCTCCGAAAGGGAAGGGGGCTGACCGGCTGATTTCCATGATTTTTACCGGTGAAGATAAAGACTTGGTTGCTGCCAGGATGTCAACGATTGCCAGGGAGGAAGACATTCCCTTTTTTCAGCGGGATGCTGAAAACATCTATCAGTGTGCAGCTGTTCTGGCCCTGGGAACTACCCTTGCCCCTTTGGGAATTCCCTATTGTGGTTATTGTGGTTATGAAAATTGCCAGGAATGCAGCCAGAAAGACGGCCGTTGCAGTTTCAATATTATTGATCTGGGGATCGCCCTGGGATCGGCGGTGGCTACGGCAACCCTGCACCACATTGATAACCGCATCATGTTTTCTTTCGGCAGAACCACCCTGGAAATGGGGCTATTGCCGGAAGGGACCAGAGTAGCCTATGGCATTCCCCTGTCAGTTTCCAGCAAGAGCCCGTTTTTTGACCGCTGAGCTCAGATTTTTTCTTATAGGGAAGAAAATTACTAGCGGATATCTTTCAGGTTCAACTGAATGGACTGGTTGCCATTCCAGGTATTGATCTGCGGGACAAAGGCAAGATCAATCTGATCTCCGGCAGAAATCTGCCGATCACCCATATTAAAACCTATGGCGTTGCTTTTAGCTGAATGATCACGGACCTGTAAACGCAGATGATTTTTACCAACGATTGAGGCACGGTTTACCTCAAGTTCTTCGGCCACAAAAATCGGTTCGGGGTTGCCAAAACCAAATGGCGCCAGTTGAGCTATATCCTGAAGAAATTGAAATGACAGATCACTGAGTTTCAGCCGTCCATCGAGTTCCAGCGTTTGCTGCAGTGCATTGGCTTGCAAATGTTCACCAACCAAGCTGTCAAGCGAATTTCGAAATGCTTCCAGATTATTATGGTCAATGGAAAAACCGACAGCCATCTGATGTCCACCAAAGCGATTAAGATATTCGCTGCATTGGGTAATCATATCCAGTAAATGAATTCCTGGGATACTGCGTCCGGAAGCTTTGCCAACTCCGTTTTTATTCATACTTATAAGCATGGTCGGTTGAAAATAGCGCTCAGCGATTTTAGACGCGACAATACCAATAACCCCTTCATGCCAATTGGTTGACGACAGTACCGTAACATGTTTACCCCCATAATTGTGGTCCTGAGCCATGCAACCATTAACTTCCTCAAAAATAACTGCCTCAACCTTGCGACGCTGCAGGTTCAGCTGCTGTAACCGGTAAGCCTGCTCATCCGCAACGGCAGCATCATCAGTAAGCAACAACTCCATGGCATCCTGGACAGAATCCATCCGACCGGCAGCATTCAGGCGGGGCGCAAGTTTAAAGGCAATATCACGGGCGCTTATCCCGGCGCTACGATCTACCCGGCTGATGGTCAGTAATGCATCAAGGCCAGGACGATGGGCACTGGCAATCTCTTCGAGACCATATTTTACGAAAATTCGGTTAACTCCGGTAAGCGGCATTACATCCGCTACGGTGCCCAAAGCAACCATATCCAAATAACGTTTCAGGTTGATTTCCCCGGACAGCATCCCAGCTTCACGCATTTCCCGCCGACAGGCAATCAGTAGATTAAAGGCGACGCCAACTCCGGCCAGATTTTTCTCGGGATAGGAACAATCTTTCTGTTTTGGATTAATAATGGTGTAGGCATCCGGAAGCTCGGCAGGTGGCTCATGGTGATCAGTGATAATAGTATCAATGTGAAGACTGGCGGCACAAGCCACCTCATCAATATTGGAAATGCCACAATCAACGGTGACCAGAAGGGAAACTCCCTCTTTGGCATACCGTCGGATAGTTTCACTGCTAAGGCCATAACCTTCCTGTAGGCGTGATGGTATATGATAAAAAACATGCAAGCCAACTTGGCGAAAAAACTGTACCAGAATTACTGTTGATGAAATGCCATCAACATCATAATCGCCGTAGACTAGTACTTTTTCATGCCGTTCCATTGCCTGGAGCAGGCGTTTTACCGCTTTTTCCATTCCTTTTAGCAGGTTGGGATCGGGAAGATGGGATAGGGAAGGGGAGAGAAAACGGCCAATATCTTCGGGTTGATCAATTCCTCGACGAAGTAAAATCTCGGCAATTATAGGCGAAATTCCCAATTTTTTTCCAAAACTGGATGCCAGGGTAGGTGAAATTTCGGCGCAGGTCCATATTTGATTATGTATCTTATTATTCATAATATCAACTCAAACTCATGTTGTTTTAAGTTCTTCCCTGCCAGATTACCAGAAAACCAGCCGCAAAAATCAAAATTCCGCCAAATACTGTTATCAGGGAGGGAATGTCCCGCAAAAATATTATTCCCATCATGACGGTGCTGACCGGTTCCAGATAACCTATGATGGCTACATGCTGGGCCATGATAGTGGTAAGGCCAGAGATATACATCAGAGGTGCAAGACTGCAATGGATAAATCCTAATAAAACTAATATCATCCAATCCATGGGAGGTGCAGACAGTGGCTGCACAACAACCATGGGGGCCAGAATGACAACAATAAATACACCTTGCCAAAAGGCAATAGACAGGGGTGGCAACCCCCGAGTTAAGCCTTTAGCAATAATTAAGGTTATCGCATAAGCCAGACCTGAAATAACACCGAAAGCAATACCGCCGGTTGCCTGTTTATCCAGTAACAATTGCAGGTGAGGGGACAGCATCAGGAAAAGACCGACAAGGGAAACAGGCAGCGCGATGCCGGTCCAACGATCAAATTTCTCATGCAGGATTAAAGGGACCAGGAGGGCAACAAATATCGGCGCGGTATAATGGCTAAAAACCGCGTTGGCAATGGTTGTATGGCGCAGGGCTAAAAAATAAAAGTAGAGATTAAGCAAAAGGCAGATTGCCAGCAAGAGAATCTGCCAAAAGTTTTCCTTGAGATCCGAAATAAGACGCTGGGCGGCTGAAGGATGAAACCTGGCAACCAGAAAGAGAACCGGCAGCGAAAATAATGATGAAAAAAATATTACCTGCCAAGGGGGCATAACCATTATCTTAATAACAATACCCCAGGTACTCCACATCAAAAGGGCTAGAATTATCTTTAGATATGCCTTGTTAATTACCTTGTTTAACACTTAATTCCTGCATTTTCTTACATTAATATTTTAAAATTATTCATGAAATCCATAAAACCTATAGCAAAGTAAAAGCTTCATATGCGAGGCACGGAAAGCCTGAGGGATGAGGCGTATTTTAACAGTACACTGCAAAAGCGAAGGCTACAGCGTAACGACGGGGATGGCGTTTTTACGAAGCTATCAGGCTTTAGGCAGGGAATATTTCTTCTTTATCCTCTCTTCTACCAGGGGATGTACTAAACCGGAGACCGTTCCACCCAGGGATGCCAGCTCTTTGACAATCCGCGAACTGACATACATATAAGTATCTTTGGACATCATAAAAAAAGTTTCGATTGAAGGGGCAAGATTACGGTTCATTAAAGCCATCTGAAATTCATATTCAAAATCAGATACCGCCCGCAAACCACGGATAATGGCATGAGCATTCATTTCCTGAACGTAATTGATCAGCAGACCATCAAAAGTAGAAACTTTCACCCGTGGATTTTCAGAAAATATTTCCTCAATCATTTCCATGCGCTCACAAACGCTGAAAAGACTGTTTTTTTCCTGATTGCAGGCAACGGCTACATAGAGTTCATCGAAAACTTTAGACCCACGACGGATAAGGTCAATATGACCATTGGTAACCGGGTCAAATGAGCCAGGATAAACAGCGATTTTGGTGCAAGCCATGTGGAGATTACTCCTTATTTTGACAGACTATAAAGGTTATAGAGCTGTGACCGTATCTTTTTTGTTTCCAGATTTCCAGTGGCAAAGGTACTTGTAGCACATCGCGGTAATCATGCTCAACAACTAAGGTGCCGGAGGGGGATAATAACCCATGATCAGCAATGGATGTAATCATTCTGTCAAGAGCAGTGGAACGGTAAGGTGGATCCATGAAGATAAGATCAAAACAGTCTGACTGGGCACTTTTTCCCTGAATAAACCGGGCCGCGGTAAGATTAAGCACCTGACATAATTCCTGGCAACGCGCTTTTTTCAGGTTTTTCTCGATCAGCCGACAGCTGGCAGCTACGTTATCAACACACCAAGCCGCTTTGGCGCCGCGGCTTAAGGCTTCAATGCTCAGGATACCACTGCCGGCAAACAGGTCAGCAACCAGAGCATCTTTAATATGTTCAATTCCAATCACTGAAAATATTGCTTCGCGAACTATCGCCTTTGTCGGCCTGAGCTGCGGGATATCATCAACCTCCAAAACAAGTCCACGACGATTACCACCAGTAACTTTCATGATTGGTCCTGATAAAAATCAAAAGAAAAGGCAGATGCTTGCGCTCTGCCTCATATGTCAGTAAATAGTGGAAATATCATGCAATATGACAACAATTAACGATTTGCACCTCTTTTTGATGCTTTCAATGGGTTGATCTTCTGTTTAATCTCTTCGACATTACGTTTAACGTGGGTCGCCATAGCACAGATACCTCCCTGCCATTTAGCCTCTGGATAGGGATAAGTCAAACAATATTCTTTGCCGCTAACATTGACTATCTTGGCACATCCCTTACATTTATCAATTATGGGATAGCACTCACCGTGTTTGGCTGAGCACCCGGTGGATTTCATCAAAAAACATTCGCTTCCTTTGCGTACAGTCTGGCAAATCATCGAAAAAGCCTCCTTAGTATTTAAATATTATGAGCAACCTTACGTACTGGATTAGCATCGCATTGTCAAGAATCTTTTCAGTTCCCAAACCTTTTCTTGACAACATTTTTCAAGGTAACTTAGATGTATTTTTCGATGACCTGCCGTACATCAACCATATCAACCAGGTTGTGAATATAATCAAGTTGGTCGGTGTCAATGATTGCCACTTCAGAGAGGCGGTAATTTTCAATCCAGTCTTCATACAATTGGTTGAGCCGGTTCAAATAACGTGATTTAATATTCTGCTCATAGGGACGGCCACGGTATTTGATGCGTTTTCTGATTGTCCGGTTCGAACAGCGGAGATAAATCAGTAAATCAGGAGATGGCAGCGTATCCAGAAGCGAAGTATAAAGGTCATAGTATGTATCAAAATCTTTCTTTTTCATTAATCGTGATCGGTAGAGATTGCGGGCAAATATTTCAGCGTCTTCATAAATGGTGCGATCCTGAACCACAGAATTGTTGACATGGATCAGTTTTAAATGACTTTTAAATTTTTGGGTCAGAAAGAATATCTGCGATTTAAAGGACCAGGATTTCATGTCCTGATAAAATTCTTTCAGGTACGGGTTGTTTTCATACTGCTCATAATAAGGTGTCAGGGGGTAGTAGGAACAGAGAAATTCCACCAGTTTTGATTTTCCCGAGCCCATATTACCAGCAACAGCAATGAATTTCTTCATTCAAGTACCGTTTTCATTGTTTTTACCAAAGTTAACATAATATTCATTATCAGACGTTTTAAACAGAGGACTATTTTCATGACAGGCCAACTAGCCGACGAAGCCTCGTCAGTTCATGAGGTTGCAGGAAACGATATTTCCCCGGTGACAGACGACCTAAACGTAAAAATCCTATCTGTGTCCGGATCAGCTTTTGTACTGAATAATTTACCACCATCAGCATCCTCCTGACCTGGCGGTTTCTCCCTTCCCGCAGAACAATTTCAAGCTCTGTCGTTGTTGCGGTGAATTTTTTAACGGTAACCTGCTCAGGTTTTGAAAAACCATCGTCAAGATCTACGCCTTCACGAAGATGCTTAAGGTCTGATTCAGATAAACGGCCGGTAACCGTCACCCGGTAATATTTTGTCAGTTTGTAGCGTGGATGCATCATCCGGTAAGCAAGTTCGCCGTCATTGGTGCACAGCAATAAGCCAGATGAATAATAATCAAGTCGGCCAACCGGATAAAGCCTTGCGTCAACTCCAGTCAGTAAATCACTGACAATTGGTCGATGCTGGGGATCACTCATGGTGGTCACATACCCGATTGGTTTGTATAGCAGCAGATAAAGCGGTTCTTTCCTGGCCGACAATATTTTTCCATCCACCTGGATTTCAGCAGTCAAAGGATCAACCTTGGTCCCCAGTTCCGTAACCAGGATGCCGTTGACTTTAACCCGTCCCTGGACAATCATCACTTCCGCCTGTCTGCGGGAAGCCAAGCCCCGGCCGGCAATAACTTTCTGGAGTCTTTCGACCGTCATTTGACCCACCGACCAGTCACTGTCCGTCCAGCAGGGGTAACTCTACATTGGGATACAGATCGCCAAAGGAATTGATATCCGGCAAACTGGATAAACTGGTAAGGTTGAAAATCTGGAGGAATTTATCCGTCGTCACATAAAGAAGCGGTGAGCCAACCACTTCTTTTCTCCCTTTAATGGCAATTAATTCTTTTACCAGCAAAAGGCGGAGAACACCTGAGGCATCAACGCCCCTGATCGATTCAATTTCAGGCCTGGTAATGGGTTGACGATAGGCAATAATAGCCAGGGTCTCCAGGGCCGCCTTGCTGAACCGGACTGGTTTTCCCGCCTTAAATTTTCTGATCCAGGATGCATTTTCCTGCTTGGTAACAAAACGAATTCCAGCACCAATACGCTGAAGATAAAAACCCCGATCACGCAGGCGATATTCATCTTCCAGCTGGTTTACCGCCTCGTCAAGCAAATCCCCAGCTTCAATTTCCAACAGAATTTGAACATCATGCAGATTGACCGGCTCACCTGAAATTAGCAGCAAGCTTTCTATAACATCTTTGATATGGCGTAATTCGCTGGACACTGAAGATACCTTTTTAAATTCCGCCAGTAATGAGGAGCGGCTCAAATGGGGCTTCCTGATTGATTGTAACTCTTTTCTGACGCGTCAATTCCAGCAGGGCTAAAAAAAGAACAACCAGTAACGAGGTATCAGCACTGAACCGTTCCACCAGCTCAGAAAATCTAACCGTTGCCTGACGGCTCAAAGTTTCATTGACCCGATTGTATATTTCATCCATATTTATCAAATCCCGGTTAATTTCATAACGTTCCTGGCTGGCTCTCCGGCGTTCATATAATTGCAGAAAAGCCGTCAATAAATCGCTCAGGCTGACAGCGTACTGTTCTTCAAGCGATACATCAATTTGGGCTTCATCTTCCAGAAGATTCTGCAAATCTGTCTCCTCCGGCGAAAAACAGTCCCAACCGTTCAATGGCTGTTGTGCCAGGTATTTAGCCCCCTTTTTATAAAGCTCATACGCCTGCAGCCGGGCAATAATTTCCTCCCGAGGATCTTCACCTTGTTCATCCTCAGCACCTTCATCGTCCAACTGCTGTCGCAGGAGTATCCGGGATTTAATTTGAATCAGGGTTGCAGCCATCAACAGATACTCTGAAGCTATGGACAGATTCATCTCCTCCATCAATTCCAGGTAGGCCAGATATTGTCTGGCAATGGAAATAATAGGTATATTTTCAATGGCCACGCGATTTTTTTTCACCAGGAAAAGCAAGAGGTCCAGCGGTCCTTCGAAGCTGTCCAGAAGTACATAAAACTGTTCTTCCAATACGGCGTAGAGAGCCCGCTGGTGGGCGGGAGGGAAAAAAGCAGGTTCATTCATAGAATTCTTTTTGGGCCATTTTTATCAAATCTTCATGTGGTCACGGACCTGCGCCATGGTTGCGGCAGCTATTTCCCGGGCCCGGGTATTACCGTTTTCAATAATTTCCCGGAGCAGATTAGGATGGTCTTCGTAATAGCGCCGTTTTTCCCGTACCGGGGCTAGCTTGACCAGCAGGTTCTGCATCAGGATTTTCTTGCATTCGCCACAGCCGATTTCAGCCAGGGGACATTCCCGCTTAATGTGCTCCACCTCTTCGGTACTGGAATAGAGAGGGTGAAGAGGAAAAAGATTACAAACTTCAGGGTCTCCCGGATCTTTAAGCCTGGCCCGCTGGGTATCGGTCACCATCTGCAGTACCTTTTTCCTGATGGTTTCCTCATCATCGGCCAGATAGATGGCATTATTGTAACTTTTACTCATTTTGCGCCCGTCCAGGCCCATGAGCTTGGGAACTTCAGTCAAAATAGGCTTTGGTACCGGGAAAACCTCCCCATAGAGATAATTGAACCTGCGGGTAATTTCCCGGGTCAACTCCACGTGGGGAAGCTGGTCAACCCCGATAGGCACCAGGTGTGAACGGTACATAATGATATCAGCCGCCTGCAGCACCGGATAGCCTAAAAACCCATAGGTTGCCAGATCATCGTTTTTATTTTCATTTCCATTTTGACTATCTTTGAAGGTGGGATTGCGCAAAAGCCATGAAAGTGGCGTAATCATGGAGAGCAGCAAGTGCAGTTCCGCATGCTCTTTAATTTTGGACTGGATGAAAAGCGTCACTTTATCCGGATCAATACCAACACTCAGCCAGTCGAGAAATAAATCCTGGATACTGTCTTTGACAATCTCCGGATGTTGAAACTCACTGGTCAACGCGTGCCAGTCAGCGGCAAAAAAGAAACAATCATACTGCTCTTGAAACTCAAGCCAATTTGTCAACACGCCATGGAAATGGCCCAGATGAAGTTTGCCGGTGGTGCGCATCCCGGATACTACCCGTTTTTTTTCATTTACCATCTAAAATATACCCCAATTTATACTTTATATACCATACTATAACATATTGTTATCACAGCTATTATTTATTATTCTAACCTAAACCTACCCCGATCATAATCTGGGAAAAAAATGAAATAAGCGGAATGATAAACAGGTTAATGGCATTACTGAAGACCAGTAGCAGCAGAATGATAAAACCATATGGTTCAATGCGAGCCATAACCATGGATGGCCGGGGTGGTAGCAGATTCGATAAAATCTTTCCACCATCCAATGGTGGAATTGGAATCAAGTTAAAAAACCCCAAGGCCAGATTGATAATGACACTGACTCTCACCATCATGGTCAGAGGCAGGATCACCTTTGAAACAATCAACGGTCCCATAAATGACAGGGGAGCAAAAGTAAGCAGATGATAAATAATGGCACTGATTGCAGCCAGCAGGAAATTTGCTACCGGTCCAGCCGCGGCAATCCACAGCATGTTTTTCCGGGGATTGGCCAGGTTGTCCGGATTAATGGGAACCGGTTTGGCCCAGCCGATAATCCGGGTGATGAAAAAAACCGCGGTTCCGAAAAGATCCAGGTGCTTTAGTGGATTAAGGGTCAGACGACCAGCATCACGGGCCGTATGATCGCCAAAGAAATCCGCCATATAACCATGGGCCACTTCATGAAAAGTAACCGCCATCAGCACCGGTACGACCATGATGGCGATTTGCTGCATTATTTCGTGCACGCTCTTCCCTACTCCAAAATAAGAATTGGTGCATCATTAGCAGAAAATAGAAGTATCGTCAATTATCTCTTCCCTATCCCTGGAATTCCGCTATAAGGTCTTATATTTTCTCAACTGGAGTTACTCCAGGCGCTTTTTTGCGCTCAATTACCTGTTTTTTCAACAGTTCAATATTTCACTCTCACTCGATAAGACAAGATCGTTTCACCTTTGGCGGGAACCGGCACCCGCCAGGAAACCGCTCTGCTGCTTTCTTTTTTATGATTGAGGGACTCAGTCAGGATTTCCCAATCACCTGAAATAGGTTCCACTACCTTAATCTCAACCGCCCTTTTTTTGGCATTTTTCAATTTCACCTCAAAGGCTGCCTCGTAAATATAGTTATAGCGACTATCGCCCCCGATTTTCTTGAAATCGGTCTGTTTTTTAGCCGCCGTCAGATCAAAAGCATCTCCCAATTTCAAACGTATGGTTTCATTTTCCGGCGTATGATCAATTTTATCCTCACCAACAAACTGCAGAGAACCATTACTATCTTCTTTATAAACCCGGACGACTCCTTTTGGTAATGGCAGACCAAGATGATTCTTTTTGCAGTTTTCAATGGTAACAAAAACACCGACTGTAAACTTGCGGCCGATTTCACCATAGGCTTGGTGGTAATAATAAGAGCTGCCCGGCAAAAGAAACTCTTTTTCACAGGGGACGGATGCCGCCTGCAGCAGAGCAACCTGCTTCCTCTGATTTTCAGCGATAGTTGTTGGCCGACCAAGGGTGTAGAGATGGTACTCAAACAGATCTTCCTGAGCCATATTAGGCGCTGTTGCCGGCATCGCTTCCAGCATCATTTTCTGCCGTCGACTATTGTCAAAGGCACGCTCAGCCGGAACCTGATGCACATCACCAGCCACCAATTGCAGTTTTGCATGTTTATAAGTAGCGCCACTCTTATTGGTCAGGGTTACCCAACCGCTGAGGTTGAGGGCATCTTCGGCGGCATTCAATTCCGCCACGTAATCAGCCTGCCATTGTAAACCGCCAGTCAAATAACTTAACTCCATCTCTTTTGTACCACTTTTATCACTATCCACGATCATGGTCAGGGTTGGCCGATCACGTAAATTATCCGGAACACCGGAAAAAGAAAGGCGGCCGGGCACACCAGTTTCTATGTGACCATCATCAAACTGGAGAACAACCCCGCTGTTGGCGCTTAAAACCTTGGCATCATGATGGGTCTCAGCTCCGGTTGTTGGATGCTGGCTGATTACCTCAACCTGGCGGCCGACGTATTTCCGTAAAAGAGATTCCGGAGTCAAGAGGTCAAATTCAAAATTCTGTTCAATTACCGCCAGACCCCCGGCACTCAAAAGAGCCGTCTCTGGCCTCATCTTGGCGCTGACTTCACGAAAAGCCAACGTCACTTCACCTTTTGGCACATTGAGGCGGCGTCTATCCTTGACCAGGGCTAAATTCTGGTTATAAATAGTCACTGCAACTCCCATTTGATCATCAAGGGTTGTCACCACCTCACCTGCCTGAATCTTCCCGGGCAGCACCAAAGCCACTAATAAAATTACTATAAAACTTAGAATACAAATCAGCTTACGCAATATAATTGCCCTCCTTTTCTCATATAAATATTTGTTATCTCGTAATAAATTATTTATTAGCGGTTTCTGTATATGGGATATTATTTTCTTTACACCAATCAATAGCCATGCGCTTGAAAACTTCTCGGCGATATTGAAACCAATTTTGTTCAATATCATATTCAAAAATATTATCCTTGAATCTTCTGAAGGCACCGCTGCCTTTGATTGAGCGATACATTTTGTCTCTCAAATTTTCATCCTCCAGAGACAAACAAAATTCCTCCATGATTTGGTATTCATGAATATCAAATTGCGAAGGTAATGAAATATAATCTTTTTCCGACTCAAGTACATCGATTGCGACTTGAATAGCTTCCTGCTCCCAGTCTGAATAATGAGAAATATCTTTTTCATTTTCGGCAGCGGAGAAATGCTCCTCAGCGACCATTACAATCTCGCCTGTTTTTTTTGTTGAGATAGCTTGAGAGGACATCAGATTGGATTTCCATTTCATCAATAATATCGTTCAATTTTATTGGTAGAGACATTTGAATATACCTTTTGTTTTTTATTTCGTTAACGCCAAGGGTCACTTGCCGGGCCGTGATACTCAAAGAGAGAGTGTGCTATTCTTAGTTGAAATTGAAATGACCTCCAACCTCTGATAAAGTGTTTTCAGCAAAACAACAAACATCATTGAATCAGTCAATTCCCAGGCAGAAGAGCGCTGTAGCAAGGTTGATCACTGGAAAAATTCCAACCAGAAACATCGCTGGCTGGCAGCAGCATTATTGGATATAGAACCTCGTCTGAACAAACTGATAGGTTATCGCCATTTACCATCATTACGAAAAGCCATTATGAAAGATTTAAATCTTAACCATATCACTCAGAAAAGCGAACAAGCAGCATAATGTGGATGAAGTTGGAGGGAAATTTCAACTAAGAATGGGATTGACTCCCAAGAGATAAATAAACTCCCACCCCCACATGGGCAAGGTCCATGGCTTTACGCTTCATAAATTTCAGGTAAGCTGATCCGGCACCTGTCAGCGGCATCTCGATAATAAATTCTTTGACTATTTCATCTGGTTTAAGATCAATACGTTTGAAGCCTTGAAAAAATCTTCCAGGGGGATGCTGCGCTCCTTGCCCTGTCGATTGACCAGTTTCAGCGCCACCCGATAAATCAACAGCGGTGCTGCGCTGTCCGCACCCGGGGAAGCATTGATGATGTTACCGCCCAAGGTGGCAACATTGCGAATTTGTACGGAAGCCATCTAGTTGACGGCATCATGGAGGGCGGGAAGATAGTCGGTAATCAATTTTGATTTTTCCAGGGTTCTCAGGGTTGTTCCACTGCCGATCACCAGCTTGTTTCCTGATTGTCTGATACCGCTCAGCACTTTGATATTTCTTAGCGAAATTAACAGGCGAGGATTGATAACCCCCTTTTTAATCAGCAGCAGGATGTCTGTTCCACCGGAGAGGAACAACGCCTCTTTCCCATGCTGGTGTTTGAGCTTCAGGGCTTCACTGATGGAACCAGCGCGCAGGTAGTCGAAATGTTTCATCCTAAATTTCCCGGTTGTCGAAAATGCGCCTGGTTTTCCGTTCACTGCGAGGAAGTTCATTGTAGGCTACAATCTCGATGATGGGGGTAACCATTACTTCAGCCCGAATCCGGAAAGAAATATTTCTGCTACTTTCCTCATCCAGGCTTTCAGCCACCCCTTCCGCCCTCTCAACTTTCAGGATCAAATAATCCTTACCGTCATTCCGCCGTTCAAGGATGACCTGGTATTCACTACCAATATTCTTGATTGGGGAAAGGATGGTACCCAGTTCGCTGGGATACACATTAACGCCGCGGATGACGAACATATCATCACTGCGGCCGAGAATCGGCGAATGGCGGGGCAGGATGCAACCACAGGGACATGGTTCCGGAATCAGGCGGACAAGATCACGGGAACGGTAGCGAATAAGGGGGGCCGCCTCCTTGGCCAGGGTGGTATAGACCATCTCTCCCACCTCACCGGGAGCAACCGGTTCCAGGGTTTCAGGATTAAGGACTTCCAGGATGTAGTAATCGGCCCAGTAGTGGATATTTTCACTGCTATGGCAGCTCAGGCCGGTACCCGGGCCATAAACTTCCGTCAAACCGGGAATATCGTAATATTCTTCGACCCCCAGTAATTCCATGATCTTTTTTCTCATAGCGGCACTGCTTCTTTCCGAACCAGCGATGATTTTCTTCAGCTGCAGTTTCTCACGCAGCCCGCGTTTATTCACTTCCTGGGCGACCAAGAGAGCCATGGAAGCCGTGCAGCACAAAACCGTGGTGCCGAAATCCTGCAAAAAAGTCATCTGCATTTCCAGATTGCCCGGCCCGGAAGGAATTGCCATGGCCCCGAATCGCTCACAACCAAGCTGAAACCCGGCCCCGGCGGTCCAGACACCATAACCAACACAGATTTGAACCTTGTCGCTTCGGGTCAGGCCGGCCATCTCATAACAGCGGGCAAACATATCCAACCAGTCATCAATATCTTTCTGGGTGTAACAGACAACTTTGCGTTTTCCGGTGGTTCCAGAAGATGCATGAATCCTGACAATTTCTTCCTGACTAACTGATTTCAGGGGATAGGGATAACCCAGGCGAAAATCATCAGCGGTGGTAAAGGGTAGCCGGCTCAAGTCAGCCAATGATTTGATATCATCGGGTTTGACCCCGGCTTGATCAATCCGGGCTTTATAAAAAGGCGAATTCTGGTAGGCATGCTGAACGGTCCATTGCAGACCTTTAAGCTGGAGAGCCTCCAGTTCTGATAAACTTTCAACTTTCGGGGGAAATTTCTTTAAAAACATTTGCACCAACTCCTTATATGGACTCGTAAAAACTCCATGTAACTAATTGTAACTTACTGATACTATGAATTTTATTTATTTATATTTTATGCTTTTAAAACAATTAGCAGAGATGTCCTGGCTTGGCTCCAAACGGTTTTGGCCGCCGAACGAATCACCAGGGGAAGAATTAAATCTGTCCCCGGAATTTCTCTATTTCCTGCAGATCAAGGGTCATCGTCTCTACATTAATGACTACCCCATAGAGTGCTCGGGCCTGATCCGGGGAGAGAACCCCATTTCTGACATCCTGAAAAACTTTTTCTGCCTGATAAAGCCATGGGGGAATAGTGCCGATATCTGCCTGGTGCCCCTTGCAGGCCGACCAACCGACCAGGACATCCTGGAAGAATATGGGCTTAAAAGCCGCCACATCGTTATTTTGGTTGCCCATGGAAAAAACGTCATTGTGGAAAAAAACATCACCAGGATAAACTTCATTGCCAAAATAATCAATGATATATTTACAGACCGGGGCCAGAGAAAAAGCCAGGATTGGCAGGTTTTCCGTCTGTTCAAGCATGCGTCCTTTGGCATCATAAAGTCCGGTAACAAAATCCTTGGCTTCACAGAGAATCGGAGAACAAGTCGTCTTTTCAAGGGTGATACTTATCTCATCGGTTATGGCTTTGAGACGGCGGCGAAGGATGGAGACCAGGACTTTATCGATGATCTGGGTCATTTTTCTCTCCACGAATGATGGCTTCGTAAAAGCTCCATAGCAGTAGCAAATTTTAGTAACTTACTCCTGAATTGCTGTCACTCTTTTCAGTACCCCCTTGAGGGGTATAAAAAACAAGAAAAGTCTACTTTCTGTCTGGCATTGCCGGGAATATATTTCAGGATGTTCCGGCATGGCTCTCGCTCATTCTCGCCGGCAGCGGTTCATATTCAAGTTCAATCAGGTCCAGGGCTTCCAGGGCCGTAGCTTCATCATCGGCAGCCACCGCCGCCACTTCTTCACCAATATAGCGAACTTTATCAACGGCAATAAGTTGATGATCACGGGTATAGCTGAAGACCCCCCCACTTCACATCAAAGAAATCATCCCGGGTCGCCACCGCCCAAACCCCTGGCAACGCGGCGGCCTTTGAAACATCTATCCGTTTAATCAGAGCATGAGCATGGGAACTGTGGAGGACTTTGCCAACCAGCATATTAGGCAGGTTGATATCAGCGGTAAAAAGTGCCTCACCGGTTGCTTTTGGCGGTGTATCGATCCGGGGAATACCCTTACCCAGAATTTTATATTTTCCCATATTATCCTCAAGAATTAATCAGATAAGAGTATAATAATTATATAGATAAAATATATTATTGAAGTTATACATCACCCTACTCTACTGTAAGTCTGTAGCTAATTTTGTTTCTTCGACACATCTTCAATGGCGTCAATGATTTTGGCGTAGCCGGTACATCGGCAAAGGTTACCGGAAATAACCTCACGTATCTCATCCCGGTTGAGCGGTTTATCCTGGTTTTCGACCGCTGCCACCCCGGTTAAAATCATCCTCGGAGAACAAAACCCGCATTGAATGCCATAGTGGTCAACAAAAGACTGCTGCATGGGATGCAGTATTTCATTGGGGAAAACTTCCAGGCAATGAATCTCATTATTAACATTAAGTATTACTTCTCTTTTTTCCATCATCTCCCCAAGATCAATCAGGATTTTTGTTTTCATCCTGAAAGTCAGTCACCATTTTCCGCAGCAAAATACCTGCCATCTTTTTTCTGTGCCCGGGTCGGGAACCGATATTGGCAACCGGTTTTGCCGCAGCGACCACAGCCGCCGATGCCAGCTCAACAGCATCGTCATCATCATATGTTTTTCCCGATAAAATATTTGCCGCCTTTTCTACAAACAGCGGACCTGATGCCAGGGTACCCAAAACAATTTTCAACTGTTTAAAAGATTTATCTTTTGTTATCTCGCCGGCCATTGCTATTCCGGCCAGCGGAAAATCCAGCGATTTACGTAAACGAAATTTGCGATAGTCCCCCCCACTTCCGCGAAACATCTTCTATGACTATGCTCCTGATATAGTCACCGGCTGGAAGCAGACCAACAGCTCCTCTTTATTCTCCGGCTGGCAATAATCCATTTTTGGCAGGTTTAACATCCTCCACTACCTCTTTTACGTATACATAAAGATTATTAATGAAACAAAATAGGGCAATGATAATTGTTTGTCAACGATTTTTTTACAACAAGGTTATAGTTGCTAATAATATGAAAATCAATATTATACACTACTATCAAAGCATCATCATTAATTATTATTATTTCACTTGACAAATGATGTTATCAACATTTATATGCATACATAAAGAATAGATAATATATGTATTTTTTCCAAAAATAAGCACCTTGACTTTCTGACTTACATTGCCAGGGATACATTACAGGATGTTAGAGTTTGGTTCATAGCCGTGTCTGCCCAGCCTGCCGGCAGGCTGGGCGACAGGCTGGGCGACAGGCTGGCGGTTTTGGCCGCCGAACGAATCACCTGGATGGTGATTCGCGGCGGACGGCTCGGAAGCCGGCCATGGACGGCCGGCGAGAATGAGTGAGAGCCATGACGGAACATCAGTGGAAATTTCTTTCAGTTGAGATAAAATGTGATATGATCAGTTTTCCGACAGCCAACCCAAACCGCATACCAAGGAGGAAAAAATGATGACCAGAAAAATTATGGGCAAATCACTCATCCTGCTGATTATCGGCACCTTTCTGACGCTGGGACTTATGCTGCCCGCCCCTGCCGGCGCCAAAACTATTGAGCTGAGATATGCTAATTTTCCCCCAGCTCCCACCTTCCCCTGCGTCCAGATGGAACGCTGGGCTAAAGAAGTGGCAAAGCGTACCAATGGAGCGGTGAAAGTTACCACCTATCCAGGCGGAACGTTGCTGGGAGCAAAGAACATGCTCGATGGAGTAATTTCCGGGATTGCCGACATCGGCTGCTTCTGCCCACCCTACATTCCCGGGCGTTTTCCCTTGATGGAGGGCATTGATCTACCGGTTACCTTCACCAGCGCTACTGTCGCCAGTGCCACATTCTGGGATCTCTATCAAAAATATCAACCTAAATCTTATGACAAAGTCAAGGTTTTGACCTTGTTTACCTGTGCCCCCGGCAACCTGATGTCAAAAGTGGCGGTAAAAAAACTCAGTGATCTGAAAAATCTGGAAATCCGGGGAACCGGAATTTCAGGAAAATACCTTGATGCTATAGGAGCTATTCCGGTTGCCATGCCCATGTCCAGTGTCCCGGAATCACTACAGAAAGGTGTGGTGAAAGGGCTTTTCTCTTCCCTTGAAGTCATGAAGGATTTAAAATTCGCTGAATTATGCAAACATGTGACCATTACCAATGGCCCTACCACTTCTTTTGCCGTGGTTATGAATCTGAAAAAATGGAATGCCCTGCCAACTGATGTGAAAAAGGTTTTCAATGACCTGGGACGGGAACAGACCATCTGGACAGGCCAATATGAAGACCAGCATGTGAAAGATGCCCTGGTCTGGTCCAAAGAAAAGCAGGAGGTCGGTATCTATCGTTTTTCAGCAGCTGAATCTAAAGAAGTCAGCGATAAAGTCAAATTCATGATCACCGGTTACCTGCAGAAAACTAAAGAAGCCGGCCTGTCCGGCCAGCAGTTTCTCGATGATCTCTACAGTTTAAAGACCAAATACGAAAAAGAATACGGTAAATAAGCAGCTCAAAGGCGGTGGAGTACCCTCTCCACCGCCTTTGGGTATTTTTTCAGGCATTCCTAACCCGGCGTAGCCGGAAACAAACAGGTTCTATAAATTTTATATTCTCACAGAGCTTACAAAGAAAAAGATCTTTCAATTTCCCCTTAGTGATCTTAGTGTGCTCTGTGAAAAAAAAAGTTTTGACCTTTTTGCGTAAAACTTTATTGATAAATAACTAACATGCAGGTTATGGCTTTTATCTCCCCTCCACACAATGGAATACGCTTACAATAATATGGATTTTTTGTGGATAAAATAGAGAAAATTATCGCCACCATCAACAAGGTTTGCATAGTTATCGGCGGGTTATCACTACTTTTGATGATGCTTATTGGCTTTGCCAATGTAGCTTCACGTTGTTTCTGGCGGCCGATTAAGGGCAGTTTTGAAGTGATCGGTTTTTTAGGTGCATTAACCACCGCCATGGCTCTGGGCTACACCCAGACCCATAAAAATCATGTTGCCATTGATATCCTTACTAACCATTATAATGCTCACTGGCGGCGGCGGGCAAAAGCTTTCAGCTATCTCATAAGCGCTCTTTTTTTTACTCTGGCTTCCTGGCAAACCACCATCTGGGGTTTGAATATCTGGCATAGTGGTGAAAGATCAGAAACCTTAAGAATCATCTATCATCCGTTTATTTTTATTGTCGCCATTGGTCTGGGTCTGTTGGCAATCATTCTTTTTCTGGATTTCCTTCGGGGCCTGCACCAACTTGAAAATCGCCAGGAGGAACTATGAGCCCCGAGTTTGTGGGTATTGCCGGCATTGTCATTATGTTGGCATCCATGTTCCTGTTTCAACTGCCAGTAGGTTTTGCCATGGCTATTATCGGTTTTCTCGGAGTTGCTTATGTTGCTTCCCCCACGGCCGCCCTGGGCATGATTGGCAGCGAATTGTGGACAACTTTTTCATCCTACGGCCTTACCATCATTCCACTCTTTATTTTCATGGGCCTGATCTGTTTTCATTCCAATGTCAACACTAAACTCTACAATGTCGCCTATACCTGCCTCGGCCAGACCAGGGGCGGTTTGGCAATGGCAACAATTATGGCCTGTGCCGGTTTTGCCGCCATCAGCGGTTCCAATACCGCCACCGCGGCCACCATGACTTCGGTAGCCTTGCCGGAAATGAAAAAATATCGCTATAACCCCATCCTGATTACCGGCTCCATTGCTGCCGGCTCAACCCTGGGGGTCGTTATTCCTCCAAGCATTGTCCTGGTGGTTTTCGGTATTTATACCGGCCAATCCATAGCCAGACTTTTTTTCGGTAGTATTATACCTGGCATTATCCTCACAATTCTGATGATTTTCACGGTCATCATAGTTTGCCGGCGACACCAGGAATGGGGTCCGGCTGGACCTAAGACCAGCTTGATCCAGAAATTGGCCTCATTTAAAGGATCCATTGAAGTATTGATTCTTTTTTGCATTATCATGGGCGGCCTTTTCATCGGTTTTTTTACTCCCAGCGAAGCCGGAGCCATCGGTTCCTTTTTTGCCCTGCTGATCAGCCTGGTACAAAGGTCTTTAAGCTGGAAAGGATTTAGAAGGTCTATTGAAGATACATTAAAAATCTCCTGTTTTATCATTGTCATCATCACCGGAGCCGTCATTTTCGGCCGCTTTCTTGCTATTACCAGGCTCCCCTATTTGATTGCTGAATGGGCTGCCGTCTTGCCGGTTCCCAATTTTGTCATTCTCTGGCTGATCATCGTGGTATTTATTATTGGCGGGGCCATTATGGATGCCCTTGGCCTGCTATTGATTACCATACCCATTTTCTATCCTCTGGCCCTGAAATTACATTATGATCCCATATGGTTTGGCGTCTTGATCACCATTGTCACCACCATGGGCGCCATTACTCCACCAGTGGGAGTTAACGCTTACGTGGTCGCCGGAATGTCTGAAGATATTTCTCTGGCTACGGTTTTTAAAGGGGTTGTCTATTTTCTTCCCACGTACATCGTCTGTATTTTACTCATTGAAATATTTCCGTCCCTGGTTACCTACCTGGCGGGAGCGGTTCACTAAACTGACTGACCTCAGCAATGTTCAGACCCGGGCCCGGAAAACCAGTGATGGCTATGTTATCAACGGGATGAAAACATGGTCAACCAATGGGCCAAAAGGAGATTTCCATACCGTCCTTTGTCAAACCGACCCTGACAAGGGTTTGATCGGAAATATATTTTAACGACTGTCATATACCACCTGAGTATCGCCTGCCGTACGGCGGACGAAGCCATGAAAATCCATGGAGCCTATGGTTACTCAATGGAATATGCGGTACAGCGCTATTATCGTGATAATCGTTTTCTTTTTAATGGTGGGGGTACTCATGAAGTCCTGCAAACTACTATCGTCAGACAATATTTGAAATGAGCCGCAGCAAAAAAGACTTAATTCACGCTACCTTGAAACGGCAGATTCTCAACCTGAAAATCAAGCCCAACCAAGTATTGAAAGAGGAAGAAATTGCCAAGGCTCACGGGGTCAGCCGCACCCCGGCCCGGGAGGCCCTGCAGCTGTTGGAACAGGAAGGGTTTTTGGAGCAGAAACGTAAAGTTGGCTATCTTGTCCGGGCCTTGACCCGGGAAGATTTAAAGGAAATTATCGAAGTCAGGAGCATTCTTGAAGGGTATGCCGCCCGGCTGGCAACCAGCAGAAAAGACATCCGAACGATGAAACAGTTAAAAGAAATCAATGAAAAAGCTGTCCATTTTCTGGAGACCGGAGAACTGGAAAAATTTTTTCGTAATTCTTCTGATTTCCATGATGTTCTTTATCGGGGCAGTGGCAACCAGCGGCTTTGCGGCATCATAGAATCTTTACGGGATAATTTTCTCCGCTACCGGCGGATATTGCTGCGAATTCCCAACATGTCCCAAATCCAGATTGAAGACCACAGCCAGATGCTGACCATTATGGAGGAAGGCCGGGAAGATATGGTGGAAAGGCTGGTACGAAAACACATTCGCCGCAGCGGCAAGGCCCTGCTCGAATACCTGGACCGGGATCATATTGAAATTCTCAGCTAACCCAGTAAAATTCTATTCCTGCAACACCGGTTCATGTCAACCGTGAATAGAGGGATGGCAATCTCTTTTCCCTCTTATCAGTTGGTTTCTCCGCTGTTTTATTGTGCAAATATTTTGCGATTATCTGCCAGAACTGATTTCCATCCCACTCCCGGTTAACTTCCGGACTGTAAAGAGCCTCTTCAAGTTCGGCGAAAGCTTTTGTCAGTTCGGCATTTTCCAGCTTTGCCGCCAGATTTTTGAGATTGGTCGGCGGATTTTGTGGCCAAACGGCGGTAGCCCAATTGAGAATGGCCTGTTGAACCTGTCGAGGGTTATTGGCCAGACAGGATTTTTTGATGCGATCACGGTTTGCCATTGATTTCTTTTCCGTTTGTTTTTCCCTGTGCTGTTGATCAACTACTTGCCGTCGCCAGGATTTGCGCCAGAAAAAGATGGTAATGAACCAAGCCAGCAGCAAAATAAAGCTAACCCCCTGCCAGAGCCGGACGCTGCCAGAAACCGGTGTCTTTTCAGATAGTGATTTTTTTACCGGTACAGCTTGATTTTTTACTGCATTTTGTGAGCCGGCCTGGACTGTTGCTGGATGATGGTTGTTCTGGTTCCCGATAGTACCAGGTTGTCCTGGCACTGCGACTACTTTAACCTTGCGAGCCGGCAGGACCGCCTTCTGCTGGCGATTGTTGACCACATCCCACCAATCGATACTCATTTCCGGCAGAGTGAACGTTCCCGCCCGAGACGGAATGAAAGCCATTGACTGACGTTTAATGGCATGCAGATAGTCACCATCTATCTGGTTTTTGAGTTCTGGCTGATCGAGATAAATTTTACAGCCATCAGGGGTCTTGACCTTGACCTCCGGCAGTTGCTCGGCAGTAAGACCAAAGGCTTCAATCTGGATGCTTCGTGTCAGCGGTTCACCAACTTTGAGCTCCTTGACCTGACTTTTATCCTCTTTAATCGTTACAGCTCTCGCCGGCAGCCATACTTTCCCTTTAAACACATCCGGTATTGGGGTCAGGGGAATTTTCAACTCCTGACTGCGGGTCCTGAGCCGGCGTTTCTGACCGGGAAAGCGGTTAAAAAAAGGATCACTCGAAAAAAAACGATTGCGGCCGGCATTGATGATAGCCTGGAAAAGCAGTGGAGGAACCGTAACCTCCCGGCCCTCTTCGGGGATAATGGCATATTTTCGCTCAATTACCTGGTAGTCAACCCCATTTTTTTGGCTTTGATAACGCCGGTCATCACCAAGTTTGATGACGCTGGCATGTTCCAGCTTTGGTTCTTCAAGGGAAGCTTCACTCAGGTTTAGTTGAGATTTAATGAGAAGTTTGACGCTGATGGTAATCTGCCCCTGGATATACGCCGGGGTTTCCATCTCCGGCATGACCTCAATAAAAATATCACCCAGAGGAGCTGAAGAGCTCGGAGTTATGGAAGCTGGGCTGGCAACCGTCAAGGTCAGAGGTTTGCTCTTTTCCCCATGGATAGTAAATGACGGGATGGTCAACGTGCCGGTGTGTTTTGGTTCGAGTTCAATATTCCAGGTTTTCGTGGCTTTGCTGGAGCCATTGATGATCTGGAAATTACTGCTCGTCGACTGGTTGACAATGGAAAAATCTTTTTCCAGGGCGCTGGTACCGAGGCTGGAAATTGAATTCAGGGCACCATCGGCTTCAATCGAAAGATTGACCGTTTCATCACTACTGATAGACTGGCGGTCAAGGTGGGCGCGAACAGCCGCCATGCAGTTTACGGGTGCAAAGCCACCAAAAGTCACCCAAACCAGAGTGATGAGAAAAAAATATGAAATTTTACCCTGTTGTCCCATGGTTTTACCTGTCAAAATTTGATCACCATCCTTTGTGCCCTTGGGCTCGATCCTGCCGGGTACGATACTGGTAGAGGAATTTTCTTTGCAGCAGTCCCCCGGGGTCATCCGGCACCCGACGCAGCCACTGCTCCAGGGCCTGTTGCTTGGCATCCATCGGTTTTTCCTCCTCAGTAGCGCTGGTCGCGGCTTTCTTTTGTTCCTCTTGCTTTTCTTTCTCTGATTTTTCCGCCTTTCCTGTCGCGGTTTTTGCGGCGGCGTCATCTGAAGATCGGGCCGTATCCGGAGCAGATTTTTTATCCTGCCGTTGCTTATCCGCTTGGGTCTGCCTGGGGGCAGTCGATTGCTGATCTTCCTGATGGTGATCCGTCTGATTCGCTGAATTCTGCTGCTGTTTCTGATCCTGCTGACCGGAGGATTGCTTTTCTTTGTTTGTATCCTGATGTTTTTGATTATTCTGTTCCGACCGTTGTTGGTCCTGGTTCTGTTCTTGTTTTTTTTGCTCTTTTTCCTGTTGCTGATTGTCCTTTTTTGGGGATTTATCCTGCTTTTTTTGTTTCTGTTGTTTTTCCAGAAATTTTGCCACCAGTTCCCGATTAAAACGGGCATCTCCCATCTGTGGATTCAGCTTGAGGGCCTGATCGTAGGCAGCCAGCGCCTTTTCAAGCTTTCCAGCCCGGGCCAGGGCGTTACCACGGTTGTAGAAATCTTTGGCTGAGCTAAGCGGTTCAAGGGTGGCGGCCGCCTCCTTGAACTTCCCGGTCCTATACAGGGACGCAGCCTTCCAGGCGGGATCTTTAGCTAGTTGCGCCGCTGCCTTATAATCTTTTTGCTGAAAAGCTGTTGTTGCCTGTTGATCAGATCTCTGCCAGAGATCCTGCCAATTAAAAGCGGCGGCCGGATCAGCATGGAACAAGAGAACGACCAGGATCACCAACAGCCAACCTCTACGGAAGCAAAAAGCTGCCATTAATACCAGAGGAAGCAACAACCAGGGACCCCGATCAAGCCATTGATCGCCAGTCAGCTCGCTTTTTTTTCGCTTTTTCGGAAAAAGAACGGTAGGCTGATTGAGAACTGAAAATGCAGAATCCGGCGCCTCGATATCAACATATCGTCCTCCACCCTTGACCGCCACCTGGCGCAACAAATCAAAATTCGGCACCGGCACGACAATATTGCCCTGATCATCTTTCAGGTATCCTCCATCCGGCAGTGGCACCGGAGCGCCCTCCCTGGTACCAACAGCAATGACATCCAGACGATAGCCTGCTTTATTAAGCTTCGCGGCAACCTTGACCGCCGCCTCATCAGCATCATCAGCAACCAAAATGATCTGACCACGACTGACTGCCGCCCGCCGGAGTAGTTCGCCGGCTTTTTCCAGGCCCCGGTCGGCCCGGCTGCCCTGCACCGGAACCGTGTTGGTAGTAAGACTGGGAAGAAGGTTGAGAATCGTGGCCCGGTCATCAGTCAACGGCGTAACGATAAAGCTGTCACCGGCAAAAACCACCAGCCCCTGATCAATCCCGACACCGGCTTTAATCAGATCTATTGCTTTATAACGCGCCCTAGTCAGACGACTTGGGGGAATATCAGGAGATTGCATCGAAAGTGACAAATCAAGGACGATAACCCGGCCGGTGGCCGACCTGAACAGCGGCTGGGGCCGTCGTTCCCAGGTGGGGCCGGCCAGGGCCAGGGTGGCAAGCAGCAGCATAAGCAGAAGAGCTCCGGAGATCCTTTTGGCTGAGGTTTCGGATTCTCCCACGAGAAGTTTCCCCAGCAGGTGACGGTCACAAACCTTGTCCCACCGGCTTTTACCACTCTCCTGTTTTCGCCAGCCGTTCAGCAGCCAAAGACCAAGAGGGAACGCCAACAGCCACCAGGGCCGCAGGAAATGGAAGTTATGAAAATTCATGGTGTCTGGTTACCATCAGTAAAAATGTGAGCAGCAAGGCGGTGCTTAAGGGCCAATAGAAGAGGTCACGAACAGGACGCAGGTTCTGGTCTTCACTGACTACCGGTTCAAGCTTATCAAGCAGGGCATATATTTTTTCCAGCTCCCGGGGGTCGCGGGCACGAAAGTAACGACCGCCGGTGAGTTTGGCAATCTTTTGCAAGGTTTTTTCATCGAGATCAGCTGATGGATTAACCACCCGCTGGCCAAAAAAGGTATTGACCACCATCCGATCGGCCCCGACTCCGATGGTATAGATGGATACTTTCTCTTCGGTCGCCAGTTCGGCTGCTTTCAATGGATCGATAGCACCCGCAGTGTTGGCACCATCTGTCAACAGGATTAGTACTTTCCGTTTACCAGGCCTTTTCTGCAGGCGTTTAACCGCCAGTCCCAGGGCATCGCCAATAGCAGTTTTTTTGCCGGCAATACCGATCAATGATTCCTGCAGCAGCTGATTGACCGTTTTGCGATCAAGTGAAAGCGGTGTCTGCAGGTAGGCCCGGGTACCGAAAAGAATCAGGCCGAGGCGATCACCCTGACGGCGCTTGATAAAATTTCCGGCAATTTTTTTAATCATGGTCAGCCGATCAACGGTTTGATTATCCAGTTCCATATCTTTGATCTGCATACTCCCGGAAATATCGACCGCCAGTAGCAGATCACGGCCACTGATCGGAGTACTCAAAGGTTCACCAATCCATTGAGGACGAGCTGCAGCTCCGACCAGCAGAATCCAGGCCAAAATCGCCAGTAGCCGAATCCAGGTGGAGCTTTTGCCGCTGCTGAACTGGCGAAAACCGGCAAGTTCCCGGTAAAATGGTACTTTCAGGGCCATGCCGGAGGTTGTGCGGGCCCGGGGCAGCAAAAGATAGGCCAGGATGGGCAGGGGTAGAACGAAAAACATCCAGGGCCAGGCAAAGGTGGTCATGCTTGCCTCCGGGTTTTTCGTTTTTGCGCCCCAAACCACTTTTCAATAACTTTCCCCAAAGCCTCAAGATCAGTAGCCGTAACCGGGGCATAGATCTCTTCCAACAGCGGACGAAGCTCAGCATCGATAATTTTCAGACCTTTCTCCCCTGCCCTCTCTTTGAGAAAATCAAGCCATGGTTGACCGCAGAGACCGGCGACCTGGTGTCGGGGGAAAAAGACCAGACAGAAACGACGCAGCAGGGCAGAAATATCCTGCAGGGTCTGGAGCTGAATTTCAGGACTCCTACTGTGCAGGTCAAGCTGGGAAAGCTCTTGCAGAGCCAGCTTAATCGGCCGCTTGAAAAGCTGCCGCTGCCGCCATTTATAAAAGATATAGGCAAACAGTACTAACAGTAGAAAACTCAGTATCCACCAACCTGGAGCCGGGGGCCACCAGCTGGGGACAGGAGGTAGGTGGATATCTTTTAAGGCTGTCAGGGGATTTGGACTAGTTGGATTCATGGCGGCTCACATGACGTTTAAGACTGAGGCCCCGGCGCATAACCCCGGCGATGTCCGTACCGGAGACAAGCTTGAGCAACGGTATTTTCAGATGGTTGGAAAGTTGTTCCAAACTCTCCTGACGACGGCGAAAAACCTCGTTGTAATACTGACGAAAGTCGGAATTTTTGGTGTTGAGCCGGGCATTTTCATGACCGTCAGTTATACTGTAGATTCCTGGGGGTGGCGGGGCCATTTCCAGGGGGTCGATTACCTGGCAAAGAACAAGATCGTTGTGCCGGCGCAGGCGTCCAAGATTTCGTTCCATCTCCGGATCATAATGATAAAAATCACTGATCAGAAAAATCCGGCTACCGGGACGGATGGCTCGTATTCCGTGACGAATCAGCTGATCTAAAGATGAACCGGAATTATCGCCGGCAAATTGGCTGGTCGCTTTGACCAGCGCTTGGATCAATGCCAGCACCCCTTTCCTGCCGGCTGTGGGTCTCAGTTCAAATTTCTCCCGGGGGCTTAAGATAATGCCACCGATGCGGTCACCGTTAAAGATCGTGGTCCAGGCAATGGTGGCCGCCAGGCGGGCGGCAATCACCGATTTAAATGCTTCCTTGGTCCCGAAATACAGTGATGGGCTGAAGTCCATCAGGATAATAACCGGCCGATCACGTTCTTCAACATAAACTTTAGTGTGGGTTTTGCCGGTGCGGGCCGTGACCCGCCAGTCAATATTGCGAACATCATCGCCTGGGGTGTAGATTCTGGATTCGGCATAATCCATGCCGCGTCCCCTGAATTTTGACAGGGTACTGCCAGCCATGATGGAATAAGCCCGCGTACTGCCACCAACACTCAAAGTGCGAGCCACATGCCGTAGTGCAAGCAGCTCTTCCGGTGTACAGGTTATGCCGTTAACGGTTGCCGGTCGTGATTTTCTGATAAATTTTATCAGTCGCATGGATTATTCTCTGGTGAAATGCTTACTTACATGGCAGTTTTAAAAATTCTCAACTTTCCGTGTTGCTCTAAAACAGTGATAATACCTCAGTAAAACAATGCCAGAGACACCACGAAGCACGATGAACACGAAGTTTTTTTTCAGAAAGTTGAATTTTAAGCTGCTGAGATTCAGGCTTCGGCTCAGGGTACGGGGATTTGCTGTAAAAGTTCGTCGATAACCTTTTCACTGGTAATACCTTCGGCTTCGGCTTCGAAACTCAGGATGAGGCGATGACGCAGGATGTCATGGACAACCGCCTGAATATTTTCCGGAGTGACAAACTCTTTACCCTGCAGCCAGGCATGGGCCCGGGCGCAGCGGTCCAGAGCGATGGTAGCCCGTGGACTAGCACCATATTCGATCCAGCGGTTTATATTCTCGCCGCAGGATTGGGGATTGCGGGTTGCCAGAATAAGCTGGACGATATATTCTTTGAGGGGGTCTGCCATATGCAGATCAAGCACTTTACGCCGGGCCCGGGTTATCATCTCCGGGCTCAAAATGGGGGTTTGGGAAGTTTTTCCCCCAAGTTCATCCAATACCTCCCGCCGGGCCAGCTCTAGAATCATCTTTTCGCTCTCATAGTCAGGATAATCCACCTTGATCTGCATAAGGAAACGGTCGAGCTGGGCCTCGGGTAAGGGATAGGTACCCTCCTGTTCAATAGGATTCTGGGTAGCCATAACCATAAAAAGATCCGGCAAGTAATGAGTTTTGTGACCAACACTGATTTGTCTTTCCGACATCGCTTCCAAAAGAGCGGATTGAACCTTGGCCGGGGCCCGGTTGATTTCATCGGCAAGGACAATATTGTGAAAAAGGGGGCCGGGTTGAAAGCGGAAGGAATCGCTGTTGCGCTGATATATTTCAGTACCGGTCAGGTCGGCCGGAAGCAGGTCGGGGGTAAACTGAAGGCGCTGAAAATCACCCTCAATACAATCAGCCAAAGACTTGACTGCCCGGGTTTTTGCCAGTCCTGGAGCCCCTTCAACCAGTAAATGGCCATCGGCCAACAGGGCGATCAACAGGTGTTCAATGAGAATTTCCTGGCCGATAATTTCATCCGCCATACGCTTTTTTGCCTGCTGAAAAACCAGCCCGGCACCATCGTTTCCACTGCCGTTTTGTGCTGCAATTGTCATTTCCATAAGATCATCTTTCCACTTGGTAAGAGGATAAAAAAAGAGTGGATGGTTTAGCTGCTCAGGAGAACCTGTCACTCTTTTCAGTACCCCCTTGAGGGGTATAAAAAACAAGAAATTGTCGGGAATACATTCAGGATGTTTGGGCTTAGCTCATAGCGAGAATGAGCGAGAGCCATGACGGAACATCCTGATACATTGATTTGAGTTGTGGTCGTTAGCCCACATTAGTACCAGTTCGCATCAGGGATGGAATATAGGATTATTTTCAGCTTCGGTCAAGAGAAGTGCGGTTTTATTTGAAAATTTTAATTGGCAGGATGATGGTAAAAGCAGAACTTGCCTGACCATTACCGGAACATCATGAAAAGAAATCTGTTAAAAACAAGCTATCCCGGTTTCGGGGACAAGTTCGGAATCTGTCCCCTAAACCGGGATAGTTATTTGACACTTTTTTAACCGAACGGGTTAACATCAGTGGACATGTAACCTTCGGTTGATATTTGCTACTGATTAGTAATACAGCACCTTATCCGCTCCATCGATAGCACCCCAGGCATCAGGCAGCTTCACCGGGACAATAAAATCTTCTATATTGGATGTATCATCCACGGATTCAGCAAAACCGCCGATGACATGGAAGGTGGCACAGGAGGCAATCGTAACCCCCAGCTGATCTTTCTGGAAACGGGCCATCTGTTCCAGGTTATCGGGCAAGTCGGCAGCCGAAAGACCGTCCAACTGACCGGCAATCAGTTCTTTCACGTTTTGGGGAATTTCCAGTTTTGCCAATTCACCTTTTTTCGCCATGGAAACGGCGTTAGGTCCATAAAAGATGGTGACGTTGGGTACATTGCCTAGTTTCTTCGCCATAAAAGCGGTAACATAGCTGGCATATTGATTGGCAGGTTCGGTGGTACTGACGACTAACAGCAGGTTTTTGGTATCGGACATTTTCTTTCCCTCCTTAAAATGAAGTTGTGGTTTTTGAAATCCATATCTAAAAAATGGATTTCAATACTATATGCCAAATTTATTTTTTCGTCCAGCAGAAATATTCAGATTTGCTACCAGACCAACGTCTTATAAATCCATCCCTGATCACCGTCGGGATGCTGTATTTTCATCCACTTACCTTGTTTTTTAAGAACTTTAAAGGCAACCCCTTTTTCAGTGGTAAAAATGACCGGATATTTAGTTGCGGGACCGGACCGGACATTAGCTTTATCCTTAATGGTAATCACTGTTGCTTGCTTGCCCAGCAGTTTATCGCTGATCCAGCCCGCATCCCCTTCATAATCGCTGAATTGATACCAATGACCGGATTTTTTAATAATCTGTAGCGGATAATATATCCCCACCTGCCAGATGATCTCATACTTGGTTCCCGGCCCGGAACGGATATTGGCTTTTGGCACCTTGATGGAAAGCCGCTCGGCCAATGCCAACCCTGGCATCAGGCATAATAAAAACATGACCAGGACAAAAACAAACAATCTTTTTCTCATCAAATAAACTGAAATCACCAGCTATGCCTCCTCCTATAATTCCCGGTATGATAATCCCAAAGCCTGTCTTTTGGCTTCAATATGTCGCTGAATCAACAGGCGGATAACTTCGGCGGCGCTGACCCCAGCAATCCCATTGCCGATGATGACATATTCCATAAACCCCGATTCCTGCAAGAAAAATGGAAATGGAATAAAAACATACTACTGCTATGGGGTAACAGTTCTTTTATTCATACTCTTGCTGAAGGAAAATTTCAACTGCTTAGTAAGCGCTATTGTGAAAACTGCGACTTCAACAAAAAGCCTTTCAGCCATTCAGGAACAAAAATAAATATAGTGGCAGAATCAAAAGATAAAGAATGGGAGGCAGAGACAAGAAGATGGGAGCTGATTGGGATTGTTTAAGAAAAATCAGGTGGGAGCAAGGATCGAAAAAAAGATAATCAAGCACCGGCAGGGGCAAGAAACTTATAAAGTTTAGCTTTATATTTTGTTTCTATCTCAATAAACTTCATGCCTATTTTAATTTGATGCTTATCATTACATATCTTTTTCACCACCCCTTCAAGATTAATTTTATCTGCCAATCCAGGAAGACAAAAGGAAAGGTTAATCTGCTGATCAACATCCATGGGGTTGGAAATGTTCTCCATTTCGCTGATTTCAAGGGCAACCTGACAGCCACCCTTACTTAAATCAATAATCCGGGAATGAAACATCATCTTACCAACCTTGAGCTGGCTGGGGAGATAACAATCAATTCTTTTATAGTTTCGTAAATTATGATCTTCTATCTTGGCAGGATACTGAATGAACAAAAGCGCCGCGGGGACTTTCACCACACTGATAATTTCAGTTTGAAAGCCATAGACGCTTCCCCGATATAAAAATCTGACAACAACCTTTTCCCCAGGAGTAAAAAAAGTCTGAGCATTTTCTGCCAGGGGTTGCCGGATAATCATATACTGCCCCGGATCAAACCCCACCAGAACACTTTTAAACCGATCCGGCTTTTCCTCAAGCTGGATCTGTAATGGGGTACCTAATTCAATTTCATACATTGATCAGTATTACTTTCCAAAGTCATCACAAATAATGGTTTGTATTTTGAGTCCTGAAATGAAAAGAGTTTCTCAGAGTCATGGAGAAAAAGCTATTTTACCTGTCTCCCCTCTGTACCCCCGTGAAAAACGACAATCATGCAACCCTGGGGGTAGGAAAGGTTTGAAAACAGATTTAAAATCTCTCCACAGACAGCACCATCTTCAAAATCATTCCGGTAACGGACAGGCACAAGGATTGGTGATCCTCAATTCATATAAACAGGGAATCACTGAAAACTTCACACCACACCTCATCCTACTGTAATAATTGAAGTTTTACAGATTCCATACCTTAGCATATTTTCTCTATTTTCTCCAATTTTCCCTATTTCACACAAAAAGTCTCACACAAAAAGTCTCACACGGATTCTCACACGGATTCTCACACAGACTTTGCCAAAAACACTTTGCCTACTGCTGCATATTAAACATCAATGTGCAACAGACAAACAGCCATACAAAGGAACACATATGACGATATCATACTGTTCCTCTACCCCTGTTTTTAACAACCTTAGATTCAACTCGTAAGTGCAACATTCGCTTCTTCTGGGTCAAATGAAACGAATTCTGTATTTTTCAATATTATTGATGTAACATATCCAAATATCATTGTAAAAATGTACCCAATAATACTTGAAAGAAAAAAAACTCCACCGACAAGGAAAAAGAGTGATTTTAAGGAAAATACTCTCACATCAGGATCATCAAAATTGATAAAGCAGACGATGGTTGCGATTGCCCAAACGACCATTACCGTTCCAATGTAATATCCTTTATGGTTCATGTTTTTATCACCATTTTCTGTTTATCACACCGATAAAATCCAACGCTGTAGATTTAAAAGGTAAAATTTAATTTTCACTCACAGCGCTTCGATACCCCATGACCGAAGTCTATCTTTCATATCAAAAAAAACTTGAATTGCTGTTGCTGTGTGTCAACGACCAACATCACTTGCCAGGCCGGGGTACTCGAAGAAACTACGGGCGGCTATTCCCGGTCAAGCAAATGTTTTTGTTCGGCGCTTTTTTACCAATAGATTCGAGTTGTCAAGGATAAATTGACTCCTAATTTCTGTTTGCTTCGTTTGGCTATTTATTTTGAGATAACCAATACTTCAAAGATTTACCATTATCCTTGACTTGCCATTCTCTTGGCCCACTAACAGAACAACCTGCAACAAAACAAGCTGCCGCAGAAGGACTATTGAACGTAATCGGCCTTTTTATTTCATATAATTCTTCGTTTGATGATGGTGATACTTCACCGTCGTTCACAGCCTTTCTTTTTCTATCTTCGATATGATCTGCAAGCGAATGATAAGATATTCTGTTCATTGTTGACCCCGCAAGGATGCGAACACTTTTTCCGAAATATTCTGCCTCAGCACATGCATCTCCATATGTCATCGTAAGCAATAGAGTATCAGATATATTGATATTAGTATCCACTAAAGAAATATGAGTTTTACTTCTTGTATCGGGGTCAAACGTATTTATCCATTCAGTTTGCAAACTATGTACTTTCAGTTGAAAAGTATCCATTTCTTTTCCTGTCTTCATAAGACGAGCAACCGCATCAAAATCTCCTTTATCGACCAGGTGTTTAGCTTCTTCCTTCAATTCTTTAGAAACACTTCCGATTTCTTCAAGAATCAATTCGAATGCTGTATGAATTCCATCATCTTTCATTTATATCTCTCCTTAACATTGAAGATCGAACGGTCGGGTTCAGGGAGCTGTCCAGCCGTGCCGGGATATCCGAGGGAAAAATGGCATTTTCCCCCAAAGCAATCGACCCATTGCTTTCATGGTATTAGTACCAATCTTCTTTTATTTTCTCACCTACTTTGAGATCCTGAAAGATAACCATTATAATACTGCCCATCATATGATTTAGGCGGAATTCCAACTATCGCATCATCGACAGCGATGTCTGCTTATCGCATCCTCGACAGCATTACTGATGTCTCTTTTCCTTTCTTCCTGAACTCTTTCAACATTCCTGGCAGCTTGTCTATTGGACATCACTGCAGATGGATTAGCCCCAGCTTGAATCATTTCTAAATCATTGATTTGATTTTGAAGAACAGCTCTTTGCTTTCTGAGGTTTCTTACCTCTCTCATAGCACTAGCCCTACCGCTACTATTCCTAAATGAGGTCTCATTGTGGCGGCTATTAGATACTGTGGCTCTCTCAGCTTTTTTTATCTTTTTATCTATAGCTTTTATTTCTGACTGAAGTTTCTCGATCTGACTATTATAATTTCCTGTAGTGGAAGTAATATTTTTTTGTCTGGAGATACTTCCAGAACCACCTGTTGTTGAAGGGGAAGATTCCCGATATTTATGAGATGTATAGCTTTTGGCAGTGCTCTGCCCTTTATATGAGTTATATTTTTTAAGCGATGAATTAGTATAAACTGTTTCCGCCCAGCAAGGAGTGACAATAAATAGGCAAATTATTAACACAAAAAAATTTTTCACTTCGAACCCCCTGTTTTTCAAAACAGTGTCAATAACTGGAAAATATCCATTATATCACTCTATATCTGGCTATTTTTTCCAGATATTTTGATATTAATAGCTTAATATGGTTTATTATTTACCAAGAATGTCGACGCGTCGACATTTTAGCTTTCCATAACCTTATCGACATAAAGGATATAATCTTTAAGATATAATGATCCTAGGCCCGGCAATAACAAATCAATGGGAGACAATATTATGATTTTATAAAAAAACTGCAACATGATCATATGGTTATATGAATGGCAGGCAGCAATAGGAATATGGATACAATAAGAGATAAGGAATAGAATTTCCATTACTCCGGAAGCCTTGATTTTAGCGGGTCATGATATAACAGTTAATAGCGGCGACGAGTTATAGCGATTCTTTTATATAGAAATGGAATAGGCGGGCATGGAATACAATAACAAAAAAAAGGCAGAGCCTGGAGAACTGATAGGGAGTAGAATTATTTAATTAAAGTTTTTTATGTGGATTTTTGTATAAGGATTGCTTGTACACCCCCTGTGTCAGGATAGATGTCGTGTGCTATAATAAAATCTTTAATTAAAAAGAAGGGGGGCGATTTAAGGATCAAAATTATGCGATATCCAAAAGAGAGAAAAGAAGCAATACTGAAAAAGATGATACCGCCAAACAATCGGAGCATAGCAGGGTTGGCTAAAGTGGAATGTATTTCAGAAGGTACACTATATAACTGGCGGAATGAATCCCGTAAGAAGGGTATTTTACTTCCAGACGGCAATAGCAGCCCGGAAGGTTGGACAACCAGGGATAAATTTGCCGCTGTTGTAGAAAGTATGGTGCTTAATGAGGTTCAACTGGGCGAATATTGTCGGAAAAAAGGGATTTATCCAGAGCAGATAAAGTCCTGGCGTACAGCCTGCGAACAAGCCAATGATTGGGATAATGCTCAGAATAAAAGGTTTAAAAAGCAACAGCAGGAAGATCGTCAAAGATTTAAAGCCTTGGAACGGGAGTTGATTCGCAAAGAGAAGGCATTGGCTGAAACTGCGGCATTGTTAGTGTTACAAAAAAAAGCCCGGGCGATTTGGGGGGACAAAGAGGGCGTATGATCAGCGCCCCGGATCGCCGTCAAGCAGTGAAGCTGATTAGCGAGGCTTGTGAATCCGGGGCTCGCAAACATAAGGCTTGCGAAATCATGAAAATTGATCTTCGCACATTCCAACGCTGGACCCAGGAAGATGAAGTGAAAAGTGACAAACGTCCCGCGGCCCAGCGTCCGGATCCGCATAATAAACTAAGTTCCGAGGAGAGACAGCAAGTGCTTGAAGTTTGCCATCAGCCGGAATTTGCCAGTTCACCCCCAAGTCAGATTGTTCCGCAATTGGCTGATCGAGGTGAGTATATAGCCTCAGAATCAAGTTTTTATCGGATACTTCGTGAAGCTGACGAACAGCATCATCGCGGTCGTAGCCGGGCATCCAGAAAAGTCGCTTTGCCGACGAGTTTTTGTGCGACTGAACCGAATCAGGTTTGGAGTTGGGATATTACTTGGTTGCCAGGACCGATACATGGATTGTTCTTTTATCTGTATATGATCATTGATATCTATAGTCTTAAGGTTGTTGGCTGGGAAGTTTACTCCCAGGAGTTATCGGAATATGCATCGATTGTTCTTCGTCGGGGGGTATTGACTGAAAACTGCATATTTCAACCTCTGGTTTTGCATGCTGATAATGGTAGTCCGCAAAAAGGCAGTGCTCTAAAGGCCACTATGGAGGCTCTCGGTATACGTCCTTCTTACAGCCGCCCTCGGGTTAGCGATGACAATCCCTATTCTGAAGCGATTTTTCGTACCTGCAAATACCGGCCCAATTATCCAAATAAAGGGTTTGTGAATATAGAAAAAGCTCGTTTATGGGCAAGCAATTTTGTTGATTGGTACAATGAAGAGCACCATCACAGTGGCATTAAGTTTGTTACCCCAAGCCAGCGACACGCTGGAGAAGACGTTGAAATCCTGGCAAAACGAAAAGAAGTGTATGAGTCGGCTGTTGTATTGCACTTTATTCTGAAAAATACCGGCTCTTTTGTGTCACAATATG